>CAYQTK010000123.1:0-12046 GCA_964420375.1 uncultured bacterium
TAGATGTTTTTCGTGCGAGCGAGTTTACTCGCGATATCAGTCGCTCGCACATTATGCGTCAGTGTGGGCCGACCATTCACAGATTCTTTGGAGGATCCAAAAATATATTACTGCCATCCTCTTTACACCCCACTCTTCCCGCAATATACTCTTTAAAAGCTTAAGATGACGCCTTTTCGAAGAATATTGTATGCGCTGATTATCTCTTTCGAGATACACGTCCTGGTTCTCATCAGCGCAGCGGGACAGTTGGGGTCCCGTGCGGGGCCGCGCTCCATGGCCGGTTTTGAACTGGTAGAGCTGGTGCGCGTGGGAAGCAAAGGAGTGGATGCCCGGGTGACGCAAGAAGAGACCGCGTTCGATAAGGTTACCCCCGATTTAAAGCCTGTCAAAAAGCCTTCTCCTCCTCCTGCAATAAAGAGAGAGCACTCCAAGTCTCCACGTCCGGCAAAGGACCGGCAGCGCAAACAAAAAAAGAACCAGAGGACCAGCAACAAGGCCCGGCTTGAACCCGCCAGGCCGGACGGTCCGGAGCCGACCATGCCCGAGGTCTCCGAAGAGGAGAAACCGGAAGAAGAATCCCTCCCTGAGGCGGGGACGCAAGACTCCGACAATGCCTCGGAACCGGAATTCTCGGCGGCCACGTGCGCGGCGTGTCCCCCCCCTACGTATCCGTCAATGGCGCAAAGACGCAGACTGGAGGGAGTGGTGGTGCTCAAGTTCCAGGTACTGCCCGACGGAAGCGTAGGAGACATCTTCGTGGATAAAAGCTCAGGCTACTCCGTTCTTGACGAGGCTGCCATGGAAGGAATCAAAGACTGGACGTTTTACCCGGCAACCAAAAACGACCGGCCCGTGGCGGTCACCATAGAAAGGGATGTAGTGTTCAAGATGGAGGCAAAGTAAACTTTTCCGAGATTGCTCTTTTTTATTTTGACTTCATTGCCTTCCAAAACAAGGAAGGCTGAGAATCATATCACGCAAAGACGCGAAGAATGGGGAATCTCTTGTTCATTCGAGTGTTTTCTCACTCGAAAAAAAGGGTAAGTGGAGACGATGATAATCGCGGCTAAAGCCGCTCGCACGACTCTCTCTTATTCCAGGACAAGCATTTGACAAAACACTGGCTCGGAAAATAAACTCTCGGTATTGATATGCAAGAGCCGGCGTTTTTTGAGGTTCGGTCCATTGAAAAGCACTCAATGAATTTCTGCTTGACATGGGGAAGGGTTCTTCCTACAATGAACTAGATCAATCGATTGATACGAATCGCGCTCCTTTATTACCTTCATGAAGATGAACAGAGAAGGCATGAGACGATACATAACCTTCATATCCGCAGTACTGGTTTTACCGGGGTTTCTCTGTCTGCAAGTACAATCCGGCATGTCCGGGGGATACGGCAAGACGGATGGCCGTTATTACGAGCCGGTGGAGATCCCCGGCAAACTTCTCGACTCCTTGGTGGGTTCTTCTCTGGACAAGATCGCGGTATTTTCTTATGACGGCAAATCGTGGCATCCCGTACTTTTTCAGACAGACGAGGTCACCGCCAATGGAGAGTTCGTTCTTACCCGCGGCCCGGAAGCCAATGCAGAAGCGGGCAACGGGGTTCTCGATCCCCAGGACCTGGTGGTGTTCATGGCGCGTGATGCGGGCATCAAATCTCCTGCCGACTCCCTTCCGGCGGGTGTCAAAACCGCAGTGCCGGTCGAGCTCACTGACCCGCTTACCTCCGAAAGCTCATGGGCATACATCGCTTTCTTTCCAAATGGCGCTCCGGATACTGACCTCGAGCCTTACACCAGGATGGTGAGTCACAAGCACTTCAAGGTCCGCTTCCCAACCTATGGCTACGACGGGCTTACCACGAGGCGCGAGAAGAAGCCCATGCCCACCATCTTCATCAATAAGCTGTGGATCAAGCCGGAAGCGGGCGGCAACGGCGAGAACATCATTGACCGCCAGAAGATCAGGGGCAGGATCAGCTTCCTGCGGGGCATGATCGAAGTTCCCATCAACGAAGAGATCGTCAGCGGCGGACTGGTGGCCTATAAGCCGGGGCCGGTGCGCATAATCACCCACTCGTGCATGTATCCGCTGTTCCCCATGAACATCAAGGGACCCAAGTTCTACATCGACACCATATTCGCGGACACCCTCACCCTGACGACTACCATTGTTAACGTGCCTTTCGATCCCGGCTCCCTGATAAGCGAGATGACCCTGGTGTTTATGACCGACCACGCCCCTGATGCAAAAGGGATGCGCTACTACAACTCGGAGAACAAAGAGGGGTTTCCGATTGACGGGAACATGGACGAAAAGGAGAAGTCATTCAACAACGCCAAGGACTCCTGGCGCCTGGTTACCGGAGAGCAAGGCACTCAGATTCAATACACCCGTTTCGATCCCAAGTTCATGACCGACGGCACGGCATCGTCCACCTATAACGACGACCGGAACGAGGAGCACCCGCCGGAGAACTACCCGGGCGATATAGGCGCTGCTGCCGACCGGATCACCGTAAAGAGCCTGCCCGCGGGCAAGTATAAGATCGAAACCTTCGGATGCGTGCCTTATGATTTTTACAATGCCTCCGGGCTGGACGAGGAGTATCTGCAAGGCATCCTGAACATCGTCAGAAAGCCTCTCCGGATCAAGGCGGGGGGTAAGACCATTGACAACCGGGGCGGATCGGCGCGACAGGTGATCAAGCACTAGCGCTTTGTCACACGAAAAAAGGGGAACGGGCCCAATGAAGATCGCGGCTAAAGCCGCTCGCACGATTGTTTTCTATTCCCCAAAAAGCTTTTGACAGGACACTAGCGCCGGGAAAGGAAGGTTGGACATGTCCAAGTACGACGTAGCCATAGCTGGAGGCGGTCCCGGAGGCGCTTGCGCTGCCCGGCGGGCCGCCGACCTGGGTCTTAACACCGTATTCTTCGAGCGGGGCCGCAAGCCCGGCGAAAAGAACGCGTCCGGCTGCGGGCTGGGCCAGCGCTGGTGGCGTGACTTCCCCCTCATCATGGACGAGGTCACCGAGCTGGACTCCTACCGGGAGATACATTTCTGTTACTTCAAGATCACCGACGAGAACGACAACCTGGTGACAACCATATCCACCGCCAAGACCAGGATGGACGACGAGCGCATCCTTCACAACAACGAGGGATACGGCATGACCGGTGCCAGCATCTACCGCTCGGACCTGGACCCCTTGCTGGCCAACCTGGCGTGCCACGCCGGAGCGGAGTTGCGGACCTCGACCCTGGTAACCGACGTGATCAAAAAGAACGACCGCGTCTGCGGCCTGGTCACCGACGGCGGAGAGAAGATAGAGGCCGACGTGGTCATAGGCGCGGACGGGGCCCACTCCACAGTGGCCATTGCTTCCGGCATCCGGCAAAGATGGGAAAAAGACCAGGTGACCCTGGTGCCGCAGGTGGACTTTGCATGCGACGAGCAGCGCATGGACGACGTGATCGGCAACGCGGAGATGGTGTGGTTCGGTCCTTACTGCGGGGCCTACCAGGTGAACTTCAGGGACGGCTTCCACCTCGGACTGGGACAATGGCTGGACAAATGGGACACCAGACCGCGGGAGATGATAAAGCGGATTCTGAAGATTCCCGCTTTCCAGGCGGTCTGCCGCGCGGTGGACGCTGAGATACGGGAGTACCAGGTGCATCTCCTGCCGTGGATGCCCCATCCCGGCAAGACCTATGGGGCAGGGGTGATGCTGATCGGCGACGCGGGCGGGTTTCCGTGTCCCCTCGAGGCGGAAGGTATCTGGCACGCCTGCATGACCGGCGAGATGGCCGCGGAGGTTGCCGCGGACTCCATCTCCCGAGGAGACGTGGGAGAAGACGCACTCTCCGCTTTTGAAAGAAAGTGGAAAGATTCCCCTGTAGGAAGGGAGTACGAGTACGGCAGGGAGTACGTCAATTTGTGGAAGAACTCTGCATTCGATCCCGAGTTCATGAAGACCATGGTGCTGTTCCTAGGCGAGGTCCAGTCGCTGAACTTCCCGAGCCCCATCTTCGACTGGAGCGACGACCACATGCGGACGTTCAACGATCATCTCGGCCATTTTCTGGACCTACTGCCCGAGCTGTCCGATTTTGCAAAGCAGAACGTGGTGCCGTTGGGCAAGGGCATATCCGCGGCGAACCGGGAGAAACTGGCAGGGATGATAACCCGCGGCATCAAAGGCAGGCTGCCGCGCATAATCCCGGAGAGGATCGTAAGCTCGATGGTCAGAAAACGGCTGGGACTTTCATGAAGGCGATTTTTATACATTGATCGCGGCTATTGCTTTGTCAAACGAAAAAGGAGGACAAGAAAAACTGCGAGAATCGCGGCTAAAGCCGCTCGCACGACTTTCTCTTATTCCATAAAAAACGTTTGACAAAGCACTGGCAGCGGATCACATTAAAGCTTATAAGTTAAGTGCGAGCGACGGAAGTCGCGATGAAAGCATTAATTTATCTCTTGACGAGTCGTCTCGTACATTCAGCTACTGTGAGGGGTTATGATGAACAAAAAGACTACTGTTGGCGGCGACTTCACAAGGACCGACCTGTTGGGACTGACCTATCGGACGGATGACGCCGACCCCGGCGAGTTCATCTTTTTTGACGAGTCCAAGTGCAACGGGTGCGGGGAGTGCGCCATGGTCTGCTCCGTGGGAGTCTGGGCAGTGCAGGAAAAAGCCCGCCTCTCGCCGAAGTATAAAAGCCTCTGCCTCGAGTGCGCGGCATGTTATGCAGTGTGCGAGACCGGCGCCATAGGCTTTCAATACCCCGGAGGCGGCACCGGCGTGATTATAAAGCACGGCTGAGATTACATGCCTTTTGACGCGGCGGCATTTCGGACTTATATTTAGTTTATAAAACAAGAATCATCGAGGTGTATAAAAATGCCGTTATACGAGTTTCATTGTTCGAAGTGCGAGCAGGACTTCGAGGAGTTGGTGATTGATGATGACCCTGTCAAGTGTCCGGGGTGCGGGAGCGGTAAGGTGAACAAGCTGATGAGCGCCTGTGCCCACAAGAGCGGGGGAAGTTTTGTGCCCAGCTCCGGAGGGTCGGGATGTTCGAGCTGTTCCTCCGGAAGCTGCTCGACGTGCCATTGATATAAGACCGCGGAAGATGAAGTACCGCCATATAGCCATTGAAGGTCCGATTGGTGTAGGAAAGACATCGCTCGCCAAGATGCTGGCAGAGGAGTTCCATGCCCGGCTGGTTCTCGAAGACGTTGAAGACAACCCCTTTCTGAAACAGTTCTACCAGAAAAGGGAGGAGTACGCCTTCCAAACCCAGCTTTACTTTCTGCTCTCCAGGTACAAAAAACAAGCGCATTTCATGCAGCCGGACCTGTTCGAGCAGATAGTGATCTCCGATTACATCATTGACAAGGACAGGATTTTCGCGTTAATAAACCTCTCCGACGACGAACTCGCCCTCTATGAGCAAATCTTTCGCATCCTTGACCCTCGCGTGACAAGGCCCGACCTGGTATTGCTTCTGCAAGCGGCCCCCAAGACGCTCCTGGAAAGGATCAGGAAAAGAGGGAAGCAGTACGAGAAGAACATCGAGATCGAGTACCTGGAAGACCTCTGCCGGGCCTATACCAGCTACTTCTTCTCCTATAACAAGACACCACTGCTCATCATCAACACCGACAACATGGACTTCATAGAAAACAAACAGGACATGGTCGCCCTGCTCAAGGAGGTCCGCGGTTTCCAGGGAGGCACGCAGTTTTTCAATCCCATGGGGCCCATGTGAGAGCCCCGGGGCTGGCAACGGCTTATTGTATTGCCGCGATCATTCCCCTTGTTGAGTTTCTGAGTACTCTTTTCTTGCTTTATACAGCAGCTCCTTGCGGTCTTCGGCAACGCCGTGTTTGTACTTGCCGAGCTTGTGTTTTCGGGCGAACTTCTCAATAAAGTCCAGGTAGGAGGAAATCGCTTTCCGGTTTCGGCGGTGGATTTCCATGACGTCCAGCTCCTCCAGCTTGTCCACCACGTCGTTCAACATTTCCCGGAACTCGGGGTCGTAATCGTCGGGGTTGGCCTTCACGTCCTCCTCGATCTGCTTGAGAAGGTAATACCTGGCCATCATCTGCCGGTCAGTGCGATGGAGTTCTTGCAAGGCTTGGAGCGTGTCTTTTATGTGTCCGGCAAGCATGACCTTCTGAGACTTTTTGAGCTCGAACTCCCGGCCGTGCTTTCGGGCGCGGTCCGCCTGTCTTTTAAACCTCTTGAACATGCGCTCGCCCTTGTTCTTAAGGCGGTACATGTCCAGCCGGGCCTTCCTCACGTCCCGCATGATAAGAGGCACTATGGACTTGCCGTGTTTTATGAGCTTCTCCCGGTGCTCCGTCACCCACTCTTTCCAGCGGGCCTCCTCCGGCGAGGAGGACGAAATATCAGCAGGGCCGCGGTTGAACTCGACCGTGGTCTCCTGGTTTTCGCCAACCTCGACCGTGCCTTGGGGGGAGGAGACCTTTACCATGCCTTTTTCAACCACCACACGGGCCGCGCCGTCCTTGCCCACGCCCGCCTCGAACGAGGTCCCCCGAACGCCGGCGACCGCGGTGGGAGTGATGACCTGGAAAGCCTCGTCCTCATCGTCCTCGTCCCGCCCGGTGATGGAAGCCCACATGCGGCCCAGGTAAAGAGAAACGGAGTTGGAGCCGTTGGGGTTGGTGCGGTGGTCGGAAATTTCCACCCGACTCGAAGAGCGGACCACCATGGCGGAACCGTCAACAAAAACGATCCTGGCAAAACCCTCTTTACCTGTGCGGACCTCTTCGTTGGCATAAATATATGCTCCCGACTCTGCCGGCCGGGAATCACCTTCCAGAGACAACACCCGAACGTCATCTTGAACCTCGTCGAAAATGCCCTCCGCGGGCCGGGAAGCGGATAAATATAGAGGGACAAGCAAGGTTAAAACCGCAATCGAAAGAGAGACTTTGAACCCGGACAACATCTTTTGTACCCCTTTGCTTAAATGCGCCGAGCATACACGGGATTTCTCGAAAGGATGCAGATGCCCGACCTTATATCTTCCAGGCAATGTTGACGCATCTCGCGACAGATTTCGATTGTCTTTTCAACGCCGCGCAAGACATGGGCATCGTTCCGGTCTCATGATGTGCTTGCTTCATTTTTTCGAGCAGGGAATACACAGCAGCTTTCCGTCTATCTCCCTGGTGCGGCTGTCCATGACCGGCTCTCCGCAGGATTCGCAGATAACGCTGTTTCTGATCTCGGCCGGGGGCGGAAGTTCCATGGTGCCTTGTTCAACGTGAAACAAATTTTGTGCTGGCTCGGACATGAGGATTCTCGACTTCTCCTCCCGGGAGACGTCTGCGCCGCCCGCTATGCCGGCCTTTAAATTCAGGCGGACACCTTTTCCGGAGGGCCGCAGCATAAAGGTAAAAGCCTGTTTGCCGTGGTCACGGAAGATGAAGTTGCCTTTCCCAAAGGTCGCGCCGGTCATGACCTGGACCGCGTCCGCGGAGCAGGAGTCGTTTTCTACCACCGCCACCATCTCCTCGTCGCGCGAGCGTTGCGACTCGAGCCGGGACATGGCTTCTTTGGAGGCGCGATAGCCGATAAGGATTCCCGGACAAAGATGACCGTGGAAGTCGATCACTTTTTGAAGGTCATCGGGAATCTCGCCCCCGCCGCCTGCGTCGGTTAGAAAAGACATGATATATTCCTCCTTAATATCTCTAAAAACAGGTTTTTATAAGCCACTTGCAAAACTTCGGTTCAATCGGGCGGGCCGATCAGTTTCTCCACCGTCTCGAGAAGATTATCGAAGCCGAACGGTTTTATGAGGTAATCCTCGAACAGGTTGACAGCCTCGCCTGATACGTCCTGTTTCCGAGCTGTAAGTGCTATAACGGGGATATGTTGCCAGGCAGGATTGCGCTTGATTTGAATTACCGCCTCGTCTCCTTTCATCTTGGGCATTTCTATATCCATGACAATCAAGTGGGGAAGACCTTCCTCGTTCTCCTCCAGGAGTTGGATTGCTTTCTTGCCGTTATAAGCAACGTCTACTACGTATCCTTTTTCTTCCAGCTCGTCATAAGCAGCTTCTACCACGGTGGGGCTGTCATCAACAAAAAGAACCCGCTTCATGTAACCACTCCTTTCCCGCGTCGAGGGTATATTAAATCATAAGGCATCAGAACAGTTCCTGCAACATGAAAGTTGAAAAAGCCTCTTTTTTCTAAAAGTTCTTTGCAAATGGTATAATTCCCTTTATACTCCTTTTCCTATTCCTCGCTGTTTAAAATCCTTAAACCCGCTCGCTGTAAAATTCTCGAATATTTCAAACTATTTTTCCTTTTAAAATCAATACATTAATTGACAATTGTTCAGAAAGATTCCAGGGTTCGCGCAGAAAATATCTTGATTTTCGGGAAATCTTTAAGTAAAATGTAGGCTAAGTGGATTTTTGGAAGCGATGAAAGAGGATTCACAAGCTTTGCATCTATCTGGACTGAAAGCGGCGATCACCGGCGGAGGCGGGGAGCTATGCGGTTTTATGGCAGAGGCTTTAGCCCGTGAAGGAGTTTCCGTAGCCATCCTGGATATAAACGAAGATGCCGCGCTTGAAAAAGCGGAAAAGATACGCGCAGAGGGCGGACAAGCTATAGTAAGGGCTGTTGATGTAACTTCTCGGGATAGCATGGAAGAAGCGGCCCGGTTTTTAGAAAAAGAACTTTCCGGGTTGCATGTCCTTATTAACGGCGCCGGCGGCAATCATCCTCAGGCTACTACTTCCTCAGATTTAAGCTTTTTTGACCTTCCCGCGGAGGCGGTGCAAAAAGTTTTTGATCTTAATTGCTTAGGAACCATTATCCCCAGTCAGGTCTTAGGTCGGCTCATTTTTCAAACAGTGGAGAATACGGCCCTTCAAGGCAATATCATCAACTTATGCTCCATGAACGCCTTTCGACCGCTGACCCGCATACCTGCATACTCTGCGGCAAAGGCAGCGGTTGCCAACTTTACCCAGTGGCTCGCTGTGCACATGTCCCAAAACTACACGCCCCGGATCAGGGTTAATGCTGTTGCTCCAGGTTTTTTTCTAACTAACCAGAATTATTACCTTCTTGTTGACGAGGCAACCGGGGGCTACACTGCGCGGGGACAAACCATACTGGATCATTCTCCTGCCGGTCGGTTGGGCAAGGCAGAAGACCTGCTATCCACCCTGTTGTGGCTTCTGGACCCGAAGAGCAGGTTTGTGACCGGGACGGTCGTGCCTATCGACGGTGGCTTCAACTCATTCAGCGGAGTCTGAACAAGCGGAGGTTTAAAAGTGGCTGCAGATCAGAAACAAAGCGCGGAAAAGGACCTGAACGGCCTTCGTGCGGGCGCCAACTTACTGGGCCAGACCCATCATCCTGCGCTGGGACTCCGGATCCCGGAAATATTTTTGCCCGGCATCCTGGCTTCCTTGGACAAGCACAACTGCGCGGCCGGGCTCATGCTGAGCTTCGGCAGAGAAACCGCGCCCGAGTCCATTATCCAGGCCCCTCCCGGACGATACGAGATAACCCTGGGACACACCGGGACCTCTATCCGCAAGTACCTGATACACGGCTCGCGGGCGGCGCGGTCCGCGGGACTGCCCGTCGAGATGGAGGCCGACCACCTCATCATCACCGAATCATCGGCAATGGCGGTAAAACGCATCGAGGGAGTTAAAACACCGCGGCTGGTGGGGCCGGCGGCCCTGGAGAAATCCATCCGCTATAACATCCATGCCCTTGACGAGGCCATCTACACCGGGGTGGTCAGGTCCTTTACCACCGACACCTCGGACCTGTTCGACGAACAGGCGGAGAAGCTCAAAGGTCAGACACTTACCAAGACCTTCAAGAAAGCCTACTCCAAGGAGGAGCAGGACCGCATCCTGAAGACTTACGTGGGAAGGTTCCGCTTCAAGGGCGCGGACGGAAAGCCGGTGCGTATCGAGATCAACAAAGAGCGGGCCATGGCTTCCTGCCTCCGGTTTAAAAAGAGCATCGAGATCAACGCCCGGATTTACGACGAGATCAAAAAAAGGATGAAGTATCCTTTCGCATTCGAAATATCCATGGATGAGACCGAGAACCCCACTCCAGCGGCACAGCTTTATACCTATCTCTCCGAATGGAAGCACCTGGGAAACGACTGCGAGTTCGTGGCCCCAAACATAGGCTTCAAGAAACGGGAAGACTACACGGATAACCTCACTACTCTCAAGAACCGGGTTCGGTCCCTCCATGCAGTTGCCGCCAACTTCGGCGCGCTGCTCTCATTCCATTCCGGCTCCGGAAGCAGCCCCTACTCCGGAAAGGGGCAAGACGTTTATCCCGTCCTCCTCGAATGTACCGGCAAGAGGCTGAAGTATAAAATCTCCGGTGTCTACTTCGAGCTGTTGATGGAGATACTGGCCGGCCATAAAAAAGGCACGGATGCGCGCATACTTTACGAGCTCATTCACAACGAGCTCATGGACTACCTGCGGGGCCAGATGGAGAACCGAGGCCCGCTCGACTCCCGGGTCCTCCGCAAGCAGATATCAGTGTACGACTCCGCAAAGCAACAGTTCGATCCCCGAGCCGATGCCTTCAGGTATCATTCCTTCCTGGCTCTCAACTTCCGTGACCAGAAGGGAAGGAGATACTTCCGGGACCGGCTTATTAGGCTCTACAACGAGGACTTCAAGCTCAAAAAACAGATCGACCAGGAGATTGAAGCCCTCACCTCGAGGCTCGTCGAAGGACTCCACTTCCAGAACAACTACTGAGCCGCTTGCAGTATCAAACTAAGCTTTTGATCACAATTGTTTTTGTCGCTTACAAAAAGCACTATATTGGTGCGAGCGACGGAAGTCGCGACTCAGGTCGCTAGCACGCATCTTATGAACTTTAATATGATCCTCTACCAAGCGCGATCAGGAATCCTCCAATAACGAGCCTCCCCGCCAGTCATAGCTGTCGTATACGTCTCGACCCGCGCCTCCGCTGACGCTGGAGTAGGAACAACTGCCGCAAGTATCGTTACCATAACCGCCGCTTATGCTGGAATAATCTCCGTAAGTCATGTTACCATAACCGCCGCTTATACTGGAATAATCCGCGTCCGCATTATTTTGTGCTCCGCCGCTGATCGTCGAATAATCCGCCGTAGCGTTATTATATTGCCCGCCGCATATACTTGCAGCAGTTCGCGTGGAGTTGTTTTGTGTGCCTCCCGTGACGTTGGCCATATTAGCGTTTGCTTTATTTAACCACCCGCCGATGACACAGGAATATTGGCCGTTAATTTGGTTCATCTTTCCGGCCACTATGCCTCCGAAGGAGTTGTAACCGTGGTCGCGGCCAACCACTATGTTGTGAGAACCTCCCCTTTGGTATGACTGGTTGTTCTCGTTGTAGCCCACGATCAGGTTGCCGTAGCCCGTGGTCTCGCCGTCGGTGGTGCCGGTGCCGCTCCTGACGTGGACGTTTACGCTGGTGAAGATGAAGTCTACAACCGTGTTGCCGCTCTTTACCACGCTGACCGGCTGGAGTTTTTCCTCCATGTCTCCCCAGTATGGAGCTATCTCGTACTGCTGGCTGGTAGAAACAACATTGCCGCCCAATACCACCGAGTAATCGCCCAAGGTTGTGTTGTCTCTTCCACCGCTGATACTGCTGTAATCCATGTCGGCTTCGTTGCCTCTCCCCCCGGCAACAAAGGCATGATTTCCGTCGGCTCTATTCATAAGCCCGCCACTTATGCTTGAGTAAGCTCCGACTGCCGTGTTGGTCTGGCCTCCGCCAACGCTGGAGCGAACACCGGTGGCCGTGTTGTTGTATCCGCCGCTTACACTGGACATGCTGCCGCCGGCATCGTTCTGGTAACCTCCGCTGACATTGCTATATAAGCCAGTGGCAGTGTTTTGGTTTCCGCCGCTCACGCTCGAATAATAGTTGTCGGCAGTGTTTGCAATGCCTCCGCTGACGCTTGCATAGTCGCCGC
>CAYQTK010000124.1:0-12033 GCA_964420375.1 uncultured bacterium
GGAGGGGCTGTCGTTGCTGGAGAGCTTATGCGCGCAAGAGGTGGTGATCGGCGGCGAGGGCGGCTATCTCACCGTGCCCAAACCCCGCCCGAGCCTGGCGCAGCTTTTTGACGCTCTCAACATCAAACCGCCCACCAATCTCCCCCGAAGCCAAGCCCATGTAGCCACTAAACGCAAGTTCCCCTCCCGCCGCAAAACCCCCTGAAATAACTCCAATAATCACCAGTCACCACTCCGGCAAATTCAGGGGACATCCGATATAAACTCAAATTGACTGCGGACGCATTTTATGCTATATTACTAATTAGTAAAATAATGCCGGAGAAAGCGAGATGAATAAAAAGCAAAAGGACAAAGCAATGCTCCGCATGAGGACCGCGGCGCAGAAGGCGGACATCTTGAAGGCCCTGGCCCATCCTTTCCGGGTTTCCATCTTCGAGTCGCTCTCGGATGGAGAAAAAACCGTGGGCGAGCTGGTAGCTATACTTGGGGCCAAGGACGCCAATGTCTCCCGCCATCTTTCGGTGATGCGACAGGCAGGGGTCATCGGGTCCCGCAAGGAGGGTCTTTACGTGTATTACTCGGTCAAGCTTCCCTGCCTGGTTTCCATGCTTAATTGCCTGGATGAGGGCATTTGCGTCATGGCCGACGAAAAAATGGAGCTCGCCCGCGCGGTGCGTACGTCATCCCGCGCCAAATCACGGAAGCGCTGATTGAATTATTGTGAGCACGAAGGGAGGTTACAATGCAAAACCAGGAAGTTTACGAAGACACGTTCAAGTTTCACGGACATATCTGCTGGGCAAGCGCCGCAGGCGTGCGTGCCGGACTTGCTGCCATGCGGGAGCTGTCAGTGAGTCGTACCGGCAACTCCAGTGAGCTGCACTGCATAGTCGAGATAGGCGAAAATCACGGTGCTCAGTGCTTTATTGACGGAGTGCAGTCGTCATCCTGCTTTTGCTCGCCGCCAAGATGGTCTATGACCTGCTTGTCTGAGTTTTAAGAGTAAAGGAGAAAAAAGATGCCAGCCTCTGTTCAAAACGAAAAAGCCGTGAGCAAGAAACTGTCTTTCCTGGACAGGTTTCTGACCTTATGGATATTTCTGGCTATGGCGGTCGGAGTCGGCATGGGATACCTCTGGCCGGGCGTGGGCGATTTCTGGAACCGCTTGAGTGTGGGCACCACCAATATCCCCATTGCTATCGGACTGATCCTGATGATGTACCCTCCGCTGGCCAAGGTAAAGTACGAGGAGCTCGGCAAGGTCTTTAAAAACTATAAGATACTCGGCCTGTCCCTGGTACAGAACTGGCTTATAGGCCCGGTGCTGATGTTCTTTCTGGCCATACTCTTTTTACCTTCCTACCCGGAGTACATGGTTGGCCTTATCCTGATCGGCCTGGCCCGCTGCATCGCCATGGTCATCGTGTGGAACGACCTGGCGGAAGGAGACCCCGAGTACGCGGCCGGGCTGGTGGCCTTCAACTCCGTGTTCCAGGTGCTGTTCTTCTCGCTTTATGCCTGGGTCTTTATAACCCTGCTGCCTCCCCTGTTCGGGCTTTCCGGCGAAGTGGTGGACGTGACCATATTGGAAATAGCCAAGAGCGTGTTCATCTACCTGGGCATACCTTTTATCGCCGGGATCATCACCCGTTTCTCTTTGCTGAAGTTCAAAAGCAAAGAGTGGTATCAAGAAAAATTCATACCCCGGATAAGCCCGATCACCTTGATAGCTCTCCTTTTCACCATCGTGGTCATGTTCTCCCTGAAAGGCGAGTACATCGTGAAGATTCCCCTCGACGTAGTCAGGATTGCAATACCGCTTCTTATCTATTTTGTGGTCATGTTTATCGTGACCTTCCTGATGTCTAAAAAGGCGGGAGCAGACTACGAGAAGACCACGACCCTGAGTTTTACCGCTGCGTCCAATAATTTCGAGCTGGCCATTGCGGTGGCCATTTCAGTGTTCGGCATAGAGTCGGGCGTGGCCTTTGCCGCGGTGATCGGCCCCCTGGTTGAGGTCCCGGTGTTGATTTCCCTGGTGAATCTGGCGCTGTATTTCCGGCGGAGGTTATTTGCTAAAGCGGCGTAGAAAAAGGGCCGTCGATTTTCGAGACGGCAAGAAGTTAGGAGGTTTATGAATGTCTTTGAAGGGATTAATGCAGCCGAAGTCAGTTGCTGTTTTCTCATTCATTTTAATTTTTGCCCTTGGTATTGCCGGTGGGGTGACAGGGTATTGGGTGCTGACCGCCGTTCCCGTCGGCTTCCTGTTCGGCTTTTTCCTGGAAAAGGCCGACCTGTGCGGAGCGTCCGCCTTCAGCGAGGCGCTGATGTGGAAGGACTGGCGGAAGCTCCAGGGGATATGGGTCATCGTGGCGGTCAGCATGCTGGCTTTTGCACTGCTTGCGGGACTGGACCTTGTCAATCTGAACCCGAAGCCGCTTCTTTGGGCCAGCTACATCGTGGGCGGGATTGTCTTCGGCGTGGGCATGGTCCTGGCCGGGGGATGCGTGAGCGGGAGCCTGTACAAGTCCGGACAAGGAAACCTGAACTCGATGGCGGCGCTTGTCGGCATACCCATCGGCATAATGGCGGTCGAACATGGCCCTTTGCACGGGTTCCACGAAACTCTCAAGAGCTACGTAATAAAAAACGCCGACGGCGGACCGGTCACCTTCTTTTCAATCACCGGTCTCCCTTACTGGCTGATGGCCGTCATCATCGCCGCCGCTACTTTGGGGGTTGCGGTTTATATCACAAAAAAGAGGGGGAAATCGAAGGAGGATGTAAAGGCCTCAGATATGCCCTTCATGCAAAGGGTCCTTACGAGACCCTGGAAACCATGGCAGGCAGGAGTTGCCATCGGGCTCCTCGCAGCCTTCGCCTACCTGTCTTCGGATGCAAGCGGCAGAAACTATCCGCTCGGCGTGACCCACGGAGTAATGCACGCCGAACTGCTGGTCACCGACGCGCCGCTCAACCACGTTTACGAGCCCAAGAAGCCGAAAACACCCGCCGCCTCCGATCAAGCAGCGCCCCCAAAGCCCGCCAAAAAAGTCTCCTGGTGGCTGATCCTGGAAATAAGCGCGCTCGTGCTGGGCTCGTTCGTGAGCGCGAGGTTATCGGGACGGGCAAAGCTTCTTCCCAAGCCGCCGGAGCAGACGGTGACCGCCTTCTTCGGAGGAGTCCTGGTGGGGACAGGGGCGGCCATAGCCCGGGGCTGCGTGGTGGGAAACATCATGAGCGGCCTGGCTCTCATGAGCGTGGGGAACCTTCTCTTCGCGGTCGTCGTGCTGCTGACCAACTGGGCCACCACTTTCCTTTACCTGATGGGAGGACAAACCAGGTGAGCGGCAAAATTAAAGGCTTGAGTAGCCCATCATCATAGTAGTGCTTTGTCACTCGAAAAAAAGGGAACAGATCCAATAAAGATCGCGGCTAAAGCCGCTCGCACGATTATTTTCTATTCCCCAAAAAGCTTTTGACAAGACAGTAGGTGAAATATGATGACGAAAAAAAACGACATCCGAAAATCTGTAAGGCGAATGTACGGCGAGATTGTCGGCAAGGACCAGGGTTGTGGCTGTTCCCCTTCCAGCGGCTGTTGCAGCACTTCCTCCCCCGACCTGGATGAGCACGCCCAAAAACTGGGATACTCGAAAGAAGAGCTTTCCTCCTCGCCGGAGGGAGCCAACCTGGGCCTGGGATGCGGTAATCCCCAGGCCATAGCTTCGCTCCGGACCGGCGAGGTGGTGCTGGACCTGGGATCGGGCGCGGGCTTCGACTGTTTCCTGGCCGCGGAGAAGGCGGGCGATCAGGGCCATGTCATCGGCGTGGACATGACCGCCGAGATGGTGGCCCGGGCCCGCGAGAACGCGGAAAAAGAGAACTTTCGAAACGTGGAGTTCAGGCTGGGAGAGCTCGAACACCTGCCGGTGGCGGACGCCTCCGCGGACGTGGTTATGTCCAACTGTGTTATAAACCTCTGCCCGGACAAACAAGAGGTTTATAAAGATGCCTTCCGCGTACTTCGGCCCGGCGGCAGGCTGGCGGTGTCCGACACCGTCCGGACCGGCGAAATGCCGGCGGAGTGGAAGGAAGACGAAGGACTGCATTGCAGTTGTATCTCGGGCGCGGCGTCCGTGGAAGAAATCCGGGAGCTTCTTTATAAAGCGGGCTTCGAAAAGATCGAGGTCAAGGTCAAAACGGACAGCGGCGAGTTCATAAAAGACTGGGCGCCCGGCAGCGGCGCGGAGAACGTGATCGCTTCCGCGGAAATAACCGCGATGAAGCCGGAGCGGTGAATATTTTGTTTTACGCAAAAGTAAAGAGGTGTATTTCGCGGCTAAAGCCGCTCGCACGCGACTTTTACATGGTTCTCTTAAGGATTTATGGTAACAAAAAGAGGTTAGACGTGTTGATAAATGAAAGAGGTCTTTTTCTATGAGTGATCGCAAGAAATTCATATATCTGGTCATAGCTTTTGTGGTGGCCTACTTCATTCCCCTGGACGAAGACCGGGTGAAGTCGGGGATCATGGAAGCCTTCCTCATGCTCCAGGAGTACGCCCGGGAGCACGTCCTTCTCTGCCTGGTTCCGGCCTTCTTTATCGCGGGCGGCATTGCGGTGTTCGTCTCTCAAGCGTCGGTGATCAAGTACTTTGGGGCAGAGGCCAAGAAGATACTGGCCTATAGCGTAGCCAGCGTATCAGGGTCCATACTGGCGGTCTGTTCTTGTACCGTGCTTCCTCTTTTCACCAGCATCTATCAGCGCGGCGCCGGCATAGGACCGGCCACCGCGTTCCTCTATTCCGGCCCGGCCATCAACGTGCTGGCCATCATCCTTACCGCCCGGGTGCTCGGCTGGCAGATGGGGCTTGCCAGGGCAGTGGCTGCCGTTGTTTTTGCCTTTGTGGTCGGAATTCTCATGGCGGTGTTTTTCCAAAAGGACGACCAGGAAAGACTTGAAAACACGGACATGGAGATGATGGATTTGGAGATGCCGCGCAAGCTCTGGCAGGACGTGGTGTTTTTCGGACTCATGATCGTGTTCCTGGTCTTCGCCAACTGGGGCGAGCCCGCTGACCCCGAAGGTGTTTGGGCGTTCATTTACGACATCAAATGGTACATCGCCGCGGGCTCGCTGGTGGCGCTGTTACCCGTTATCTGGCGCTGGTTCGAGAGGGACGAGCTTAAAGGCTGGGTGGAAGAGACTTATAACTACTCTCTTTTGATCATGCCGCTTTTGTTCATCGGGGTGCTGATCGCAGGGTTCCTGCTCGGCCGCCCCGACCACGAGGCGGTCATTCCATCGCAATACGTGGAGGCCGTGGTGGGCGCACGTCCGGACGCCTTTTTTGCGCTTACCGGAATAGAAGCCGGACCATTGAAAAGTTTCATTGAATTTGTCTGGCCGGTCTGGACCTGTTTCTTCGCTTCCATCTCCGCGGCCTTCATGTACTTCGCCACCCTGACCGAAGTCCCTATACTGGAGACCCTGATAGGTTCGGGCATGGGCCAGGGACCGGCGCTGGCTCTCCTGCTTGCCGGGCCCGCGGTATCGCTTCCCAACATGCTGGTGATCCGGGGAGTGCTGGGCACTAAAAAAACCTTTGTATACCTGTTACTGGTGGTAATCATGTCCACTATCGCGGGAATCGTTTACGGCTATATTTTTGATTGAATTGAGAGGAGACGACCATGCTTACCATGACCCGCAAAGTTGTTCCTTTAGAACCGGAGGAAGTGATGACGCTGGAGCGGATCGTCACCGACGGCGACCGGGACGAAGCTCTGCTCTTCCTTAAGAAGAACATCTACAAAAAACTGGCTGTCTCGCAGTCGGACCGGCTCCAGTCGCACCTGGACGGAGACAGTGATCCCTCCGGGTCCTTCCGGAAAAAGCAAGAATGAAGGGAGGAAATACAAATGTCAAAGCAAGGCGATAATTGTTGCGGCGGCTCGGTGCGGCTGATTTTCCCGTGCTCGGGGGCATCGAACACGGGCGAGATGTGCGACCGGGCGGCGAGACTGCTCTCCGGTGAGGGCGCAGGTAAGATGTCCTGCCTGGCCGGAATCGGCGGGGGAATTGAAGGCATGATCGAGGAGGCCAGGGAAGCGGAGAAGGTGCTGGTCCTCGACGGCTGTCAGATGGAGTGCGCCAAAAAGACCCTGGAGCAGGCGGGAATAGAGAATTTCCAAAATATCCAGATCACCGACCTGGGACTGGTCAAGGGCCAGTCGCCGGTCAGCGACGAAAACATCAGGCTGGTGACTGACAAGGGCAAGTCCGTTTTTGCCGGACAAAATCGGAAGTGAAAAGCATTAACGAGGAGGTAACTTGAAATGGCGAAGATGAATATCAAGGTTTTAGGGCCTGGATGCGCCAATTGCAAAAAACTTTTGGAGACGACCGAGGCCGCGGTCAAAGATTCCGGCGTGGACGCCGAGGTCGAGTACGTCACCGACATGGCGGGGATCCAGAAGTACATCATGATGACGCCGGGTCTGGTGATCAACGAAAAGGTGGCCCACCAGGGCAAGCCGCTGCCCAACGCGGACAAAATCAAGAAGCTGATCCAAAAGGCCGGATAAGGCGATGGTCTGATGCTTCCCAACTTGAGCTTGCCCGAAATCAAACTCTATGGCCCGATCGGCATTTATCCTTTTGGGGTCCTGGCCGCGACGGCCATTGTTGTCGGTTTTTTCCTGGCCCGGCGGCGGGCGAGGCGGATGGGTTTGGACGTGGAATTCTGCTCCGGGGCCGTGACGTGGGCCGTTATCGTCGGGCTGGCATTTGCGCATTGGTTCTCGGCCTTGTTTTATTATCCTAAGGAAGTCCTGTCCGATCCCCTTTATCTGCTCAAGTTCTGGGAAGGTTTTTCATCATTCGGCGGATTCGCGGGCGGTTTTCTGGGCGCGTTCGTGTACCTTCGGCGAAAGCATCAGCCTTGGCTGAATTATGCCGATGCAATCGTATTCGGCCTTGCGCCCGCCTGGATCATCGGGAGACTGGGCTGCACTATCGTTTTCGACCACCCCGGCCGAGAGAGCGACTTCTTCCTGGCCATGATGGACGGCCAGGGCGTGGCGAGGCACAACCTCGGGTTCTACGAAATGCTGCTGGCCGTAGTTTTGACCGGGTTGATTTACGCGATGAAAGACCGTCGCGTGTTCCCGGGATTTCATTTCGCGCTGGCGATAATTATTTATTCCCCGGCGCGGTTCTTTCTGGACAGCCTGCGCGTCAGTGACCGGACCTATTGGGGCCTTACCCCCGGGCAGTATTTCTCGGTCGCTTTGTTCATGGTTACAACGGCCGGCTTGTTATATGGACTGTCGATGCGAAAAAGAAAGCCGGTTAGTTTCAAAGGGGGAAGAGATGCCGCTGCATAGAATGATGGTGGCGTTGGAGAAAGAAGATGCCATCCGCCTGATGCGGGCCGCGCTGGATGACGACCGGGACGAGGCCCTGGCCCTGGTCCGGGACTGCCTGTATCCGAGGCTGGTGAAGGAGATGGAAAAGACGCACTGCAGGCCCGCTTTCGAGATGGATGCCAGGAAAAGAGACGGGGCACGGGAGGAAAATCCCTGGCTCGACAAGAAAAAATCATGATAAAGGGAGAGGATTCTAAATGAAACCAAAAAAGATTCTAAGCGTGATCTTGCTTGCTTTCGTGGCCGCAAGCGCCGGCTGGTTAATCATACAGCAGGGCCAAAGCTCGATAGGCGATCAATCGGCCCCCTCATCAACGGACAACACCACTGCAACGGACAACGCCACTGCACAGGACAGCGCCACTGCTGCCGATCCGGAAAAGAAGCCGACCGTTAAGCCCGACCGGGTCATCGTCTATTATTTCCACACTACCTATCGTTGTCCCGCTTGCACGAGAATCGAAAATTACACCAGGGAAGCGGTGGAGACGGGGTTCGCCGAAGAGCTCAAAAACGGCCGGGTCGAGTTTCACGCCATCAATGTCGAAAAACAGGGCAACAAGCACTACGTAAAGGACTACAAGCTTCACACCAAGTCGGTGGTGGTTTCGGACATCAGGGACGGCAAGGAAGCGCGGTGGAAAAATCTCAAGAAGGTCTGGCGACTACTCCGCAACAAGGAAACTTTTTTCAAATACATCCGGGACGAAGTCAACAGCTATCTTCAGGGGAAGTAGAGTGTTTTTTCTGGGAGCCGCATCTGCCTTCTGGCTGGGGATCCTGACCGCGATCAGCCCCTGCCCGCTGGCGACCAACATAGCGGCGATATCATTCATCGGGCGGAAGATAGAAAAACCCCGCCATACCTTCCTGGCCGGGGCAAGCTACACCCTCGGCCGGTCATTGACCTACATCGTCATCGGCGCGCTTTTGGTCCTGGGATTGACGGCTATCCCCAAGGCGTCCATGTTTCTTCAAAAATACATGAACCTGGTCCTGGGACCACTGCTGATCCTCGTGGGCATGGTCCTTCTTGAACTCATCAGCTTCGACCTGCCCGCGCTGGTGGGCAATAAGAAGATGGAGGAGCAGGCGGAAAAGTCCGGCTTCCTGAGTTCAGGCCTGTTGGGGATCATGTTCGCGCTTTCGTTCTGTCCGGTTTCAGCCGCACTTTTCTTCGGCAGCCTGGTGCCGATCTCCGTCAAACATGATTCCTTCCTGATCATGCCCCTGCTCTACGGGATCGGGACGGGACTGCCGGTCATGGCCTTTGCCATCGCCATCGCGGTGGGGGCGAAATCGGTGGCCCAGGCCTTCAACCGGCTGGGCAAGGTCGAGCTGTGGGTCCGCAGGGTGACGGGAGTAATCTTCATCGTGGTTGGAATCTACTATTGCCTGCGGTTCATTTTCGGTGTTCTTTAAGGCCGGTCCGGCAGTAGAAGTAGGCTAAAGACAATGGGCGGCATGACCGACAGAGTGCGCGAGAACAACAACATGTTCTGGGATTCCGCCCGCCGGCTCCATCTGGACGGATTCCTCGAAGCCGTTTACCGAAGCGGTCATAAGAAGGCGCTGATTGGAGACTGGCTGCAAGGCGGGGAAAAGCTGATTTTGATCCGCCAGAAGGACTTCTTGTCCGATCCGCTGTTGATAGAGTTTCGAGGAGAAGGCGCGGAAATCAGGGTCGTCGAGAACGGAGAGCGGGTCGAAGCAGATGTCGAAATAGAGGCGACTCACACCGCTATTATCAGCTACTCGACGGAACTCATTCCCTGTTTCCGGGCATGGCTCCGGGGCGAGATCAAGGTCCCCCGGCTGTGGTCCCGGATGAGGGACCACTACTACGCGGCCCGAATATTTCTGGAAGGAAGGTAACAAGATGAGCAGTTTGGACGAACAGAACAATTTTCTCAAAAACATTCTGGGCTTAAAAACAGAGCCGGTCGGTGTCTTTCTCCTGGGCGAGGGTTCGGACCTCATGCCTTTTCAAGAATGGGAGAAGGTTTCCCATCACCGCTATTGCCAGGTTTTGATGAAGGCCCGCGCCGGAGAGTCGCTGTTGTTGGAAGCGGAAGAACTGGCTTGCCCGGCGGCAGCGAACGCGTTCGGGATGCGGGAGTTGCCCGAAGGCCTGGCCGGCGGCAAGGCCCTGGTCGGCTTCGGCATCGTGGAGAAGCCGGAGACCGGGAAGCTGATGTTCGAGAACATGCCTCGCCTCGAGCCGGGCCGGGTGAAAAGCATTGCCGCGGCCCCCCTCGGAGAATGCCCGGCCATCCCGGACATGGTCGTGGTGGAAGCCGAGCCGGAACAACTCATGTGGCTCCTCCTGGCCGACCTCAACCTGGCGGGGGGAGAGCGGAGGACGGGAAACACGGCGGTCCTGCAGGCCACCTGCGTGGACTCGACCATTATTCCGTTTCTGGAGAACAAGCTCAACTATTCCCTGGGATGCTACGGCTGCCGAGACGCCACCGACATCGAGACCAGCGAGACCATTGTCGGCTTTCCCGGCAGTTTGCTGGAGCCGCTCGCCGGCGTTTTAAAGTTTCTCTCGGAAAAGGCCATCCCAAGGTCCCGGGCCAAGGGGGCCTACCAGAAATTGATTGAGAAAAACGGAAAGGAGGATTGAAAATGAACGAAAACAAAACCCCGATGGACATCCTGAAGAGCGTGTCGCCGGAAGGCGCCAAAACCTACATGGACCACCGTGCGGCCATCATGGAGAACCCGAATCTCCAGGCCCTCGATCAGAAAGTCAAGCTCCTGATCGGCATCGGAGTGGCCGCATCCCTGCAATCATCAACCTGTACCCTGATGTGGACCAAGATGGCGAAAAAAGCCGGGGCCACCAACGACGAGATCGCCGAGGCCATCCTGGTCTCGCGCCTGATGAAGGCCGCGACCGTGAACGACACCGCGGCCGACGCCTTGGAGTGGCTTAACCAAAGCGCATGATAAAAAACATGTGATTTATGGGAGGCAACCGATGAGCGGAAAAGCCAGGGTCTTTGATTTGTCGGCGATGGATGCCCTTCCTTACGAGGAAAGGGACAAAAACGTTTTCTATTCCACGCAGGCCTTCAAGGCGAGGATCATCGAGCTGGGGCCGGGCGGAGAGATGCCCTTGTGCCAGATGGCGTCTCACGTGATTTTCGTGGTCATCCACGGAGAGGCGACCGTAAAGGTGGACGGCGAGGACTTCGCGCTGGAGGGGGGCAAGTGCCTGATGACACCTCCGGCAACTATATCCATGCGCTCCGAGAGCGGGGTGCGGATGATGGGCATTCAAATTCAGGGGGACTCGCAGTGACCGGTTTTTCGCTCGCCATCCTCGGCATCATCCTGGTCTCGGCACTTGCTGACCGCAAGCGGACGTGGGAGGGACTCAAGAGGGGCATGACCATGTTCGTAAACATTATGCCCACCCTGCTGTGGGTCATGGTGTTAATGGCCCTGGTACTTTACCTGGTTCCTCCGCCGCTTATCAGAAAGTACCTGGGCGATCAGTCCGGAGTCGCCGGTTTTCTGATCAGTGGAAGCATCGGTTCGGTGGCCCTGCTGCCGGGCTTCATCTCGTATCCGCTTGGTTCGGCCCTGCTCAAGCAGGGGGTGAGCGTGGCCGTGGTCGCCGTGTTCATTACCACCCTGATGATGGTGGGCACGGTCACGTTTCCCTTGGAGGCCCGCTTTTTCGGATGGAAGGCCGCGTTGCTGCGTAACCTTTTGAGTCTTGCCGGTGCGTTTGCGGTGGCCGGACTGATGGGAGTTGCCTATGCCTGGCTCTGATCAAGACCAGAAAAAGAAGGCATGGGGCTACCTGCCGTTTTTCGCTTTTCTCGCGGCCGCGGCCGTCTCTTTTGTTCTCGGCTGGCAGCCGGGCATCGGGGTTTTTTATAAGTTCGGCGAGTTCGCCTCCGAGATCGTCATCATCCTTCCCCTGGTGTTCCTGTTCATCGGTGTGATTGACGTATGGGTGCCCAAGGAAGCCATAGAAAAGAGGCTGGGAGAAGGGACCGGGTTTAAAGGCACGCCTTGGGTCATACTTTTTGCCATGACTTATGCGGGGCCTTTGTACGCCGCCTTCCCGGTGGCCCTCATGCTCCGGAAGAAGGGGTGCAGCACCCGCAACGTGTTCATATACCTGGGCGCGTTCTCGGCCATGAAGCTGCCCATGGTCAGCTTCGAGATCGGGTTCATGGGACTCAAGTTCTCGTTGCTCCGGCTCGTCTTCACGCTGCCGGTTTTCATCCTTATCAGCCTTATCATGGAAAAGGCGCTGGGAAAAGACTATAAGATGCCCGAGAGTTATGCCGAGACCGAAAAGAGCGCATAGACTGTCCGAGGTTCAGGGAGGAGACCATGACAAAGATAAGACAAGTCAACATCGGCGGCTTCACCGTCGGCATCGTCGGCCTTGATGAAGTATTCGAGGAAGTGAAGAGTTCGGGCGAGACCGATGAAGCAAGGCTCAAGGACATGATCTTCGAGAAGGTCAAGGCCGGAAACTACGTGGCGCCTGGACAGAAAGAATCCTACCGGGAAGACCTGTACGACGAGTACCTGGTTTACACGGGCCAACAAAAATCGCGAACTGAAA
>CAYQTK010000125.1:0-12008 GCA_964420375.1 uncultured bacterium
CTGGCGAAAAAGGTCTCGAAACCTTTGGTGCTCATCATCTTGTAGCCGTTGGCGTGGATGCTTATAAAAACGTCGGCCTCCAATTCCTCGGCTTTCTGGGGACGCCTGGCAAGCGGCACGTTCACGTCGCTCTCCCGGGTAAGGCAAACCTTGAGACCTTTGTCGCGAAGTTTTTCCGCAAGCTTCAAGGATATCTCTAAAGTGACGTCCTTTTCCTTGATGCCGTCGGGACCGGTGGCCCCGGTCTCCGATCCGCCGTGGCCGGGATCAATCGCGATGACGTCAACCGGGTTGCGCAGCGCAGTGGAAAAAGGCGACGAGTTCCCCTTTGTTTTTTCTTTGTCTGCTTTTTTGTCGTCCTCCGAGGCCGGCCGCCCGTCTTCTATCCTTATTTTCTTTTCCAAAACTTCCGAGAGCACGCCGGTATAAACCTCTGCGGGAACGTATATCTTCTTGTCCGTCCAGATGGGGGGGGATGCGAGATCGTAGTGCTTCCTGCCCCACTCCGCAGTGGCTTTCTCCGTGCTTATCACCACCAGCGAAAACCTGTGCCGGAAGAAAACCGTGCGGCTGCGGGAGTCGGCGAACCCGTCCAGCCCGAGCGACAAAGAAGACTCCCGCAAGGGAAGGTAGACCGTGTCGTCTTTCACCTGGAAGTCGCGGCAGTAGTAAACCAGTTCGTCACCGAGAAAGAGCTTGACCTTTTCCGAATCCTGCTTCGCGTCCGCGAACAACATGCAGGCAAAGAGAATCACGCAAAAAGCAGCGGCCGCTTTTACGCCGTATGCACTGTAACGTTCCATAAATTTCATTTTATCAGCAAAGCGGACTTTTAAAAAGGAACAAGGGAAAAGGACGGTACTGTCATTAGCGGATTTGGTTGTAGTAACCGGTCCGTCATATCCCGCTTCTCTATGCCCGGAGCAGGCGGGTCGAGCAAACGTCTTCAGTCTCTCAGCCTTTCAAGTGCGGCGCGGGCGGGCTTGAGGCGGGGATTGATTTCCAGCGCCTTTGCATAATGTTTTTTCGCCGGGTCTGTCCTGTCCATCTTTTCCAGTGTCCTTGCCAGCAAGTAGTGAGAGCGGGCATTGCGGGGGTCTAGCCGGATGGCCCGCAAGTACATGCCTGCCGCTTCGTCGAACCGGTACTTTTGCTCGTAAGCGATTCCCAGGCCGATCAAGGCCCGCTCTTTGCGCGGGTCGAACTGCAACGCTTTTTCATAAGCCTTGATGGCCTCGGTGTACCTGTGTTCCCTGGAGTAGGCGTTGCCCAGCTTGGTCCAGGTGATCGACTTGGAGCTGTGTCCGAACCGGGGCGCGCCCGTTGCAGCAAAGGCCAGAACAAGCACGGCAAAGAGTACGGGCGTCTCCCCTTTCCGGGTCCGTAAAAAGTCCCAGGCGGTGACCACGCCGTAGGCAGCGAAAACCAGCAGTACGGGCACCAGGGGGAACCGGTAACGGTTGACCACGTAAAAGGCCAACAGGGTTGCGGCATAGGTGAAAAAGTAGAGCGCTAGAAGGCCGTCTTTTCTTCGTAAAAGCGCCAGCACCAGGCCGGACAGGCCGAAGCTGCCGGCCAGCCAGAACGCGGGCAGGGGCAAAGAAAGCACCCGCGAGTAATGCTGTTTGAAAAACTCGTAGTTCAAGTTGTCGGATATCTCGTGCCAATTTATAATCAACAGGGCCTTCCAACCGAGCCGCTTTACAAAAAGTTCCGGATCGGCCTTGATCTCGGCGAGCCCCTGCCGGAACCAGAACCTGCTCAGCTCGGAGTGGGAGAACTCCTTGCCGGATATCTCTTCAGCTTTCTTTCGGAAGTCCTCCTGCTCGAAGCGCGGAATGCGGCGGGCCCAGTCCGGGTCCTTGCCCACGCCCATCGTGTTCTGCCGGTAGTTGCCCACGTAGAAATTGATCCCGCCTTGAGCGGTGGTCAGTATAAACTCTCCCGATACGGCATAGTTCCGGGCTGCCACGGTAAAAGGCACAACAACAGATGACAGGAACAACGCAACAAGAGGGACCGCTGCCCGTTTTCCCGAGCGCCTCGCAAGCACTACGGCAACCCATAGAAACATAAGCGGCATGACAGCGAGGAAGTTCCCCCTGAAAACAAGCACTGTTCCGCCCGCCAGTCCCGCGGCCAAGCCGCGCCCCAGCGTCGGCCGGTCGCGGAAAACAAACAACAGCCACAAGGCAAGTATCACCAGGCTCATGCCCGGAGAAGTTTTCAGTACCTGTCCCGCGAAAAAGAAGTCAACCTTGTAAAGCGCCCAGAAAAGAGCGGTCCAGAGACCGATCCTGGCGTCGCAGAAAGACCTTCTGCCTATGCCGTAGAGGGCGAACACACAGGCCGAACTCATCACCGCCTGGATGATATATACGCCCACCAGGTTGCGGCCGATGGCCGAGTAGAGAAGGGCCAGGAAGTAAGGGTAGAAAGGCGCCTGATAAAAAGGCTCATCTCCCAGCCAGTCGCCCGCAGCGATCCTCTGCGCCCACCTGTCATAGGAGTCCTGGTCGATAAGCAGGTTGTCGAAAAATACCTGGTCGCTTATGTCAAGTATGTAAAGGAGGCGAAAAGCGAGTGCAAGTACAAAGATGCCGAAGAGCACAAGCCGTTCTTTACGGAAAAACGGCCGGTACTCGGGCGGGCATTGGCTGCGGCCTTTATCGTCTGTTGTGTCCATTAGAGCTTTTCACCTTATGGTAGACGAAGATGGAGTATCCCGGCATAGCCACCGGCTTTCTGTCCCTGTACTTGCCGATCTCCGCCCACATCGGGTCCGACTTATTGACCGGGGTCGAGGAGTAGCGCAAGGGATACTTATTTCCGGTGATATAGTTTGCGCTTATGGCGATGAAGCGGTTGTCCGAGCCCCTTGCGGGCAGAGTGTATCTTATGCCGAAGCGTTGGGGGTCGTCGTGTCCGCAGTATGCCAGGTCGAGCTCGTCCGTGTTGTTGTCCCTCATCCATGCGGCAAGTGCAGGCAGATCTTGGCCCCAGTCCAGGTTCGAGTCGCGGAGCACGCGAAAGCCGTTTGTCGGCCCGCCCACAAAGGCGTTGAAGTAGGCCAGGTAATGCGGCCAGATCAAGACGTGCTCGACGAGTAACAACGCCAGCGCAAAGACAAGCGCGCCCCGCAGAAAGCGGCGGCTGCCGCGCTTGGCATAAAGCCGGCCTTCATCGCTTCTGACGCTTCCGTTTATGTCCTTTACGTCCGCGGAGAAAGCGAAGCTTCCCAGCTTGCCGAAAAGCAGGAAGCAGGCGGGGTACACGGGCAGCAAATAGCGGACGCCTATCTGTAGCGAGCCGAAGACGGACGCGGTCACAAAAAAGGCTGCTATAAAAAACAACGGCACCGTCTCCTCCTGCCGGCGAGGCTTTTTAACAACCGCCAGCCCTGCTGCCGCGGCAAAGAGCACCAGGTAAATGACCGGCTCCTTTACGCCAGCGGCCACTGCAAAGTAATACCACTTCCCGCCGGAGTAGGACTTGCCGAGGATATAGTTGTCGTTTTTAAACTCGCCCTGCTGTGCGTCGTTAAGTTGCCGGTCAAGCCCTTTTACGAAGTCGGCGGGCAGAGGCGCCCATTTCAATACGGGCCAGATAGCGCGCAGCCCGCTGCTTGCAGGCGTCACCCGGTTATGGACCTTTACCTGCCGGCCGCCGTAGCCGAGGATGATGCAAAGCCATGCCACGAGCACGAGCATGGCGAGGTGGCCTGCAAAGACAAACATTTTCGGCTTCTCAATCTTGTTGCGGGGTTTTACGAAAGCGGCGAGCAGGGGCGCAGCCAATGCGAAAGGGGCCCAGAACAGGCAGGAGAACTTGGTGAGCACTGCCGCACCAAGCGCCAATGCAGTCAGTACAGCGGAGTTGAATGAAGGCTTTTTCCAGTAAGAGAGCACAGCGAGCATGAAAAGGAACGAGAAGAAAGCAGCCGGCACGTCAGTGGTCACCAGGCGGGAGTGGGCGATCATGGTGGGCGACAGCGCGCACGCGGCAAGGCTTGCAAGCCCGCCGATTTTACCGTACCGCTTGCGGGCGGCCCTCCAGACGAGCAGGCAAAGTGCAAGGCCGATAAAGGTCACAACCGCCCGGCATGCCGCCAGCATTGCCGCATAGTCAGCAGCGTTGCTGTCCTGGAAGTCGTGTGCGAAATCCCACGGCCTCCACGGTCCGAGCTCGGGAAGGTCAGTGGAGATGTCGGGCTTGAACAGCAGCGCGGGCAGGCTCGCGGCCATACGGGATAGCGGAGGTGTCTTGTTATACAGCTCGAAGCTTCCCGAGCGCCATGCATGCAGTCCCGCGGGCATGTGCGCGAACTCGTCCGTTGTGGCGCTCTTTTGAAAGACGCTGCTTATGCAGAGGGCCACAAAGAGCAATGCCAGCAAACCGGCGGACGCGTACTCCAGCTTGGGGCTCATGGCAAGGATTTTATCAGCAATGGCGGGCGAACAGAAAAGCGGGCAAGCTCAGCCTTTGCTTTCGATCTCTTGTTTGACGGATTTAATCTTTTCCTCCAGCTCCTCGATCTCCATAAGCTGGTTGGGCCGCATCGAGTGGGCGGGCAGTGCAGCCTTCCTGTCCGTAAGCTGGGCGTTGAGCCTTTCAAGCTCGTCCCTGAGTTCGGCAAGCGTTTTATCCGTCATGATTTTGTTTGCCCGGAAAGAGCTCGATGTCCATGTTCTTCTCGTCTCCCAGCTCGATGAGATCGTTTTTCAGTCTTCTTATGCGGACCTCGCCGGGGATGGAGACATGGGCGTCCATGCTGAACACCGGCGCTCCCGAGACGGGAGCGGCATAGACACGAGTTTCCAGTGATTCCATGTTGACCTTGTAGCCGCGGAGGATACTGCTTATTTCGTGGACGATATTGGGATGGTCCATTCCGGAGGCCAAAAGGTGAAAGGCGAGAGCGGGCCGTGATGCGCCTTGGCCGGGAGCGTCGGAATTTTTGACGCGGATTTCAAGGCCGATCTCCCGGAACAATTCCTGCTGCTCTTTAATTATTGTCTGGACATCTTCCTCGTTTCCAGAGGCCACCATGATCATGGCGAACTCGCCGGCAAGCACTGCCATCTTGGAGTTTTCAATATTGAGATGCTTTTCATAAAGCCGTGCGGAGATGTCGTCCACCAGGCCGGGCCGGTCAGGTCCCACTGCGGTGAGGATAAGATACGAGCTCATGGAAAAACTCCTTTCTCGTCTTTTGATAGTATCTCTTATTCCACTGGCGGGCAAGCCGGCTTTTTTCCTGCACCGCTCATGATATAAACTTTAGGTGTGGTCGTAAAGGAAAACAGGACTGCTGATATGAGACGCTGGGATGCATGGTTTCTCTGCCTTCTGGTTTTTCTTTCGCTTTTGCTTCGGGCCTGGCCGGTATTGTCCATCGACCATATCTGGGAGGACGCCTACTACTACCTGGAGCTTGCTCGCTCCATCTCGCACGGTCATTACAACCTCCTGGGCCGCTTTCACACCAAGTACCTGCCGGGGTTCCCGGTCGCCGTTTTAGTGGGCCGCATCATAACTTTCGGCAGCCTGGACTGGTTTATTACCGGCCAGTGCGTATTGACCGTATGCTCTGCATCTCTTCCCGTGCTTTGTTATTATCTCGCTTATCAAATCTCGGACGACAGGGCCGCGTCCCGGGCGGCGGCGATCCTGGCGTCTCTGAGCCCCTTCCTTGTCGCCTACTCGGGAATCCCTTTTTCGGAATGTTACTTTGCTTTCCTTCTTGCAGCTTCGCTGTTACTTATTGGCCGGGACCCTTTGCTTGCGGGCCTGTTGGGAGGACTATGCGCTGTTACCCGTCACGAAGGATGGTTTCTGCTTCCCGCGCTCCTTTTCTATCACGTGGAGTTCACGCGTCATAAGCCATACTTGCGTTTTGATCTTTCCAGGTTGCGCAGGCTTGCAGGCGGAGTAGTGGTCTTCGCTGTCATCGGGGGCTTCTGGTGGGCCCTTTCATACCTCATGAGTGGAGAGCTTCTTTCTTCGACCTACACCAGCGAAGCGGCCAAGAAGTCCATAGCCACCGGGCACGCGGGTTTGCGCTTCCTTGCTTTCTCTTTTCCGGTGGCCGGCCATGCAGCGAGCCTGTTTGCAATTGTAGGGCTCGCGCCTGCGGCATTGAGCCGGACCGGCCGTTCCATACTTGTCTTCCTGGTTCTTTATCTCGGCCTTCACATGTGGTGGGTGAGCGTGTTGGAGAGATATTTCGTGGTCCTGGCACCGCTGGTTTGCGTGTTGGCCGGCCTGGGAATTTCAGAGACCGCAAAGCTTGCCTTCGAGTACTGGAGGTCCTGCCGGGAAGATGCCCGAAAGCGGGGGAGGCTTCTCGGCGCCGCAGTGCCTGTGGTGGCTCTTTTGGCGGGCGCGTTTCATTTTTTCGGATACGGGCCGGCGTTTATAAGGGAGCAGTCCAGCCGGAGCGAAGGATACGTTGAAGCCGCGGAGTACGTTGACAGGGTTTCCCGCGGCAATGCCGTACTTGCTTACGACTATTTCCTGCTTCAGTTTCACGCTCCGCAGACGGATGTTTATCCATCGGGAACGCTTCAGTCCTCGCAGTGGGAGACACACCTGCCGCGCCTTTACGTTCATGAAGACCTGCGCTACATTCTGTGGTCGGAGCTTTATCCGTTGGACAAAAAGAAGGACGAGCTGGGCGGCGGCTCTTTCATGGTTCGCGGCGAGGTTGATACTCAGGGAGTCAAACAAAATGTCGTGCTGTGGGTGATGAAGGAGAAGCAGTTCCGGTGGAAGTGCTATTATCCCGGTCCGGACCGGACGGCGCTGTTTCGGGACACGGAGTGGAAGGAGCTTAGGGCGATAGTGTACAAGCTGAAACGAATCGAGGGGAAAGGTTCCCCAAAGGCTCAGAGGTTTGATTAAACATTATTGCTCTTATAAAATAAGTTGCAATCGGTTCGGGCCGGTTTTGAACCTTGCCGCTCCGGAGTTTTCCCGCTCTTTGGGACGTGGTGAGGAAGGCATTATGTATCAACAGGGAGCCTTTTAATGACCGACGATCTTGATCCCCGGGACATATCCCAGGACAGCAGCGCGCTTCACATCCTCCGGGAAGTGGGCAAAGCTTTGACTTCGTCGCTGGAGCTGGACCACGTGCTGGCCGTTATCATGGAGATGGTTGGCAAGCTTTACGAGCCGCGCAACTGGTCTTTGCTCATGCTTGACGAATCGTCGGACGAGCTTTACTTCGAGGTGGTCGTAGGGGAGGCCCAGGAACGCCTCAAGGAGGTCCGTCTCAAGGTGGGGGAGGGCATTGCCGGGTGGGCGGCTCAGAACGGCGAGCCGGTAATTATCACCGAAGCCTACCAGGACCCCCGTTTCGCCAGTTGGGTGGACGAGAAGAGCGGGTTCGAGACCAGGAGCATCGTTTGCGTTCCGCTTATCAGCAAAGGCCGGACCCTGGGCGTTATCGAGCTTTTGAACCTGGCGAGTCCCAACCAGGATATGGAGCACCTGGCACTGCTCGAAGCCCTGGCGGACTTCGCAGCCATCGCCATCGAGAACGCCCGTTCGGTGGAAAAGATAAAAGAGCTTACCATCGTTGACGACTGCACCGGTCTTTACAACGCCCGGCACATGCACTCACTTCTGGAGACCGAGATTTCCAGGGCCATACGTTACAACACTTCCTTTTCCGTTGTTTTTTTGGACCTGGACTACTTCAAGGACATAAACGACGAGCATGGCCACCTCGTGGGGTCTCGTCTTCTCCGGGAAGTAGGCCAGCTTCTTACGCACAACCTTCGAACAGTGGACTGGGCGGTCCGCTACGGTGGAGATGAGTTCGTGATCATCCTTCCCCAGGCGGGCAAGGACGAGGCCGGAATCGTTGCCCAGCGGCTTCGCAACAGTTTGAATCGAGCGTCCTTCTTTGAAAAGGAGTCCCTTAACATCAAGATCACGGCGAGCTTCGGTATTGCCACCTATCCCGAAGACGCGGTTAACAAGGAAGACATAATAAGGCTGGCTGACCAGGCCATGTACAAGGTCAAAGAAAGGACCAGGAACGATATCTACGCCAGCGGCGATCAGGGTTTCGTCAAATGAAAGACGGCCGGCACTGTTCGAACGGGTGGTATTGCCGCCGGAGTCGTTGCGGCGCTGGTGGAACAACTTCGCTGGAACAATCAAGGAGGATTGCCATGAGAACGACATCCGAAAACTTTTACAAGCTGATCATCGGCGCGGTTGTTTGTGCGTTGGTCTTTATCGGCGCTCCCGCTTTTTCCGGAGAGGCCTCGGAAGATGGCGACAAATCTCCGCTGGAGAGGTTCAACAAAGAGGAGCGGGCCAAGCTCTTAAAAGGCGAGCCGGTTTTCAAGCACGTTAAGAAGGAGAACGAGGAAGGCGAGATCGAGGGCTACGGCAAGGCCTTTGTCATAATAGAAAAGCCGGTGGAGACGAGCTTCGAGATCTTCTGCGAGTTCGACAAGCACCACCTTTACTTCCCTCGCAAGAAGAAGAGCGAGGTCGTAAAGAAATGGGACAACAAGGCGCTGGTGCACAAGGTGTTCGGGTTTTACGTGGTGGACATCGAGTACACGGTGCTCTACTCCATTGACGCAAAAAAGCACCGGGTGGACTACAAGATGGATAAAGATTACCCCCACGACCTGGAGGAGGTGGAAGGCTTTTTCAGGTTCGAGAAGATCGACGAGGACCGGACCCTGTTCTCTTACGCGGCCACCAAGGTGGAGACCGGCCTGTCCGTGCCCGGCTTCGTCCAGGACTACCTGACCTCCAAGGACCTTCCCCAAGTCGCCAGAAGCGTCAAAAAGCGCGTCGAGTCCGGAGGCAAGTGGACCAAGGAGGAGTAATCCCCCGCCTGTAAAACATTCCGGCTCTCAAGCTTCGTGCTTCTCTTTTTTCAATAGGATTCGGCTGTCGGCCACCACGCAGCCGTGTCCCAGGGGGTAGACTATTCCTATGAAGACCTCCGCTCTCCTGCTCTATTAGTCATTGCGCCCTATTAGGATCTCTTCTTTTTTTCGTCATAGATGCTTGCCAGGAAGTCCGGGCCTTTTTCAGCAAGGATTTGCAAGACGCTTTTATAGGGAGGCTCATATTTGTCTACCGGTTCCATGGTCAGGGCATTTGCCGGACAGGTGGCGGCACAGAGCCCGCAGCCGATGCATCGGACCGGATCGAAGGTGTGGGATTCTTCGGTCACCATGTGGGCCCCGGTGTTGCATCTTTGTGTGCAAAGGCCGCAGTTGACGCATTTTTCATGATCTATAGCGGGCATGAAATGTGGCCTGGCCACGAATCCCGGCATATTGAACTGGTTAAGGGTCCGAAGAGCCAGGCAGCAACATCCGCAGCAGGAGCAGCTGATGTTCATATTGAACTTCTCATCATCCAGGTTCATCATCCAGGTAGACAAGCCCGCCTGCTCAGCTTCGTGTTTGATCTCCAACGCCGTTTTGCGGCTGATCCTCTTTACCGCACCCGAGGCAATGGCTTTTTTGGCTTCGGTTCCCATCACCATACACGTCAGGTGCGGCCGCCCGCAATAATTTCCAGTGGCTTTAGCCGTAGTGGTGCACTGGCACAATCCTACCCCGATGTCGTCGTATCTGTCGAGGATGGCTTCCAGCTTGTCACTGGGCAGAGCGGAAGGATTATCTCTGATGGTGGGATAGGCCGGAATGTAACGGACGAGTTCCTGGGGATGGTCCCAGTAAATCGAAAACGCTCCCGAGTTATACATTTTGCTGAGCCGCACTGCAAACTCCCGGTGCCAATCGGTGAGTTGGCTTTCATCGGGTTTTATCAGCACCAACTCGAAAGTGCCGGGCAGTATCGGGATGATATTGTATTTTTTCTGTTTGTCTTCCTTGCCGAAGACGAGCAGCGAGTTCTGGAAATTTGCGATCCCCTCAAGCACGGACCGGACATCCTCTTTATTCATATGTGCTTGCCAGGCCAGTTGCCCCGCGGTTTTCGAGGACCACGGCGTGAGGTACTGGAGCACTTCTGCTTCCTCTTCAGTGTATAAATGCTCGACAATGCCGACAAGCTCCTCCGACATGCGGGGGCCGAGAAGATAGGGGCTGGAGTAGTTCTCAGCCACTTTGATCAAAGCGGGACTGACGCCGTTAAAGCGACGGAGGTTCTCGGAACGCGCTGGTTTCCAGATTGCCCGGGCCGGAGCAGGAAGCCACAGATTGATCGAGGATACCAGACCCATCGCGCCCGCTCCCTTTAAAAGGCCGCGGCGTGAAACCAAAGTACTGTTGATCCCGATCTTAAAAGTTTTATCAATTCTTTCGTTATCACTCATCATCACATCTCCTTTCCCCGACATCTCCCGGCAAGCACCATCAAACAGTCATCGGCACATAAAACCCGCTTTGAGTATACCAACACGCAAAGCTTCCGGTCAACGACCAGATACGTTCTGCGAGCGTAACTCGCATTTCAGGCGAGCAATGAAGGACAACAGAAGAAATGAAGCTTGAATCGGATAATTTGCAAACGCACCATTTTTTAACTTGCAACGGTGACCGCTCAGGCGTTGACCCTGCAGACGCTTTCAAGAGCCTGGGCCATTGCCTGGCAGGCGGTCAGTTTCGGCTTATAGCCGAGTACCCGCTTTGCTTTTTCAATGGAGTAGACCCCTCCTACCAGAGCGAAGCGGGCCAGCTCCGGGGGGGTCGAGCCTATCCGGCGTCTTTCCACGATATCAACCAGCTTTTCCGTCCAGGTTTGGGGGACCTTGATGACCTTCGAGCGCGATCCCGCGGCCCGGACGAGCTCGCGGAGGACCTCGGTGCAAGGCGGAGCGTCGGGCGCTGCAATATTGAACGCTTCTCCTGCGGCCTCCTCCTTCTCGGCGCAGAGCCTAAAAGCCTGCGCTGCGTCCGCGGAGCTTACCGAGGACCAGGGCGCATCCGGTGCGGCAAGCACGGGCACGGGCAGGTTCCTTTTGATAAGCCGGAAGAGCATGGTCATGGAAGGCTCGTGATAAAACCCCGGCCCGAAGATCATGGGCATGCGCGGAAAATAGACCTGGAGGCCGGTTTTTTCCTGCATATAAGAGAGCCTCTTTTCGCACTCGAGCTTGTTCCGGGAGTAGACGCCGGTAAACCTTTTCGGAGACTCTTCACGGACCGGGAATTCGTGGGGATAGTGCAGGCCGTAAATCTCGATGGTTGACGCAAATACAAAGGCCCTTGCTCCCGCGCGGATGGCAGCGCGGGCCGCGTTCACGGTTGCTCCCACGTTTATCTCCCAGAACCCGCGTGCGGACAGGTCCGCCTGGGGCATTGACGCGGCGAGGTGGTGGACCACGCTCACCCCTTGCATCGCCGTCTCCAGGGCTTCCCCGTCGGTAACGCTGCCTTCCACGAACTCGGCCATGCCGTCCACAGCGGGCGGCAGAGGCTTCATATCGAGGACCCTTACCCGACAGCCGTGCTCGTAAAGCTCCTTTACAATGGCCCTGCCCAGTACCCCGCTCCCGCCGGTAACCAGGTGGAGCTCGGAGCTTTTCGATGGTTCGGACATCTCAAAGCCTTTCTTTGATTCTTCTTATGTCCAGGTAATCGTCCAGGGCGAACACGGGAATCTCCAGTCCGGCTAACATGTCGTGTATCTTGTCGCCGCGTTCCATGAAAGGCATTGCCCACAGGGAGTACGAGGTGGGCGTAACATTGATTTCCATGCCGGTGACGTCGGCTTTTTTATCGAGCATGAGGGTAATAAAGAGGTTTGCGTAGCGGTCAGCTTCTTCTACTCCCCTGGTGCATCCGGCCACGAAAGCCCGTTGGGGGATTCCGTCATATGGCTCCGGATTGACTCCCTGCTGGGTGTAGGCCAGGCCGGGGTCTGCGTAGTAGCTGGGCCTTATAATGCTGAAGCCGGTGACCCATACCGCGTTGATATCATCGAGAATCCGGAGTGACGCCTTCTGGAACTTGTTTTGGGGATCGGCGTTGACCTCGACCTGGAGCTTCCACATGGGG
>CAYQTK010000126.1:0-11906 GCA_964420375.1 uncultured bacterium
GGAGAGTGCCACCTTCACACGGTGGAAGTCGCAGGTTCAAATCCTGCAGCGCCCATTAAATCAAGGCAGTTAAGGGGGGGAGCTTTACAAGCCCCCCTTTTTTGAAGGGGTTTTATAAAGGGTATAGTTGATGCATATATCCCCACAGAATTCTTCTTATCCTCTTTCTCTGAGCAGGGGTGAAATCTATTACTATCTGCAAAGCCGTCTTCCCCGCGATCACGAGGCTCTCCTTAAGAAGGTCGAGGACATGCGCGAGGAGCGGAACCTTAACCAGGTGACGGCCGGCGGTGTTATCCTTATCTCGAACATCTGCGTGAGAAGCTGCGTTTACTGCTCTTTCCGGGCGCAGGAGGACACGGAGCGTTTTCGTCTTGCCAGAAGCGACATCCTTGCAGGCGCCGGCCGGGCATGGGAGGCGGGCATAAAATGGTTGGTTCTTAAAGGCGGAGACGATCCGGGCATAACCGCTGACCTTGCCGCTGAACTGGCCAATGAGTTGGAGAGCAGGTTCGATTTCCACGTGACTCTCTCCTTGGGGGAGAGAGAGGAAAGCACCTACGCTTACTGGCAGGAAAAGGGCATCAAGTCTTACTGGCTCCGGCAGGAGACCTGTGATCCTCATATCTACCGGCGGATTCAACCGGCCATGTACTGGGTGGACCGGCTTCGCAACCTGGAGACCATAAAAGCCAAGGGCCTTTCCCTGGCTACGGGCATTCTGCTGGGGCTTCCCAACCAGAGCTTCGATGTACTGGTGGACGACCTGGTACTGTTCTCCAACTCCAAGACCTTTGCACTGGACATAGAACCGTATCTTCCCCCCACGCATCTGCCCGGCCACGATATCATCAGCCGGCCGGAAAACCAGATCATCGTTCCCGACCAGGAAACCATGGAAAGGGTCATCGCCCTGACCAGGATACTGAACCCCGGCAACCTCATCGCCATCTCCAATGCTCACGTAAAAAAATACCAGGGCATATCCAACAGCCGTCTTTTCCAGGCGGGGGCCAACACCATATTTTTCGATTTTACTCCCGCTGACTTTGAAAGGCTGGCTGGCCAGACCCCGTTTGTAGGTTATGCGGCAGAAGAAGAGACCGTGGATTCGGTAAAGTCGGCCCTTGCCGACATGGGGCTCGAGCTGGTTTTTAAAAAGCCCTTTTAAACTCTCTTTTGCAAACTCTTCAGTAGCTCCATTTCAGGCTTATGCTGTAATCCTTGCCTTTATAATATGTCTCGGTGACCTCGTCTCCCTGGGTGTACTCGATCTCCCGGTCGAGCATGTTCTTGGCTTTGAACTTCAGGGAGAAGCCGTGTCCCAGGCTTTTGGATGCCACGAAATCGAGCTGGTTATAGGGCTCTTCGTACACGTCGGGAGCTCCCTGGGAGCCGACCTCGACGATGCGCTCGCCGATGATGTTGTAAAGCACTGCCACGCTGGTCCCCCAATCGGGGTTGTCGTATCCCAGGGTCAGGTTGACGACGTAGGGCGATTGCCCCTGCAAGGGCCTCTCCTCCGAGGTTGCCACTCCCCCGCCCTCGCCGAGGTCCACCCGGGACTCGATATAGGCGAAGTTTCCCGCCAGGTAAAGGTCCATGAGCAAGGGGTCTATGAAACCGAAGTGGTTCCTGAACTCGATTTCGCCACCCAGGGTATAAGCGCCGGGAGCGTTCTGATAGGTGAGCGCCGGATTGGTGCTGGGCACGATCACGGCCTCGATGGGGTCCTCGAAGTCCTTGTAGAAAACCCCCAATGAAAGGTGCCGGTCGGTGTCGGGATACCATTCCCAGCGCAGGTCGTAATGGGTTATTAAGGCCCGCTGGAGCTCAGGGTTTCCGGATATCTCCCGTCCTCCCACCACGTCGTTGAAAGTGGCCGGCGAAAGCTCGCGGAAGTCGGGCCGGTTCACGGTCTGGGAGTATGCGCCTCGCAGGAGCATGTCGTCCCGGAAACGCCATGTCAACGACAGCGCCGGAAGGATATCATCGGTTTCGAGCTCCGATACTACGGGGTCGTCTTCCGGGCTGAACAGCTTGAAGGTTTCCACTGTCTGATAGGAGTACTCCTGCCTTGCCCCTCCGCTCAGCTCTAGAGTGTCGGTCAGCGGAAGGTCGATGGACACATAAACTGCGTCGATGTCCTGGTTGGCTGTATAGTTGTCGGTTGCCCTGGTGATCTCCTCGAACTGAAACCCTTTCGGTCCTATGTTCGGGGGAGAAAAAATGTCGTCAGCCGGCTGAGAGAGAATGTCCCGGTTATGGCTGGCCGGGCCGTGATGCTGGAACTTGAACCTGCGGGTGTCTACCTCCCTCTCGCGCCGGACAACGTTGCCTCCGGCATGGGCCTTGGCGGTGAGCCCGTTCCAGACGTTGAAAGGCAGGGTCAACTTAAAGGAAACGTCATGGTTATTGTCTTCGAGGTCACTGTAGAGCATTGAGTTTCCTTCCGGCCGGTCGGACAGGAACCAGGTGTTAGACTTTTCGTTGTAGTCATACCTGGTCTCCCGGCGGTTTGGTTCGTACCTGGTTGCCAGGGAGTAGGTATAGCTCCAGTCCAGGCGGAGGTCATAAAGAGAGGGGAACACGTGGTTTCCGCTCAACTGCTCGCTGGCCAGCATCTGCTCTACCCACCGCAGCCTGGTGACCCGGATGTCCGTGCCCGCGTCGCTGTTCCACCCCCGGTATACCCGGGCCATGTCCTCGGTGGTCCGGATCAGCAGAGAGGTCGATTGAATTCTATGGTTTTCGGAAAACTCGACGCTGGTATCGAATATGCCTCCCAGCACGACGTGGTGGGTCAGGGTGTCGAATTCATAGGAGTGCCGGAGGGCCAGCTCTCCTTCTTTGCCTGTCACGTAGATGTTCTTCTCCTTTTGATATCGCTGCCAACTGTTGTCATAGGTAATGGCGAAGAGAAACCCTGCCGGGTTTTCCCACAGCAAGTACTTGTTGCCCACGTTTGCGGAGAAGCCGTAGTTCATGGGGGTCGCCATTTTCTCCGCCGTCCACACATTGGGCATTGCTTCTCCGAACTCTTCGAGTTCTTCTTCAGTATAGCCCCGCTCGGAAAAGGCGTCGCGGGGAAGCAGAAGCTGATCGTCCGAGGCCTTTTCAACCCTGTCGGGCAGCTCCCGCGTACCGTCGTCGATTCCCAGCCAGTCCAGGCCGCCTCCTTCGTACCCGTATCCTTGTTTGGAGCTGGTCCGATCGTTGTAACCGATAGAAACCGACACCGTGCCCATGAGCTTCTCCGGCATGCCCCGGGTGCGGATTTTGACGGCGCCGCCGCCGAAGCTGGCGGGAAGGTCCGGAGAGTAGGTCTTCTGGATCACCACGCTTTCGATGACCTCTGCGGGGAAGATGTCGAGGGGAACAACCCTGCGCTCCGGCTCGGGGCTCGGCAGGGTCGAGTCGTTCAAAAGCGAGCTCGAGTATCGCTCACCCATGCCGCGCACGTAAACGTAACGTCCTCCCAGCACGGTCAGGCCGGTGACCCTTTGCAAGGCAGCGGCAGCGTTCGAGTCTCCCGACTTGGACATCCGCTCCGCGCCGATAACGTCGATAAGATCGGTTGATTGCCTTCGCTCCTCGGTAAGCTCAACATTGGAGCCTTCTATGCGGGGAGCCGTCACGGTGTACTCCTCGAGCTCGACTGCGGAGGGACTCATCTCGATTTTGATAAAGGTCTCCTCTTTCGGCTTCACTTTTATGTTGTCCACCGTCTGTGTTGAGTAGTCGGGATGGATGACGGAAAGGGAGTACTCGCCCGCCTCAAGCTCAATGGAGAAGCCGCCGTCGGCTCCGGTCAATGTCTGGGCGTCTGTGCCCCTCAGATATATCCTGGCGTTGTCTACAGGCAGGTTGCTTTCAATGTCCAGGACTTTCCCGGCCAGGGTCCCGGTTTCTCCGCCGGTGGTCTGCTCTTTCGGCTGCTGCCGCGTCTCTGCGCCGGGGGCAGCCTCTATGCGCACGTCAGGCTGTTTACCCGGCGGCGCCATGGTCACAATGACCTCGGTGACCTCTTTTTCAACCACCGGGACCGGGGCGCTCGCCGGGGCAAGCCCGGAGGATTCGACCATTAAAGCATAAGAGCCGGGCGCAAGCCGGAAACGCGCCGCGCCGTTGGCGTCGGTCTTGGCCGATTTGCCGTCGAGCTTTACCAGCGCCCCCGGCAAGGGGGCCCCGTTCTCGAACACGTAGCAATGAACGCCGCCGGGCTCGGCCCCGCCAGCCGCAGTTGAAAACACCAGGGCCAACAGACAGGCCCAGGCCAACACCGCCCGCGGCACCAGCCGGAAGGCGCAGGAATGTCTTTTCCGGTTCAACTCCATTTGCAGTCCTCTTTATGAGAGCGCCCGCGTCTTCACGCGCCAGGGGGAGAAGACTCCAGGGCTTTTAAAAGCTCGCCGGCCTGTCGGAAAATCTCGGGGTCCTTGAGACCCTTCAAGTACTTTTTGGCTTTGTGATACTCTTTCTGCTTGTAGAAAACGTAAGCCATGGCGTAGCGGACTTTCTCGTCTTCAAGAAGACCGAGGCGGGAGAGACGGCTCTCCAGTGCCGCGGCTTGCTCGTATCTTTTCATCTCCAAAAGAATGCTGAGCCTTTGTTTGCACTTTACCTTCTGGTCGGTTATTTGTATGTTGAGATAGAGGGCCCGGTGATATGCTCCGGCGCGGCGATAGAGCTCCGCTGCCTCCGAGACGTAGCGGGGACGATAAACGGATGCTTGTTCGAAAAGCCGCGCCGCAGTATAGGTCTTTCCCTGGTCCAGGTAGGTGTGCCCGAGAGAGAGAACGACATCCGTGTTGTCCGGATACAAAAGCCGGGCGGACTCCAAAAGCATGAGCGACTTGTCGTACTGCCGGCTCCGCCGCAGGGCCTCTCCCAGCGCCACGTAATCCGAGGGCCCGGCTTCAGCATGCTTTAAGAACTCCCAGGCTTCATCTACCGCCTCCTGGTAAAGCCCCATCCGGATGAGAAGGTTTATCTCCCGGCGGTGAAACTCCTCATGGTCCGGAAAACGGTTCCGGGCCTCCTTCAGCACGCCAAAGGTCTCCGCCTTTTCATCAAGCTCCCAGTGGCATCGGACGCGCATCATGTATGCCTGCGGCCTGGAGTCAGCCTCATCTCCGGCCTTGTCCAGGGCCTCCAGGGTCTTTCTATACTCCTTCAAACCGTAATGGGCCTGTGCCAGGTACAAGTAGATTACCGGGTCCTCCTGGCCCGCTGCTATGGCTTTCTGAAAAGAGTCGCGGGCCCGGCCGTGAAGTCCCCGCTTCAAGAACACCAGGCCCCACAATGTATGATACCGGGACTTGTCAAGGCCCTCGTCAGTGGTGTCAACCTCTTTCAACGCGTCTTCCGCACGCTCGTAATAGCCGTCCTTTATAAGGAGCGCAGCCATGGAAAGATAGTCTATCTCGTCCTCTTTCTCTTCGTTCTCGCCCTCCTGCGCTGCTTTCAGGCGTTCGCGCCGCTGTTGCAACTGTTGCTTAATGTCCGCCTTCCACTCATTAAACCTGTCCGCCAGTTTTTGGAAACAGCTTTTGCCCTGCGCCGGAGTCGAGACCGTTAGTGCCGCAGTCAACACCATGATTACCAGGACCGCGGCCGTTCTTTCAGCGGTTTTCTTGCGGCCCCGGCGGGCGGGTTCTCTTCTCATCCGGCTTTTTCTCCTCAGTTGAGCTTGAACCTTATAGTCTGCTTGGCCCAGACTTCCACGTTCTTGTTCTTGTAGGTAGCCGGCCGGAAGGTCCAGCCCCGGGCGGAGGCCACTGCATTTTGCTCGAACACTCCGCCGGGGTTTGACTCGAGCACCTTCACACTTTTCACCCTTCCATCAGAGCCGATCAGCATGTTCAATACCACGTATCCGGTTATGTTCTTGGCCCGTGCACGCGGCGGGTACTCGACGGAAGTCCTTGAAGTGGGCACCGGTCTGTTGTCCACTGCATCTTCGGTCATTACCACGTTATTGATGTCGCCCAAAATGGAGTCGGAGACCAGGTCCATGTCGGGTTGCTCGAACTCGGGCGCCGCTATCCTGATGCCGGAGATATTCAGCCCCAAGTCCGGCGGGGGTGCAATGGTCCGCCGATGCCGTTTCATCTTGCGGGGCTTTCTCCGGGGCTTTTTGATGGTCTCCTTTTTCTCGGGCGGCGGGGTCTTCTTCACGTTGAAGTTTACCGCGGACACCGAGTCGGTCTTCTCCGGCGGTTTCGACACCTTGTTCATCATGAGCACGGCAGCAAAGACCAGCGAAGACCCTAAGAACATAAACGCAAAGGCCATCAGCTTAGTACGTAACTTCTGTGATTTGGTCATATCCAATCCCTCCCTGTTTCCGGGTTAATCTCCTTGGGCTTCGGTGGCCACGCCTACCTCGGAAGCCCCCCCGAGACGGCACTGGTCAACCACTTCGATGAGCTTTTTAGCGGGTATGTTCTGGTCGGCAATGACCAGCACCGTCTTGTTGGTGGACACGCTCAAAAGGTCCTTGACCCTGCTCTGGAGCATCCAGATTTTCACTGGCTGCTCGTCTATGTACACGCCTGCCGACTGGTCAACATATACCCGGACGGACTTGGTTGACGCCCGTGTCGAGCTGCTTGCCGAGGGTCTTTCCAGCTCGAGCTGCATATCGCGGACAAAGGTGGTTGACACTGCAAAGAAGATGAGCAGGATAAAGACCATGTCGATAAGTGGCGCGATATTAACGTCGTCCGAGGTCTTTTCTTTCTTTCTTATGTATCTCATTTCTCTTCACCGCTTTTTTCAGCCTCCATGCCGGTTGAGACCAGGTCCTTTATCTGGTCGAGCTCGAGCTCTATCCGGCTCTGTCTCTTGTCCAAAATTCTTCCCACGATCATGCCGGGCACTGCCACCACCAATCCCATCTGAGTGGTGAGCAGGGCCTCGGAGATGCCGCCGGCAACGCCTCCCGACTGGGAGTGGAGCTCGCCCGCGCCCAGCGAGTCAAAGGTCTCGATCATGCCGGTGACCGTTCCCAGAAGTCCCGCCAGGGGCGCAACCAGCACAATGCTTTTGACCAGCACCTGGTACCTGCCGACCTCGCGGTTGAGGTCGGAGAAATCGTCGTCCAGTATTTTTCGAAGGTCGTGCTTATATTTTCCGGCCAGGTTGACCGCGCGTAGTGCCGCAGTGTCAATGATTCCGGCAGGCTTGCGCTCGTACCCGTTTTTGTAGCGGTTGACCAGGATGCGCGCGCTCCTTCGGTTTCCCCTGTTCAGCACTGCGTAGCGGTGACCAAGTGCGTACCACAGCACAAAGGTCGCAGCCACCAGCGGCCACATAACATAGCCGCCCTGGTTTACGTAATCGAGAAGCCCGCCGAGCCCCATCTCCATTACTGCTTTTCCTCTTCCTTTCTCTCGAAAAGCGGCATCTGCTTTCCGGTCTTCCACAAGTTGGTCACCCGGAGGGCGGCGTTTTCCATTCCCGTTTTGATCCTTTCCGACCAGCCGGAGAGGAGGTTTCCGATAAGCAGGGTGGGAATGGCCACTGCCAGCCCGAGCTGGGTGGTGATGAGTGCTTCGGAGATACCTCCGGAGAGGAGCTTGGGGTCTCCGGTGCCGAACTCGGTTATGACGTCAAAGGTGGATATCATGCCGGTGACTGTCCCTAACAGGCCGAGCAGGGGGGCCACTGCTGCAAACACCATGATTGCCGATTCGAACCTCTCCAGGTAGGGGGTCTCGTGGAGTATGCTCTCGGAGATGATGTCCTCCAGGTGGTGCGGGTCTGACTCAAGGTTCCGGACAGTGGCTGCCAGCACCCGGGCAGTGGCGCCTTGCCGGGGCTTCAGATGCTTCAGGGCCTGGTTCAGGTTGCCCTTCTCGACCAGCGGGGTTATCTCCTCTACCATCTTGCCGGTATTGGACTGGGAACGGAGCAGGAAAAAGGCCCGGCCGATAATCATCAGAAGCGCAACGCCGCCAAGGACCACGATCACGTAGGCGATGATGCCCCCGCTTTTGATGACCTCTTTTATGGTCTTGCCTGTCTCCACCTGCGCCGGCGTCTTCAGGGACTCGTAAAGATAGAGCGGAAGCACGGCCGGGTGTTTGCCTTGCGCCAGCATCCGGGCCTGCTCCGCTGTCTCGGGGGCCCACAGCTTCAAGTGTCCTTCCCCTGCCGGAGCAAGAGTGCCCGCGCCCTTGTCGCTCACTCCCAGTGCGGCCACGTCGCCTATCCGGACTATGGTGCCGGTAACCTCGGTGCCGTCCTGGAGAAAAAACTCTCCCGGCTCCTCCCGAACGCTGCCCAGGGACTCCAAAAGAGCCACCGCCTGCGAAAACAAGTAATCCAGGGCCTTTTCCTTGTCCTCGACGGTTTCCGCAGGCATGTCCCGGAGATCACTATGCTTCTCGAGGGTAGCCCTGCCCCGGGAGAGGGTGTTCTCGATGGCCGCCGAGGTCTCCTCCAGGTCAATGGCCTCGGACTCCGCCTTTCTGAGCTTGTCCTTAAGGTCGTCAGCCTGCGAGCCTAAAGACAAAAGCCGGTCCTGGAGCTCACGTATGCGGGCCTCCTTGTTGGCCACCGAGTTTCTGCGCTCGCGTTTGACCTTACGGAGCCGTCCCTCCAGCGAGGTCTTCTCGTTCTCCAGGAAGACAAACTCCTTCTTGTAAGCATCGAGAAGCCTGTCCTCCGAAGTCTTGGCGGAGTCGTCCGTCTCGCTCCCCTTGTCCGACGGCAGGGCGGTTTTTGTCTCGCCGGTTGTGGAGGGCTTGCTCTCCCCGGTCTGCGCCCTCGCTTCCCCGAAAATAACGGCTGCCGCTACAATTACCGCAAATAACAGTCCCGTCTTCTTCATTTTTTCCACGTTTCCTCATAACGGATTCGGAAGTACGTAATACCCCTCACGGATGCGCTTTCGAAGTGATTCGAAAAGGTAGTCGATCCTTTCCTTGTGGTCGGGATTAGTTACCGTCTCAAAGGACCACTCGCCGTTTTTCTCGACTGTCATGCCCACTCTTCCGTCCCCGGTCTTGAAGTACATGGTCACCATGCCCAGGCGGGCGACCTCTGCCAGGTTCTCTTTGCCTTCGATGCTGATCGGCTGCCGGTACAGCCCGGTCTCGCCGGTGATCCGGATTTCATCCTCTATGTACGACCACAGCCCGGCCAGGACCTTCTCCGGGGGAAGCTCGCCCTTGCGGAGCTTCTCTTCCAGCTTGTCGAGCTCGGCCAGCCGGTTCTCGGCCTGGAAAGGAAGCGAGGACTCGATGTAAGCGCGCACTTTGTCGAGCTGACGCTGGGCCACCGGCTTCCACTTTCCCTTCTCCACCTTCTGTTTTGCGATGCGTTTCTGCTCGGCCTCGTAAGACTGCCGGATGCGGGCCAGACGCAGCTTCTCCTTGCGTACCCGGGCCTCCAGCTCGGACACCTGCATGTCCAGGGAATGGAGCTGGTTTTTCATCCGCGTCTTCTCCAGCTCCAGCTTGCCGGAGAGCTCCTCCACCGTGCTCCTGAGCTCCACCAGCCGGGAAGCAAGCCTTTGCAGATTACCGTTGTCTTCGCTCGTGTCCGCGGAAGCAGCGGCCACAACAAACAAAGCCGCCAGGACCGCGGGCGCCCAGGCAATCTTCACAAAACCACGATTCCCGAAAATTCTTTTCATGCCTTGTCCTTTTTATGCACCTCGACCCTGAAGGCGGCAAAGCAGCGTCCAGGGCCTTGGTACAGCAATTTACAGTCTTAATATTTTTATTTAGTGTCCGTTGCAAAACGGAGGTTTAATTTACTTTTGCGGCGCTGTTTTGGAGTGCGGCAGCCTGCCTGTGCGTTCCGCACGCAGACAGGCTTGCCGTCCGCTTTTTCCGCCGGGAAGCAAGCTTCCCGGAAATGCGCTCCCCAAGAGGCTCCCAGTTTACGAGGCGCCTTTTTGTAAGTTCCGGCAAGCCGGAACTTATGAAAGCGAAAGCTTGCTTTCTCACTCCTAAAACGGAGTTTTGCAACGGACACTATTTAATTACCGCTATTTAAAGCGTTCTTAAGCTTAGTAAGGCTCATGCGTCGTCCAGCCGTCGGTCCAGTCGTTGGTGTCGTCCATGGCGCCGCGGTAGCCCACATTTTCCAAAAACGAATCAATGGAGTTCACGTCTTTTAAGTCGCTGGTCAGCGAAGCGGGGCTGCCGCCGATGCCGGTGGTGTAGCGAAAATCAGGAATATTGTCCTCGACCTCCACGTTTCCGCCAACCATTACAAAGTCCTTGTAAGGATCGGCAAGCACCGGGTTCTCAATTACGTTGTTCGTCCAGTTGTCATACCAGTCGGACACGTTCGCCGGGTCGGTGAAGCTGCCCTCGTTCTCTCCGTCCTGGAAGTTGTCGCCACTGCTTCCGGCGCTCTGAAACACCATGCAACTGTCCATCCAAAGCTGGGCGTTGGCATAGGCGTTGCTGTAATCGGTGTTGTTCCAGGTGACCTCGCTGTCGATGTCTATGTTCTTACTGGTCATGTCGAGCACGATGGAGTTATAAATTTCCGCCTCGGTGCCGTGACGGAGCAGGATGCCCTTGGGGGAATCGGAAGAGTTTACATCCGCGTAATTAGCATGTCCGGGGTCGGCCTGTCCCACGATGGTGAAGTTGGCCAGGAGGGGATGCGACTTGGGGGTCGCCGAATGGTCATTGCCGTTGTTGTCGGCCTCGATTCCCTGGTCCGCGGCGTCGGGATACTGCTGGATGGCCACGAACTGGGCCATGCCCTGCCAGCCGTCGGTCCAGTCAAACGAATCGTCCACGTGTCCGGTAAGGAGCACGTGCTTGACCTGTGTATAGCCGCCGAACATCTCCATGCCGTCATCCTTATTGCGATGTACCTGGATGTAATCCACGGTGGTGCCGCTGCCCACGCCCTGGAAAGCGATGCCGTTAAGCTCGTCCTGGGAAGTGAACACGTGCCCGGCAAACTCGACCCGGACGTATTTCAGGGACCCACTGTCGTCGCTGTTGTCGGTCCCGCCGTACTTTCCAGAGGAGCCCTCGCCGGTAGGGGTCTCGGAGCCGGTGCAGGGAGCGTCGCCGCAGATGTTGGTTTCAGCAAGACCATTGATGATAAGACCGCCCCAGTCGCCGGGGTTCCGGCTGCCCTTTTGTTGAGCAGAGGTGAAAACTATGGGATCGGTATCCGTTCCCTCGGCGTGGATGTTGGCGTGTCTCCTGATGACCAGCATCCCCGGAGGGGTCCCCCCCAGACCGTAAATGGTGGTGCCTGCTTCGATGGTAAGGGTGGGCGTGTTGTCGGCGCTGTCCTTGCCCATGAAAACGCCGCCGTCCAGAAAATACTTGGTCCCCTCATAAAGGGTCATGTCTTCGCAGAAGGTCCCGCTTAGCTTGATGCCGTCGGCGGTTTGGGTGGTGGTCCCGTCACAGGTGATGCCGCCGCCTCCACCGCTGCCGCCGCTGCTGCTGCTCGAGCTTCCGCCGCCGCATCCTGTTACAATGAATCCGCCGATCGCCAAAAAAGCGAGCGTCAGAATGCAAATACACTTCAGACTTTTGGATTTCATAAAAACAATCCTCCTTGGTTTATACCTGGTTTTTAAATCGTATTTTCGAAAAAGTTATGAAGCTGCGCAGCCGGAGTTCGCAGGGAAAAACCCTGAGCGCCCCTCCTCATATATTACCCCGCGATTTAACGCTTCAATTGTTAGGGTTTTTTTAGCAATATTTTAGATGTGGTTAAGGATTGAAAAAGGTTAAAAAACAAAGAAAAGGAGACCGCTCCTTATAAGCTCGGGCTTATATTGAGATGATTTTTTCAAAAAACAGACTTCTTCCAGACTAATGCCTTCGTAAAAAGTCATTTCGGCCGGGATCGCGGCACGTAAAATCAACTGGTGCCCTGTCAAGCGTTTTTTGTCGTCTCCAAGAAAA
>CAYQTK010000127.1:0-11896 GCA_964420375.1 uncultured bacterium
TCTGCCCTGTCTGCGTGTCCGCACAGGCAGGCGTGTCCGGCACAGGCAGGCGCACCCCAGAACCGGAGTTTCGCAACAGGCACTATATAAAGCAGTAACCATCAACAAAATTATGGACTACACGAGGGGGCCGTGAATAAGTTGTGATAAGCCAAACGTAGCTTCGCCTGACGCTATGGTTGCTGTGAAAGTCGGTGTTCAATGCTGCGGAGACAGATATCCGCCTGTGACCGGTAAAGCGGGTTTTCTGTTGTATGAGGAATTTTCATACCTTGAGTTTCTTCCTGGAAAGCCGGAGGCTGTTCAGGACCACGCTGATGCTGGAGAAGGCCATTGCCGCTGCCGCGAGTGCGGGATGCATGTCGCGGATCACGGCGGGCAGGAAGGACACGGTATATAGCGCTCCAGCGGCCACCGGCACCAGTGCGGTGTTGTAGAAAAACGCCCAGAACAGGTTCTCCTTGACGGTCCGCATGGTCAGCCTGGAGAGTTCCATTGCCCGGGCCACTCCGGATAGCTCTCCTCCGACAAGGGTCACGTCTCCGGCTTCCATTGCCACGTCAGTGCCCGTGCCAATGGCTATTCCCACGTCAGCGCGTGCCAGAGCGGGGGCGTCGTTGATCCCGTCGCCGACCATTCCCACCTTTGCACCGTCCGTCCGGGCCTCGCGGACCAGCGACTCCTTTTGGTCCGGCATGATGCCCCATTTCACCTGCTCAATGCCCACACTCCGCCCTATGGCCCGCGCAGACCGCTCGTTGTCGCCGGTCAGCATCACCGGCTCGATGCCCAGCTCCTTCATCTTATGGATGACCTCGGCAGCGCCCTGCTTTGGTTCGTCGGACACTGCGAGTATCCCTTCAACCCGGCCGTCAACCGAGACCGCCATCACCGTCTTGCCCTCTTTTTCAAGCCCGGCAGCAGCGTTTTCGGCATCGAACGGCAGGCCGGTCTCCCGGAACCAGTCCGGCTTGCCGACCTTCACTACGCGACCGTCCACTTTGGCCTCCACTCCGAAACCCGAGGTGGAGATGAAATCCTCCGGCTCATAAGAAGCAACACCCCGAGAGAGCGCGCCAGAGACCACCGCCCGGGCGATGGGATGCTCGGACCCGCTCTCCGCGCCCGCTGCAAGGGCCAGCGCTGCGTCACCGCCATCGCCCAGCGGCACCCAGTCGGTAAGCCTCGGACTGCCCGCGGTGATGGTCCCGGTCTTGTCGAACATGATCCTGCTGACCTGGTGGGCGGTCTCCAAAGATTCGCTGTCCTTGAACAATATGCCGGCCTTGGCCCCCATGCCCATGCCCACCATGATCGCCGTGGGAGTGGCCAGGCCCAGCGCGCAGGGGCAGGCAATGACCAGGACAGCCACCATCCGGATCATGGCGGGCACGAACTCGCCTCCAATAGTCCACCACAGGCCGAATGTCAAAAGGGCAACGCCGATGATTACGGGCACGAAACAGGCGGACACCCGGTCAGCCAGACGCTGGATGGGGGCCTTGCTGCCCTGGGCCTCCCGGACCAGCCGGATGATCCGGGAAAGTGCGGTTTGCGAACCCACGCCCGTGGCTTCGATCTTGAGAAGACCCTGCTGGTTTATGGTGCCACCGAAAACCTCGGCCCCTTCAGCCTTGTCTGCGGGTAGGGACTCGCCGGTGAGCATGGACTCGTCTATGGAAGAAGAACCGGAGATGACCTTGCCGTCCACCGGCACGCTCTCCCCCGGCCGGACTATGATCTTGTCTCCTTTTATAACCTCGGAAGCGGCGACCTCGCGCTCCGCGCCGCTCTCGTCAAGCACGTGCGCCCGCTTCGGAGCCAACTCCATGAGCTCTCGCAGCGCAGAGGATGCACTTCCTTTGGCCCTTGATTCGAGGAGCTTGCCCATCTTGATAAGGGTGATGATCATGGCCGAGGTCTCGAAGTAAACGTGGTCTCCTGCCCCGGGAAAGAGCAGCACTGCCAGGGAGTAGAAGTAGGCCGTTGAAGACCCCATGGCCACCAGCACGTCCATGTTGGCTGCGGCGTTTTTAAGACTCTTGTAGCTGCCGGAATAGAACCCCAAGCCGGTGTAGAACTGCACCGGGGTGGCAAGCGCGAACAGGACCCAGTTTACCCACCACAGGTGGGCCCACGCCCCGAAAAGACCGAAGTCGCGGCCCATGCTGAGAACAAAGAGCGGGATCGTAAAGGCCGCTCCTGCTACAAACGCCCGGAGTTCGGTGCGGACCTCTTCTTTCCGGGCCTTCTCTTCGGCGTCCTCGTAATCGCCGGAATCGTCGGGCAGGACCAGCTTGTAGCCTGCCTTTTCAACCGCCTCCGACATGGCCCATAGGTCGGTCAGGTCAGGGTCGAAAACAACGTGGGCGGTCTCGTCCGCAAAGTTCACGTTCGCCTGTCTCACGCCGGGGACCTTCTTGTTCAAGGTCCGCTCCACGTTGGCCTGGCAGTTGGCGCAGGTCATGCCCAGCACGGGTATGTCCACTTTCTTCTCTGCCATGGGCTGTCACTGCCTTTCTAGTGGCTTGTCAAGCTCACACTGACGCATGGTGTGAGAGCGACTTTAGTCGCGACTTTCGTCACTCGCACTAAAATCATTCTTCTTGGAGGCAACAATAAACGCTTGACAGAGGGCTAGTGCTTCGACCGCGTCTTTGTGTCGGGTCGCATGTCAAATCTGGCGGCTATAGTGATTGGTTGAAATTAATCAACCCGACATTAGCTGGCGGTCAAAGCACTAGATATGAGGAGAACTTCTCCCTTTTCCTGCATCCACTTTATTATGCCATAAAACAAGGGCGGCAGGAGAGGTTACTCTTCCGCCGGGTAGTTGATATCCTCCAAAAGCTCGGCTATCTTGTCCCAGCTTATGGAATCGTCCCACTCCACTGTAACCGTCTTGGACTCCACGTCGCCCGCCACCGAGGTGACCCCGGACAGCTCGGAAATCTCATTCTTTATGGTCATAACACAGTGATCACAAGATATATTGGGCACTTTAACGGTTTTCTCGCCCATTTTCATCTCCTTTCTCTACCTTTTTACTTGCCTATTAAAATATGGGGATTGCGCGGAAGTTTGTCAATGATCCTGCTGCCATTGTTGACAATCACCTGTTTTTGGGTGGGGCTGCTGTGATTGGAGCATGGTCGGCGGTTATTGCGGTGATACTTTTTATCCTTTTCATTTGTTCGCCTGAAGAAGATGATGGCACGGCCTCCAATATGGACTGGGCTGCGCCGGCCAGTTCGAGTGGCGATAATGCTGCGAGCTTGATGGGCCTTTCGTTGAAGTAGTAGTCCGACTCTTCATGGCTTTTTATGTTGTAAAGACCGGCCTGGCGTACCTGGTAATAAAGGTCGGTTCCGGGCGCGGGCGTTGTAATGGACACGCTCACGCTTTGGGGCCGGACTCTTCTCACCAGCTCGACGGTTTGGTCGAGGTCTTCCGGGGTCTCGTCCGGTGCTCCGATCATTATAAATGCATGGGTGCCGATGTCCAGGTGGTGACATATTTCGAAAGCCTCGATCGTCTGTTCAACCTTTATCCCCTTCCGGTAGTAGTCCAGTATCCGCTGCGAGCCGCTCTCCACTCCAAACGCCATGCCTTGCAGACCGCACTTTTTCATCTGCTTGATCAAGGGCATGTTCACCTGGTCCACCCGGGCCTGGCAGGACCAGCCGGGGGCTGTAATAGATGAACGTTCGAGCTCGGAGTAAAACTCGATAAACCATTCCACGCCCGCCAGGGCCATGGTATCGTCGCGGAAGAGGAACCTGCGGTTGCCGAGCATGGAGATGCATCTCTCCATCTCCTCCACTATGTTGCGCACCGGTCTCCTGCGGATTTTTCTTCCGAAGAGCTTGTCCTGCATGGGCTTGCAGAAAAGGCAGTTATAAGGACAGCCGCGACTTGCCATGATCCCCACCTGGGAAAGCCCCTTCCGGAAGTAGCCGTCATAATTGGCCAGCCCGCGATCAGGATCGGGAAGGCCGTCCATGTCTTGAAGAAAAGGCCGCTCCGGCCCGGCCACGATCATGTCCTCGTAACGCGCTACCGTTCCCGGGACCCGGCAGAGAGGCTCTCCCGCGTTTATTGCTTCTGCTATCTCCACTGCGGTGGCCTCGCCTTCTCCGATCACCGCAGCGTCAAACCCGCGCGCGATGACCTCTTCCGGCAGGACCGTGGTGTGAGGACCGCCGATTATTACCGGCAGCTCCGGCCTCTTGGAGCGGACACGGTCCAGCACCCGGCAGGCGCGACCGTAAAGCGCAGTGGACGAGCTCATTCCCATCATGCCGGCATCATCTAAAAGCCGGTCCAACTCTTCGATATCGTCCACAGCCAGGTCGATAAGCTTCACCTGGTGGCCGGCAGCGGAAAGCGCCGCGCCTATGCTCATGATGCCCAGAGGCTCCTGGAGCTCTCCTATTATGGGATAGTCCCAGCGAGGGTATACCAGAACAACCTTCATTACCGACTCCTTATCTTCTCGAGTAACTCAAGTCCTTGAGCTCGGCCATGGTTACGCCGTCGCCGCCCTCTCCCTTTTCGCCCGGCCGGAAGTCGGACACGTAAGGCGACAATGACAGTGTCTCCCGGACCATCTTTTTAAGTGCGCCCGTGCCGTGTCCGTGAATGATGAAGACATTGGGAAGCCGCTCCCGGCACGCCTTATCGAGAAACCCTTCCACGCGGACCTCGGCCTCCTGGTACCTCATGCCCCGAAGGTCCAGGGTGTTCTTCGACGTCTGCGGCGTGTTCGACCGCGGCCCATCATGATCCGGCTCCGGTGGTCTTTCCGGCTTTTTTTTCTGCTGCTTCCGGGCGGGCTTTTGCAAGACCGGCTGCTGCCGGTCGGGAGCGGGCATCTCGCGGACCTTGTTGGCCTCAACCTGCACCTTGAGCTTGCCCATCCGCACCTGGAGCGAGTCGTCAGGCTTGATCCCGCTACCCGGCGTCTCCATAAGTTCGGCCTCCACCGACAAAGGCATCACCAAGACTTTATCGCCTTTTTTAAGTCGCGTCCAGTCGGGCATGCTCCCCTGTTCGCCGTACTCGTCAGCCAGACGGCCCGAGAGCTCGCGGACCTTCTCCCTGCCTTGGTGGACCGACTCGCGGGTCCCCTGCTTCTTCGCTTCCGCCAGGATGCGCTCCAGCTCGTCCTCGGTACGGCGGACCACTGCCGCGGCTTCCGAACGGACCCGCTTTCTCATCTCCCGCTCGTGCTCACGCGCCTTGTCAAGGCAGGAGCGGTGCTCCTCGGAAAGCCGCCTGGCTTCCCTGCGCGCAGCTTCGGTCTCTTCCCTTTCCGTCTCGATCTGTTTTATCTTCTCGGAGAGCTCGGCAACCAGCGACTCCATGCGGAGGGACGTCTCGTCCATCTCTGACTTGGCCCCTTCAATCAGCCGGTCGGACAGGCCGAGCCTGCGGGCTATATCAATGCCCAGGCTCTGGCCGGGGGTGTCCATGACCAGTCTGTAGGTGGGAGCAAGCGTGTGGGGGTCGAACGCAAACCCCGCGTTGGTAAAGCCGGGCTCCTGGTGCGCAAACGACTTGAGCGCGGGAAGGTGCGTGGTTACCGCGGCCCGGCTCCCGGCGTCGCGGAGTTCGCGCAGAACGTACGCGGCCAGGGCCCCGCCTTCCACCGGGTCGGTCGAGCTCATGAGCTCATCCAGAAGCACCAGCGAACCCGCGCCCGCGGACTCGATGATGCCGATGATGTCCAGGATGTGGGCGGAGAAGCTGGACAGGTCCTGTGCGAGGTCCTGCTCGTCTCCCATGACCGCGAACACCTCGTTGAACACCGCCATCTCCGAGTCTGCGTCCGCGGGAACGAACATGCCCGCCCGCACCGTGAAAGCGATCAGTCCCAGCATGGTCAGGGCCGCGCTTTTGCCGCCGGTGTTGGGACCGCTGATGACCAGTATCTGCCGATCATTGTCCATGAAGATATCATTGGGCACGGTCCGGTGGCCGCGCAGTACCAGAAGCGGATGGCGGGCGTTTATAAGCTTGACCTTTCCTTGCCGGTTAATGATCGGCCGGGTGGCGTCGAGTTCGAGCGCCAGCCTTGCCCGGGCGCGAACCACGTCTATGTGGGTGAGCACGTCCTGGTTTTCCAGTATCTCGTCGCTCGCGGCAGCGACCCGTGAGGCCAGGTCGGTAAGTATCCTTTTTATCTCCGTCTCGATCTCCGAGTCGATCAGCTTGAGCTCGTTGTTGGACTCGATCAGCTCGGTAGGCTCGACAAACACTGTCTGTCCGCTGCCCGAGCTGCCGTGCACGATGCCGGACACCTTCTGTCTCGCCGCAGACCTGACGGGAAGCACGTAACGTTGCCCTCTCTCGGTGTAAAAGGTGTCTTGAAGAACGTCCTCCTGGTGCCGGCTGATAAGCTCGGATAGGCGGCGGTGGATGCGCTCGTTAAGCGTCCGTTGACGCTTGCGCAACGAGCGGAGCTCATGGCCGGCAGTATCGAGGACGGTGCCGTCGCGGTCGATGCTTCTTTTTAAAAGCGATGATATGGACGGCAGCCCGGAGAGCCGGTTCGCCCACTCCGCCATCCTCGAGCCAGTAAGCTCGGGGCGCGATGAAAAGTATTCCTTCATGCTTGCTGCGCACTCGATAAGGTCCGTGACCTTGACCAGGTCTTCCGGCCGGACAAGACCTCCGGTGGTCGCGGTCTTTATGAGCGGAGCTATCTCGTCTGTCGGAGTCGCCGGCAAGGGATCGCCCGCTTCGAGAAGGCGCACGATCTCCTCAGTCTCGGTAAGGGCGGTCTCACAAGCCGGCGCGCTCCGATAGAGAACCGGGTCCGCGCACTCGCGCTTGCCCGGACCGCTGTCAGCGCGCTGCTCAAGTGCGTGGAGCAGCTCAGGAAGGCCGATGGACCTCTGCGACCGGGTCAGAAGATCCTCCCGCGACTCCGCCTGCAAGTTTTCCAGCCAGGGCATAAATAAAATTTTAACACGAACCCCGCGCACTTATTAACCGACGTAATCGGAAAGGGTGATACCCGACGCGTTTCACCATCGGAAGCGGTGATAGTCTTCGTCCAGTGGCGGAGGGTCCATAAGTTGATACACGGCCATGTAAAAGCTGGTGTTTCCTCTTATGTCGGGAAGCCTGCCCAGAATGAACGGCGTGTCCTTTGCGGGTATGGTTGAAACTCCGCAAAAAGGACGCAAGTACCACGCGCACTGCGATCCCGCGAACAATGATACGGATAGCCAGGCAACCAATACCAGCACCGCCCGCGTGTTCCCCAGCCCCTTTGTGGCCGAAAGTTTCCGACCCCGCCGAACCAGCGCGATAAAACCGGCCAAGGCGATCGCTGCCACGTTAAGTCCCAGGAACAGGGGATACTCGTTCAGGCCTCGCTGTCGGGCTTTTCAAAGACCATGGCCATGAAACAGAAGGCGGGCGCAAGCGACGCGAGGAGCACGGATATGTCGTGGTAGACGGCGAGCCCCAGCATCTGGACCTCGGTAAAGGACAGCCTGCCGGTTACGAGCCTTGCCGAAATCCAGAAAGCCAGGCAGCACACCGCGCTGGTTATGAGTATGAGCGCGGGGAACTTGACCAGGTTCCGGCAGGCGAAGTTCAGGCTGTGGATTAGACCGATTGAAAAGCCGTACGTCGCCGAAAAGAGCACTGTCAGGGCCATGGTCTTTAATATCAAAACAGCTCCAGGAAGGACGCCATGCGACAGGATATGAAGGTGAGAAGCGCCAGCCAGCAAAGCATGAAGCCCTGGTGGAAATGCGCGCGCCAGTCACCAAGCCGCGTCCAGAGAAACGAACGTATCATTTGCACTACGCCCAGCAGAAAGCAAACGGAAAGGAGAATGTCGGATATTATCGTGTTGATCTTAAGGACCTCCTCTCCCTGCCCCGCGGTGTAGTCGATGAACCAGATGATGGGAGCAAAACCCAGGCTGACCACCGCCGCGGTTGCGGAGACGGCAAGGGCAAGCAAAAGGTTCTGAAGCGCACCGAGCTCGAAGCCCAGGTATCGGCTGAAAACGTGGAGGCTCGGATAACAGACCAGCACGGAACCGCAAAACAGTGTCGAGACGTCCATGGCATCCGCGGCAGGCGACAGGCAGCCGTAAGGAATGGCGAAAACCAGGCTGATCAGAAGAAACAGCAGGGAGAGCCTCATCGGAAGCAGTCCCTGTTTTACGGTCTCGAAAAGCCGCAGCCGCTCGGCAAGAACAAGGTCGATCATCATAAGCGGCCGGACAAGCATCCCCTGGAGGTCCTTTTCTGCAAAGGGCTCCGCCTTCCCCCCCTCCTTTGCGGCCAGGTTCCCCTCACTATCTTTGCTTTCATTGCAGGTCGTCTCTTCGTCCGTCATTTTCTTTCTCCTTTCAAAAAGTTCTTTGTAATATAAAGTCTATCCGGAATGTAAACGACACCTTGAATCGATGCCTGCGCATTAATGCCCTGCTTTACAAAAGCAGCGTCTTCAGGTTTGCACGCTGATCGGTCTTGCAATCTCCGGTGGACCACAGGCGAAAACGCCCGGTCGTCTCGCAGCGAACAGGCAACACCCGTCGTATCCGTAACTGCTTACCGGTTCCCGGAACCGACACCTTTCGCTAAAAGATTTCACTTTTTACCACCTTTTTAAAAAATTAAAAAGTACTTTATATCGTAAAGTAAACAGTCCAAAAAAATGCACTATCGTAACCAGCGTGCCGCGTTTCCAGTTCCGGCGCGTTATCTGTGTCCGGGGGCGGGGCTTTTTCTACTCCAGCAATATCCGTTTCATTTGGTCCACGTACTTTTTAAACTCGGAGCGGCCTTTCCTGGTGAGTGTAAAGGTGGTCAAGGGTTTTTTTTGCGAGAACCTCTTTTTGATGCGGATGTAGCCGTGGCTCTCGAGCACGGTGGCGTGGACGCTCAGGTTGCCGTCAGTGGTGTCCAAAAGCTCCTTCAATTCGTTAAAGGACGTCTCCCCTCTCGATGACAGGGCCGATATGATCATGAGCCGCATCCTCTCATGAATGACTTTGTTCAGCCGGTCGGTCCTCACGTCAGGCTCGCTCTTTTAAAAGATATCGCGCGCCGCACACCAGGTGTACCCCTCCGAAGCCCGCTCCGAGCAGGACCGGGCTTACCGGCGGAGGAGAAAAAAGCGCGGCTGTTCCCAGGACAAAGAATATTATCGCCTGGACCAGGTGGTCCTTGCCCGTGAAGTAATGGAAGAAGAACAGCACCAGCCCGTAGCACCACAGCCACCAGCCGGGGATCAGGAGGAAGCTCCCGCGCCATGCCAGTGCAATGGTCAATACAGCGCCGGCCGCCAGCAGGGGAAGCTGGGACAGGACCATCCTGCGGGTGAGCGAGTCCCACGCCCGAAGCCCCTTTTGACGGGCCCTCCACCAGGCAAATAGAACGCTTAATAAAAGCGCCGCCGCAAACACCGCCACCCACAGGCAGGCAAGCTTATAAAGGAGCGCTCCCTCCAGGGACGAAAGCCCGTCTGTAGTCTGACCTGCAAGCGACCAGGTGATAATCGCACCCGCCAGTCCAAACAACCCGGCAGTGACGTAGCCTTCACCGGGTATGTTGCTGTAGCGACCCGCCGTCTCTATGGTGCTCCTTATAATCTCCAGGTCTTTTAAAACCTTATCGCGGTCCATGGCAGTCCTCCGGTCCAAGTTAATACTTTATCATAAAAAGTGCTTTATGTATAAGAAAAAAGAAAAACGAAAAAGTTCCCCGAAATCTCTTGCCAATGCCAGGGGCTTTATGTTTTCCCGGCCTTTTTCGTCGGTTACAAAAGAGAGCTTCTTCGTGCGAGCGACTTTAGTCGCGACTAAAAGTCGCTCGCACTCTATGCGTCAGTGTAAGCTTTGACAAGACACCAGTGCTTGTTCTCAATTGTTTTTGTAACTTACAAAAAGCTGTTCTTTTGTGCGAGCGACTGTCACCGCGATCTTCGTGCGAGCGGCTTTAGCCGCGATTCTTGTGCGAGCGGCGGAAGTCGCGACTAAAGTCGCTCGCACGCAGCTTATAAATTTTAATGTGATCCGCCAAGCCGGAACTTATGAAAGCGAAAGCAAGCTTTCGCACTCGTGCGCCTGCAAGCGCACCCAGCCAGAAGGGTGGAAGTCCCTTCAAGGCCAATGCTACCGGGCCTGAAGTCGCGACTGAAAGTCGCTCGCACGAAGAAGATCAGTCTTGTAAGGCAACGAAAAACGCTTGACAGGGCACCAGTTGATTTTACGTGCCACGATCCTGGCCGAAATGACTTTTTACGAAGGCATCATCCTTTGATGTTCATGCAAAAACTCCGAAACAGGCTTCTTACGCTTGGTAAGCAATTGATTGTATAATCCAAGGTATTAGCTGAAACGACTTTTTACCGGGTGACAATTTTTGCGTTCGACAGAGGAATTTTTTACCTCTTTTTTGACGGCAGCAGGAAATTATCTTTATTTTTCAGCACATTTACGGCAGGAGAAAGTCGGCATATGGTTTGCATGATAAATATAATAAGACAATAAACAAGGGTCAAAAAATAAGAGCCCATTCCTGAAAAGACGCTTCATACTTTGGAGGATTGGAGGCCTTAATAAAACACAGCCATATAACGGATTTTTCATAGGGTCATCCCGGACGGAAAAACCCACCTTAAGGGCGTCCCCTTTCCCTTCTCTCGTCCCTCTCCCCTCTTTCCGTCCCGGATGGCCCGCTTTTTTTCATTGACAAGGACATTGTGAATAAATCAGGTTCATCCGGTAAATGAGTAGGTGGACCAACTTTTGATGCCCTCGTAAAAAGTCAAAATAAGCCTATTAGAACTCTGAAAGAGCGACGTTCCTATAAGCCCCCTTGGAGCTGCAATTGGACTTTTTACAGGGGCATCATATCTATGAAGCGATAAAAGCCATTGATGCAAGACCGGGGACCAGGGAGCAAGGCGGCTTTCTCAGTCAAGCAGCTTGATGGAATCGAAGAACCTGTCTCCGTTTTCTCCCGCTTCCTTGTTGCCTTTCTTGGAGACCTCCGCGGTGTAGATAATTATATCTTCCTCTTCAACGAAAAGTCGGAGGGTGGAGCGAGACCCGTCTTTATCCGCCACAAACTCGTGCGCGTCAAAACCTGCAAGGGTGACATCCTGTTCTGACCGGATGGCAGCGCCCGCTGATTTGAGTGAATTGCGCACCCCTTGGATGCCTTTATCTATGTCGTACTCCACTTCGCCGGCGGCCCAGTTCGAGTACTCGCTTATGGTGAATCCGTAATGCTCGCCTCCGAACATGCCCACCTTGCAGGAGTAAGTCGTGCTCTTGAGGCTGGCGCTCGGTCCGAGTCTCTGAAAATCGCTCGAACTCTTGGGGGTGCAGGGAAACTCCGCGCTGAAACCCGCTTTTTCATTCGTGTACTCCTCCCAGCTATGTCCGGAGCATCCTCCAAGAAAACATAAGCTCAGGACCACCATTAAAAGAATGCCGATATTTCTCATGCCATTCGTCCTCCTCTTCTTCCTGAACGGGCAGGTTGCGGTATCTTATCCTTTTTTTAGCAGGTGTTTGCACACCCTCTCTTTCAAAGCAGAACACAGCCGCCCTGACGAGTACGGCTTCGCACGGCTCATTATCGAAAATTATCACTTCCGGTCCGCCGCGGCAATCCAGATAATAGCAACACAATAAACAATAAGTCAACAAAAAATTGGGTCCTCCAAAGAATCTGCGGGTGAATAACAATCGTGCAAGCTCTCTACAATGAGTGTATTTCATCTCCTCCAAGAGGAATGACAGCCTTGGTTAAAGAAGCACGTCCTTGCCGGCGCTTGCAAAAATCAAAAGATTCTGCTGGCGCTCTGTCAAGCGTTTCTCGTCGCTTACAAGACAGATATTCTTCGTGCGAGCGAC
>CAYQTK010000128.1:0-11828 GCA_964420375.1 uncultured bacterium
GTTTCCGGCCTCTTTCCGGGCCTGTGGAAAATTTCCTTAACCTGCTGTTTTTAAGGGATTTTACTGGCGCGCCCGGCGTGATTCGAACACGCGGCCTGCGGATTAGAAGTCCGCTGCTCTGTCCCACTGAGCTACGGGCGCACGCTGCCGTAGAAAAGAATAGTGTCTTGAAGGCATTATGTCAAGCACGTAAGCAGAGAGCATGCTTGCCCGCGGCCTTTTATATCGCATGCCTTAACTTGCATATCGGCGGGCTTTTTACGTTTTGATATTTCTGCTATGATCGGGGTACACAGAGGGCGATTATTTTGAGCAAAGGAGCGGAGATATGGTACTGTCCATAACAATAGCCACAGGAGATATCGAGCTTTCGGCCGAGCTTAACGATTCCGAAACCGCGAAAGACATTGCAAAGCTTCTTCCTATAACCGGTTCAATTAACCGGTGGGGTGAGGAGCTCTACTTCGGTATCGGGCTTGACAGGGAGTTGGAAAACGACGCCCGCGACGACATGGAGGTTGGCGAGCTTGGCTACTGGCCCACCGGCAAAGCCTTCTGCATCTTCTGGGGTCCCACCCCGGCGAGCGCGGGGGACAAGCCCAAGGCAGCCGGTCCGGTAAACGTGATCGGCGTTGTTAAAGGCGACGCCACTGTGTTGTCGTCCGCCAAAAACGGAGACCCCATCAAGGTCTCGGCCGGGTGATCCCTGTTTTATGCTCTTGCCGCCGTGTTAACATTAGTATGCGCGGGCTCTTCTTTTCCGGGCGAGGTAACCTTTTGTGAAGATACTCGGTTTAAATCCCAAAGACTTTTACGGTGGCTGGCCGGTCCAGAGCGATTTTGGAAGGGAGCTTTACCGGTCGCCGGCCCTCACCTTTCCGGTTCTTAAGAATCTTTTGCCGCCGGGCCACGAGATGAGGTTCCTGGAGGGATTTTTCGACCCGGTTCCCATGAGCAGCTACAAGGAGCATATCAAGTGGGCGGACATTGTGGGTTTCAACATCGCCAGCAGCTACGGGGCCATAAGCTACGCCGTGGCTGTAGCGCAGGTCAAGCGGCTTAACCCGGACGCCTTTATTATTGCGGGGGGCCATCACACCTTCATGTATCCGAAAAGATGGCTCGACCTGGGCGTGGACCTGATTGTGAAGGGCGAAGCCGAGCTTACCTTTCCCACCATCATAGAGGAGATCGAGGGCCAAAGAAGGTTCGAGGGCATTCCGGGGGTCATGTTCAAACAGGACGGCGAGTACGTGGAGACAGAGCCTCCTGCGCAGATCGAGACCCTGGACGAGTCTCCGGTTCCCGACTGGGACCTGATCAACTTCCGGGCCTTTCCCTGCCTGATCGAGCCGGGCAACGGCTACACCGGCTCTATCGAGACCTCGCGGGGATGCATGTTCCGGTGCAAGTTCTGCGCTGTTCCTCCTTACTGGCAGGGCACCCAGCGCTACAAGTCTCCCGGCCGAGTCATGGAAGAGGTCCGGCAGCTTGTTCCCCGGGGGGTCCGACAGATCAACATTGTCGACGACGGCTTCGGCAACGACGTTGATTACACCGGCGAGCTCGCCGATGCTTTCCTGTCGTATGCGGACATGCCCGGCTGGAACGCTTTTTTGCGGGTTGACACCTGCTTGAAAAACCCCGGGCTTATTGACAAGCTGGCCCGGTCGGGCATGAAGAGCACCTTGTTGGGGTTCGAGTCGCTGCACCCGGAGGTTCTTAAGAACTGCATGGGAAAAGGGATGCGGGAGAGCCCCGACCTTGCCGCTCTCCAGGAGATGTTCCAGAGGTTCCAAAGAGCCGGGATCATGGTCATCGGGGTTTTCATCTCCGGACATCCGGACATTGACGAAGATAAAGACACTCCCTACAAGGTTGCCCGGACAGTTTGCGACGATCCCCGGCTGGCCGACTACATGCCCTTTCCGGGCACCGCCGGCTATGACGAGCTTATCCGGAGCCACGATATAAAGGACATGTTCTTTCACGACGTCAAGCTGCCGGTATTTCCCGACCAGAAGCTCCATGCCCTGAAGTTCAACCTCATGAACATCCTGGACATCCCCCGCTCGGTGCGCATGCTTCGCTCCGGATATCATTACCGCTATTACCTTTACTGGAGCCACCGGCAGCTTTGGAAGAAGGCGCTTCGGGCCAACCGCATGAAGCTCCGCGATTACATGCTGATGCGCAGGAAGGACTTGAGCTCCGAGGAGAAGCAGCATAAACTTTTAGAGTGGTACTTGGAGGACCCCGCTTACCAGACCTGGCTCGACAGCCTGGAGGACAAGGTGTTCTTTTGAGGGTCAGGGCATTCTTTATATGCATCGGCCCGTAAAACAAGGGCTGTAATTTATCAGCAGGCATTACAGGGAACCAGGAAGATATTTTAGATTTTCATAGGATATGGGCATGGACCTTTTTGATAAGCTTCCGCAGCTTTTTCCGGTGATGACCGGGGGCAAGTGGGGATTTATCGATCGGGGCGGTGCACTTTTAGTCAGGCCCCGTTTCGACTACGCCGAGGATTTTTCCGAAGGGCTGGCGCTGGTTATGGACGGTTTTAATTGCGGTTACATAAACGCCGCGGGCGACGTTGTGATCCCGCTTTTGTTCGACACCGCTCTGGGATTTTCGGAGGGAGTTGCCGCGGTTTTCCGTGACGGCAGCGCCGGCTACATAGACAAGATGGGCAAGTACTTTATCGAGCCTTCCTTTGATACGTGCGGCAGTTTTTCCGAAGGTCTTGCCGCGGTGGATGTTTCCGGCGGGAAGGGCTACATCGACAAAAGCGGGGAGCTTATTATAAAGCCCCGCTACGATTATGCGGGCGACTTCAGTGAAGGGCTGGCCCCCGTGCAGGCGGCATCGAGATTCGGCTACGTTGATCGCGACGGCGAGCTGGTTATCTGGCCCAAGTTCGATTTCGGCAGGGAGTTCTCCGAAGGTCTTGCCGCGGTTTGCCGGGACGGTCATTACGGTTTCGTGGACAAGAGAGGCAAGTTCGTTGTCGAGCTTCGGTACAGCGCCGCGGGATACTTTTCGGAAGGTCTTGCCGCGGTTAGAACGGAAGACGGCTACGGCTACATCGATTACTCGGGAAAAGTCTTCATCCCTCCTCTTTACGAGGACGCCGATGATTTTTCCGAGGGACTGGCGAGTGTACGGCTCAACGACAAATGGGGATACATAAACCACCAGGGACAGTTTATTATCAGGCCCCGCTTTGACGAAGCCTCCGAGTTCCATTACGGCCTTGCACTCATCAGGGTCGGCGACCGGGAAGGATACGTTGACCAGGCCGGGAACACGGTCTGGGAACCCACCAGGTAAGGGAAGCCGTCATCTCGTTTGAACGGTTCGTTATCGGTCTCAAGCGTTCAGCAATGCCTTATATATCCTTTGTCGGCTCACTACGTGCGCGGGTCGGCCCGGAGCATGGCGACTTTTCCGGAACGCACCAGCTCTCTAATGCCCAGTGGCCGGAGAATCCGTAGTACTGCGTCGATCTTGTCGTCGGTGCCGGTGACCTCGAGGGTGATGGACTTGGTGGCCACATCCACTACCCGGGCCTTGAAGATGTTGGCGATGCGGAGTATCTCGTCTCTTTTCTCCCGTTCCGCTGACACCCGGACCAGCATCATCTCCCGGTCGATGTAGTCCTTTTCCTTCATCTCCATGACCTTGATGACGTCGATCAGCTTGTTTAGCTGCTTGGTGACCTGCTCGACCACCCGGTCGTCTCCATGGGTGACAATGGTCATGACCGACACCGAGGTGTCCATGGTGGGCGCCACGCTCAGGCTTTCGATGTTGTATCCCCTGCCGGAAAACAGACCCGCCACCCGGGAGAGGACCCCGAACTTGTTCTCTACCAGGACAGATATTGTGTGTTTCATCTTAAACCATGCCTCCCGCTGATCCTCTTCTACTTTACCGACTTCAGGCCTTTCTTCCCGGTCTTCTTTCTTTCGGGCCCCAGGATCATGTTCCGAATGGACTCGCCCGCCGGGACCATGGGAAAGACGTTCTCTTCCCGGTCCACCCGGAAGTCCATGATGCACGGTCCGGGCGTATTCACCGCTTCATAAAGCACATCCTCCACGTCCGCCGGGTCGGCAACGGAGAATCCCCTGGCCCCGTAAGCCTCGGCCAGGCTCTTGAAGTCCGGCTCTACGGCGAGGCAGGTGTTCGAGTAGCGGCGGTCGTAGAAAAGCTCCTGCCACTGCCGGACCATTCCCAGGAAGTTGTTGTTCAGTATGGCCACGTTCACCGGCAGCTTGTTCTGCACTGCCGTTGCCAGTTCCTGGATGTTCATCTGGAAGCTGCCGTCGCCGGCAATGTCGAACACCACTGCGTCGGGGTTTCCGAACTGGGCGCCGATGGCCGCGGGAAAGCCGTACCCCATGGTTCCCAGCCCTCCGGAGCTCAACAGCCGGCGCGGTTTCTGAAAGCGGTAAAACTGGGCGGCCCACATCTGGTTCTGGCCGACCTCGGTGCAGATGATGGCCTCGCCCCCGGTGACCTCGTAAATCTTCTCCACCACGAACTGCGGCTTGATAACGTTTTCGCCGGGGTCATACTGAAGAGGGTGCTCTTTCTTCCACTTGTCGATCTGTTCGAGCCAGTTGGTGCGCGAGCGCTTTCTGAGCTGGTCCGGCTCGTTGATCTTCCGGTTCAACTCCTTTAACACCGCCTTAACGTCTCCCACAATGGGATAGTCGACCTTGACGTTCTTGGAGATGGCTGATGGGTCGATATCAATATGGACCACGGTGGCGTCGGGCGCGAACTCCTCGATCTTGCCGGTGACCCGGTCGTCGAACCTGGCGCCGATGGCTATCAAGAGGTCGCTATCGGAGACCGCCATGTTCGCGTAATATGTCCCGTGCATGCCGAGCATACCCAGCGAGAGCCGGTTGTCGCCGGGATACGCGCCCAGCCCCAGCAGAGTCATGGCCACGGGGATGTCCTGGCTTTCGGCGAGCTTTTCAAGCTCTTCCCCTGCTCCGGAGATGATCACTCCCCCGCCGGCGTAGATCACGGGACGGGATGCCTTTTCAATCACGCGGGCGGCCCTCTCGATCTGTTTGGGGTTCCCCTTCAAGGTGGGCTTATATCCTTTGATCTCGGGGGAGACGTTTTTTATATCGCCTGCTTTACACGCGGCCACGTCCTTGGGCATGTCGATAAGCACAGGTCCCGGCCTGCCGGTGGACGCGATGTAGAAAGCCTCCTTGACTATGCGGGGAATGTCGCACACGTCCTGGGCCAGGTAGCTGTGCTTGGTTATCGGCCGGGTGATGCCTACGATGTCGGCTTCCTGGAAGGCGTCGCCTCCGATCATCTCGGTGGGCACCTGTCCGGTAATGGCCACCAAAGGCACCGAGTCCATGTGGGCCGTGGCTATGCCGGTAACCAGGTTGGTCGCCCCCGGACCCGAGGTGGCTAGGCACACGCCGACCTTGCCGGTGCTGCGGGCGTACCCGTCAGCAGCGTGGGCGGCGCCCTGCTCGTGGCGGGTCAGCACGAACCGGATATCGGTGTCAAAAAGGACATCGAAGATGCCCAGCAGCACGCCTCCGGGGTATCCGAAAATAACCTCGACCCCCTCACTGATAAGGGAATCAACCAGTATCTGCGCGCCTGTCTTCTCACTCATCCTCATACCCTCTCAAAAACCTGAAATGTTATCATGCTCTGCAAAAATAATCTCATAAGTGCGAGCGGCTTTAGCCGCGACTTCCGTAGCTCGCGCGCAACTTGTAATAATTATCCGGACAATCCCACAACCCGCTTGTGTGAGCCATGCCCTCATGAAAAATCAGTGCCTCTCCCGCGCATCTGAAGACACCCCAAAACCCGATGAACCAAATCTTTCTCATTAACCGCCGGGAGCAATCACAAAATCTCTCACTCGTAGACAGCACCGCCCGCGGCGCTGCCGACCATGTCTGCGTAGCGGGAGAGATAGCCGGTGGTAACTTTCTTCTTTTTCGGTTTTACGCTGCTCTTTCGCTTTTTGAGTTCCGATGCCGAGACCATAAGATCGAGCTTTCGCTCTTTTATGTCCAGCTTGATCTTGTCGCCGTTGCGCACCAGGGCAAGGGGCCCGCCAGCCGCTGCTTCCGGAGAGACGTGCCCGATGCAGGGACCGCGGGTGCCTCCGGAGAAGCGGCCGTCGGTAACCAGGGCCACCGACTCGCCCAATCCCATGCCCATGATGGCCGAGGTTGGCGAGAGCATCTCCCGCATGCCGGGTCCTCCCTTGGGCCCCTCGTAGCGGATGACCACGAAGTGGCCTGCCTTGACCTTGCCGTCCAGGATGGCTTGCATGGCCGACTCCTCCGAGTCGAAGCAGCGGGCCTTGCCTTCGTATGCCGTCATTCCCGCGGACACCGCTGACTGTTTTACCACCGATCCGTCGGGCGCCAGGCTGCCGAACAGCACGGCAATACCGCCCTGCTCCATGTAGGGGTCGCTGAGGGGCCGGATGACCTCGCGGTCCTTCCAGGGCTTTTTCCGAAGCAAGGACTTCACAGCCTGGCCGGACACCGTGGGATTGTCGTGAAGCTTTGATCGGAGCTCGTGCATGACCGCTATGACGCCTCCGGCCCGGTCGAGGTCCTCCATGGCGTGCTCGCCCGCGGGCCGGAGCCTGGTGAGGTTGGGAGTGTCCGCGGATATCTCGTCAAAGCGGGCAAGCGAAAGGTCGACGCCCGCTTCCCGCGCTATTGCTGTAAGGTGGAGCACCGAGTTGGTCGATCCGCCGAGCGCCATGTCCATGCGGATGGCGTTCTCCAGGGATTCCCTGTTCATGATCTTTCGGGAGTTCACCCCTTTTTTGACGAGTTCGGCGGCCTTTATGCCGGAGTCGTAGGCCAGCCTTTGTTTTCGCGCCGACACCGCGGGAGCGGCGCCGCACCCGGGCAGGCTCATCCCCATGGCCTCGGTAAGGCATGCCATGGTGTTGGCGGTGTAAAGCCCCTGGCAGGAGCCGGGTCCGGGGCATGCTTCCTGCTCCACCGCGGCGAGCTCGGAAGCGGATATCTTTCCCGCCTGGTAGAGTCCCACCGCCTCGAAGGTGTTACGCACCAGGGTCAGCCGTTCTCCATGGTAATATCCGCACAGCATGGGCCCCGCGGTCACTGCGATGCAGGGTATGTCGAGTCGCGCCGCAGCCATCAGCATCCCCGGCGTGATCTTGTCGCAGTTGGTCAGAAGCACCAGCCCGTCCAGTGCGTGTGCTTCGGCCACCGTCTCGATATTATCAGCGATAAGCTCGCGGCTGGGAAGGCTCATCCTCATGCCGGAATGACCCATGGCAACGCCGTCACAGATGCCGGGAACGCCGAATATAAAAGGCCTTGCTCCTCCGGCGTAGACCCCGTTCTCGATGGCCCTCTCCAGAGCCTTCATGTTGGTATGTCCGGGAATAAGGTCGCTGAAACTGGAGGCAACCCCTATAAACGGCTTGTTCATGTCCTCGGTGGTCACGCCCGTGGCCCGGATGAGCGCCCGGTTGGGCGTGCGCTCCACCCCTTTCTTTGAGCGGTCGGAACGCATGGCAGAACTCCTTTTCCCCGGCTTCGCCGGCAATCCTGTCCGCAAACTAAAAAGCCCCGATGGAGACCACCGGGGCATTATAACGCACCGTGGCCTCCTACTCGGGCTTTGATACCGCGACCTTGTACTGGTATATCTTTTGAGCGATGCGGTCCTTGCCCTGGAGCTTGAGCCTCTTAATTCGCTTCACCTCCTGCTCTTCCTCCGAGTCCAGAAAGGACTTGGACTCGAGATCCTTGAGCTGCTTTTTAAGGTTCTGGTGTTCCTGCCACAGCTCGAGGAACTCCGCGTCGCGCTCGCATAAAGACAAGGCGATGTCATAGTCCTCCCTGCTCATGTTTCCGGGGATGTACCTGTCTCCATACATCATGATTTCAATATAGTTTGATTCTTCCCTGCTGTCAAACCATTATACCCGTACAATTTCCGGTTTTGCCCGATGAGCGCCCCTGTGCGGTCATATGAGTCTTTCGCCTTCTTTCCCATCCGGTGACGGCCTTTTTCAGCATATATTTCTATGGTTTAATGAGTGTCGTTTCGGGGGCGGGGTATTGAACATGAACATAGCTTTCGCCGACATAGTCGTACTGTGTTTTTACTTTGCACTCATCGTTTTCGTGGGGATGTGGACGGGCCGCCGGAACCGGGGCACCGAGGATTACTTTGTGGGCGGCAGGCGGATGCCATGGTGGGTCGTAGGCGTATCCATTCTGGGGACGTGCATTTCATCCGTCACCTACGTAGCGTATCCGGGCAAGGCCATTGCCTCGGACTGGCAGTACATGGTGCAGGGTCTCATGCTGCCGGTGGTCCTTGTTTGCGGCGGATTTCTGTTGGTCAAGTTTTACAGGAAGCGTGTCCGGACAACCATAAACGAGTTTCTGGAGCAGCGCTTCGGGCCGGGCGTGCGGGTCTTCTCCATGGTGTTTCTCATCATCTCCGAGATCGCCCGGGTGGGAATGGTGATGTACCTCTTCTCCCTGGTGGTCCACACCATCACGGGGTTTAACCTTTTCCAGGTGATCATCTTTATCGGATGCGTGACTATAATCTACGCGGTGGTCGGCGGCATCAAGGGAGTTATCTGGACTGACCTCATCCAGGCCGCGGTCCTGGTTTCCGGAGGCCTTATTACCATAAGCGTTATCTCCTCCCGGCTGCCCGGAGGCTTCGCCGGCATGATGTCCGAGGCTTGGGACGCCGGCAAGCTCGAGCTGGTCGATTTCTCCGGCGGTCTCATGCGCGACAACTTTATTGTGCTCGCTCTCTCCGGGCTGGCCAATTACTTTTACTTTCTGGGAGGCAACCAGAACCAGGTGCAGCGCTACCAGTGCACGGAAACCGACTCCGAGGCCTTGAAGGCCACCGTGCTGGGAAGCCTGGCCAGCGTGCCGGTTTGGGCGTTGTTTCTGCTGGTGGGCACCGCGGTTTACGTCTATTACCAGCATTTCCCTGACCCGGAGGTTGCCGGCTACATCTCCGGAGGAGGTGCAGGCAAGGCTGACGAGATTTTTCCCCGCTTTATCGCTACTGCCCTGCCGGCGGGAGTATCCGGCCTTCTTTTGGCCGGGCTTTTCGGCGCTGCCATGAGCTCGCTGGACTCGTCCATGAACGCTGCATCCACCATGGCGGTGACCGATGTTTATAGAAGATTCATAAACCCCGGTGTGTCCGACAAGCGGGCGTTCGACGTGGCCCGGATTTTGACCTTTATCTGGGGATGCCTGGGCATCGGGCTTGCCGTAAGCATGATCACGGTCAAGGTGTTCCTGGAGTTTTACTTTATTGTTGTCTCTTTGGTAATCGGTGTCATAACCGGGATTTGTTTCCTTGCCGTTCTCTCCAAGCGGACCAGCGGCAGGGGCCTGATAACCGGCATCCTCGCCGGCATGGTGGTATCGGAGTGGGGCATCATCAAGATGCTGGGCGGGTTCGAAGGATTTTTCAAGATTTTCGATTTTCCCTTCCACGACATCATGGTGGGGGTGGTGACCACCGTGGTGGTCATTGCAATAGGATATGCCCAGAGCATCGCCCTGGCTGGCCGCGATTTGAAAAAGCAAAAGGGATTGAAGCAACCACAATAAGAGATGGCAACGGCCGGGAGTGCCTCAGGTTTTCACGTATCCTCTCTCCGTTTCGGTGACCACGCCCTTTTTCATGAGCCGCTCTATGTGCTTGCCCATGAGCGCGCGTTCGCCGAACTCGAAGAAGCCGCGCGGCTCGCGCGGCTTGCGGTAGACAATCCACTGCTCCACGATGTTCTGCATGGTGCGGGGTTCGGTGAGAAAGTCGAGCAGCTTACTCTCCCGTTCGTTGATCACGTTAAGGTAGCGGTCCCAGGCTTCCGCGGGCTCTTTTTCGAAAAGCCCGAACTCGTGTCCGGTGATCCACGCCTTGGCGGGTATTTGTCTGAGCCGTTTCACCGACTCGATGGTCTGGTCGATGTCTGCGTCGCGGTCGCCGTACCACGGACCGAACTTGCCGAGGTCATAATCTCCCATGAAGAGCACCTCGGGCTCGCGGAAGAAGAAAGCCAGGTGGCCCGGGGTATGCCCGGGGGTGGAAATTACGTCCACTGTAACGCCGTTGCGCTCGATGACCTCGCCGCCGGTGAAGGTCTCCGTTGGTGTGCGCGGCTTATAGTTGAACTGCTCCTTCAAGGCCTTCCGCCAGTAGCTTATGAACTCCGGGTTGTCAATACCATACCAGGCGATAAAGGTGTCCTCGTCCTGCAAGGGGGGCACGTCGCGTTCCGAGATCAACAAGGGAAGGTCGTCGAAAAGATCTAAATACATGAAGTGGTCCTCGTGCCAGTGCGAGAGCCAGACCTCATGCACGCCGGGGTCTTCTCCAAGCTCGCTCAGGCGCCGCCGGTCCGAGGCCGGGTCAATGACAATCCGGGCACCCTCCACGTACACCGAGTGGCAGTAAGGGTACTTGCCCCGGTTTTCGCCGGGTATGAACCGGACCGGCCCGAAATGTTTCTCTTCCATAAAGCGCTCCGTTGATAAAAAATTTTAAAAAGACTGATTGCTATAGCCGGTTGATGCAATACAACTGCGGGAGCATCAAGTGGTATCTTTTCCCTTGTCCTGTTCCCGGAAGTACTGGATGGTCAGCTCCAGTCCTTGTTCCAGCCCCACTTGCGGTTCCCAGTCGAAGAGCTTTTTCGCCAGTGATATGTCCGGCTTCCTCTGCTTGGGATCGTCCATGGGCAGGTCTTTGAACTTGATCTTGCTCTGACTTCCGGTGAGATCGGTGATTTTTCTGGCGAACTCGAGAATGGTCATCTCCTGGGGGTTCCCCATATTGACGGGCAGCTCGTAATCGGAGAACAACAGTCGAAAGATGCCCTCGACCAGGTCGGTGACGTAGCAGAAGCTCCGGGTCTGCGTGCCGTCGCCGAACACGGTGAGGTCGTGGCCCTGCAATGCCTGGTCTATAAAGGTGGGCACCACCCTTCCGTCAAGCCTGCGCATGCGGGGCCCGAAGGTATTGAAGATGCGCACGATCCTGGTGTCCAGCTTGTGGTGCCGGTTATAGGCCATGACCATTGCTTCGGCAAAGCGCTTGGCTTCGTCGTATACCCCCCGCGGACCTATGGGGTTTACGTTGCCCCAGTAGCCCTCCTTCTGGGGGTGGGCCAGGGGGTCGCCGTAGACCTCGGAAGTGCTGGCCAGCAAAAGCCGGGCCCCCTTGGACAAAGCAAGCCCCAGTGCCTTGTGGGTGCCCAGGCTGCCCACCTTCATGGTCTGGATGGGCAACTCGAGGTAGTCGATAGGGGAAGCAGGTGATGCAAAGTGGAGAATATAATCCAGCGGCCCGGGCACGTGGATGTAATTGGTCACGTCCTGCTTGAAAAAGGTAAACCGGGAGTCTTTGAAAAGATGGTTTATGTGGTCCATGTCGCCGGTGATAAGGTTGTCCCAGCAGAGGACCTCGAAGCCCTCGGCGAGAAAACGGTCGCAAAGGTGCGAGCCGATAAAGCCCGCGCCCCCGGTAATCAGAATCCGCTTGTCAGCCATGTATCTCCTCCTTTAAGGGTACGATTATATATCCGGCGGGCGCCGCGGTAAAACCGGATTTTTAGGACGGTCCTTATCAAGAATCTTTCATTTCTTTAGTGCCTGTTACGAAACTCCGTTTTTGGAGTGCGCCTGCCTGTGCGTTCGCACGCAGACAGGAAAGCTTGCTTTCGCACTCATAAGTTCCGGCTTGCCGGAACTTACAAAAAGGCGCCTCGTAAACTGCGAGCC
>CAYQTK010000129.1:0-11794 GCA_964420375.1 uncultured bacterium
CGAAAATGCCGCAACTTTCTGAAATACCTATGTCCGGCTTTTACGGAAACTTCAACCCCAAAATTAATATAATCGGTTTTTTTAATTTCAGTGCATTGCAGCGATTTTAGATAAGTTAACCGGACAGCAGTGACAAATGCATACAGATTCGTTTGCAGAGAGAGAGGTGGAAAAAGATAAAGCGGATTGGAAGGGAAATAGTTATGTATGTCCTGCGCCGAACTAAGGCGGGATTACCCCCCGCGCGCATATAAAAAAGGGACACCGGATAAATGCCGATGTCCGCTTGATTTATTTTGGTAGCGGGGGATGGATTTGAACCACCGACCTTCGGGTTATGAGCCCGACGAGCTACCTGACTGCTCCACCCCGCATCAACTGTGCCATTATAATATATTTTTTCACCCGTTTTGTCAAGGGGGGCCGTTCCATTAACTGACGGGAGAAGTATATTTTCCGATGTTTTTAGACCAAATCAACCCATTTCGATCATATGTTTCTAACAGTACGTTTTAGAAGGAGTTGGGAATTATGTCTTAAGGTGCCTGGAATGAGATTATGAATTTTTTCACTTCTTTTGCGGGGGAGACAATTCCGAAATGGCCTTCGGCAAGGACATCCGCTTCCAGCTTAAGCATCTTGCCCAGGCTTTGCTGCCACTTATTCCAGTCGGATTCCAGGTCGGGATGGATGGGCCCGTGAACGTCCTGTCCGAAAAGGATTCTCTTTCCTTCCCGGTCCAGATATGCGCAAATAGAATCGGGGGAGTGTCCGGGTATATGAAGACAGTGAAGAGTGGTATCGCCCAGGTCGATATCGTACTTTTCTCCCTCGAAAGCGACATCGGCTTTTATGGGGGGCAGTTTCAGGCCATACCATTTGGCTGCTGTCCGGGGATCGTCTCCCTTTGCAATTATATCCGCGCATTTTTTATGACAGATAACCGAAAGCCCCAGCTTTTCCTTTAAGCCGGCAACTCCGCCGGAATGGTCAATGTGGCAATGGGTGAGGACCAGGCATTCTATGCATGAGGGTTCCACCCCTGCACGTTTTATATTCGTCAGTATCCTTTCAGTGGCTTTTCCTGTTCCCCCGTCAACAAGCAACGGTTTCTCTGCTTCCACCAAATAAACAGCCGCATCGCCGCCTGCGGAGACTCCCGGTCCCCCTACCGCGTAAACCCCTTTTGCTATCTCCATCCGTTCACCTCTGTCGGTTTTCTTCATTTTTATAACCACTGAATCGACTGCCGGAACCTTTCCAGCCGGGCATTCGCTTTGCTGCAAGGTCAAGTCAGTGACAGCCGAAAGGCGCTTATGGCATTGGCCGTGGTTTTCCGGGCCACTTCCCGGAAGTTCACTCTTTTAATTTCGGCTAGTTTTTCAGCGACCAGCTTTACGTAAGCGGGCTCGTTCCTTTTGCCGCGAGAGGGATGGGGCGCCAGGAAGGGACAGTCGGTTTCGATGAGCGTTTTTTCCAGGGGCACCCGGCTTGCGACACGGTGGAGCTTGACCGCGTTCTTGAAGGTTATTACGCCCGGAAAGGATATGAAAAACCCCAAGGAAACGAGCTCATCCGCCATGTCCGCACTGCCCGAGTAACAGTGCATAATGCTTCCGGCAGGGACGTTGCCGTCTTTTTTAAGAATGTCCATTACGTCCTGGTGGGCGTCCCTGTCATGGATAACCACGGGCATGTCAAGCCGGCGCGCCAGCTCCATCTGTTCCCGGAACCGTTTTATCTGGACCTCGCGGGGCGAGTACTCCTTGGCGTAATCAAGTCCTATCTCGCCGATGGCCACCACCTTTCGGTGCTCCGCCAGACCCTGTATCTTCTGTAAAGTGGACTCGTCCATTTGTTTGGAGTCATGGGGATGGACCCCGGCGGTCGCCCAGATGTTCTCCCTTGCTTCTGCCAGGCGCAGGGCGTTTTCCATGTTTTCCGGTCCTCCTCCGGAACCGATGGTGGTAATATACTTGACGCCTTCTGTCCGTGCCCTGTCGATGACCTCGTCCCTGTCATCGTCAAAGGAGGAGAAATCGAGATGGGCATGGGTGTCGAAGAGCTCTTCCATGGCCGGTCCTGCTGCCCGGTTGGGGGCTTTACTCCTCGATCCTGGGGAAGAGTGGTTTCCCCTTTTTCATCACTGTGCCGGGCTTTATTTTTCCCCATTGCATTTTTTCCGAGAGTGGGGGGTCCGCGGGATGTCCTTCCATTCCGATCTGTTCCCACATCCTTTCCGATGATGCGGGCATAAAAGGATATACCATGACGGCGGTAATCCGGAGGACCTCTGCGAGGTTGTACATGACTGTAGCGAGCCTCTCTTCCTGTCCTTGTTCCTTTGCGAGGTTAAAAGGCCTGGTAGTGTCGATATACTTGTTGGCCTTGCCGATAAAGCTCCAGATGGCTATGAGGGCCTTGCCGAACCCGCAAGCCGCGATCTCCCGGTCGAGTTCCCGCGCTGCTTCTGATGCCGCCTGTATGAGCTCGTTGTCCGGCCCTTGGGGAGTGCCCGGTTCTTTGACCTCTCCTTTGAAGTACTTTCCCGCCATTCCGGTTGTCCTTGCCAGCAGGTTGCCGAGGTCATTTGCCAGCTCGGAGTTGATGCGGTGCTTGACTGCTTCGTCGCTGAAGTCGCCGTCCGACCCGAAGGGGACCTCGCGGAGTACGAAGTAGCGGAACTGATCCAGGCCGTACTTTTCGACCACCTGGTAGGGGGCTATAAAGTTGTCCAGGGACTTGGACATCTTCTGACCCTCGTTTGTCCACCATCCGTGTGCGAACACCGTGCGGGGAAGCTCTATCCCCGCGGACATAAGCAGGCAGGGCCATATCACGGCATGGTGACGGAGGATATCCTTGCCGATAAGATGTACGTTTGCCGGCCAGAACTCTTGGAACTTCCGGTCGTCCTCGTGTCCGAACCCCAGGGCGGAGACGTAGTTCGCCAGGGCGTCAACCCATACGTAGAGCACGTGCTCGGGATCGCCGGGCACGGGTATGCCCCAGTCAAAGCTGGTGCGGGAGATGGACAGGTCGCGGAGCCCTTCTTTTACAAAGCTCCTGATTTCGTTCCTCCGGGCCTCCGGCATTATGAACTCGGGGTTCTCGTCGATATATTCGAGCAGCCGGTCCTGGTATCTGCTCATGCGGAAGAAGTAGGACTTCTCCTTGACCTTTTCCACCGGCCTGCCGCACATGGGGCAATTGCCGTCCACCAGTTGCAGTTCGGTGTAGTAAGTCTCGTCAGGAGTGCAGTAGAGTCCCTCGTACTCGCCAAGGTAGATGTCGTCTTCTGCAAGACGGTTATAGAACTCGATCACCCCTTTTTCATGCCTTTTCTCGGTGGTGCGGATGAAGTCGTCGTAGCTTATGTTCAAAACCTCCCACAGGTCCTTGAAGTGCTTCGAGTTTTTGTCCGCCAGCTCCTGCACGGACACGCCTTTCTGCTGGGCGGCGCGGTACATCTTCAGGCCGTGCTCGTCCGTGCCGGTCAAAAAGTATGTGCTCTTTCCCTTGAGGCGGTTGTAACGGGCCAGGACGTCAGCGGCCAGAGTGGTATAGGCGTGTCCGATATGGGGCACATCGTTCACGTAGTAGATGGGGGTGGTCACGTAATAGGTTTCCATGTTTTTCTTTTACTTCCTTAATCGCGACTAAATCCGCTCGCACGGATTATATCTATCTTGTAGCTTATGCAAAACCTCTTTGAAAAACACATGCTCGCGGTGATTGTTCCTGCTCGTGTCTTATGTTGTTTTCTTTTTTCTTTTCCTCTTTCGGGACCGCTTGGAATGAGGCTTGGTGCCGGGCGGCGGCTGCATATCCGGTGCTTTTTCCTGTCCCGCCTGCTTGTCTTGCGCGGTTTTTTGCTGCGGCCCGGTCTTCGGTTGAGCATTGTCTTTCTTTTTCTTTCCCCTTTTTCTTCTGCTTTTTTGTTCTTGCTGTTCCCTGCCGGCAGGCCGTTTTTTCTCGGTTTGCTCTCCGGGTGCTTCCGGTTTTTTTACCTCTCTGCTGTGGTTTCTTGCAGTTTTTTCATGCATGGCTTTCTTTTCCAGCTTCTCCAGTGCGCTGGGATCGTCGCTTTCCCATATCTCCTCGGGGGCCTCTATATCGTCGAGGGTCTGTTCGGCTTCCTCTTCCGCCTGTGCCTCCTGCAAGGTCTTGAGCTCGTCCACCGGCACGAAGACCGTCTTGCCGGATTCAAGCTCGACCAGTACTTTTCGGGCGAGAATATTCAAGTCTATCACCCGGCAAGGTCCGTGAGCCGATATCATCTTCTTGCCTTTCTTGGGCATGGTCTTTACCAGCTTGCGGTACAGGTCATGCTCATATGCCAGGCAACACATCAGCCTCCCGCAGAGGCCGGAGACCTTTGCCGGGTTCATGGCCAGGTTCTGGTCCTTGGCCATGCGGACGGATACGGGAGAGAAGTCGGTGAGGAAAGATGCGCAGCAGACTTTTCTTCCGCAGGGACCGATACCCCCCAAGAGCTTGGTTTCATCGCGGACCCCGATCTGTCGCATCTCGATCCTGGTGTGAAGCTGTCTGGCCAGGTCCTTTACCAGCTCCCGGAAGTCCACCCTGTGCTCCGCAGTGAAGTAAAATATGGCTTTGCTGGCGTCATGAAGATACTCCACCCTTACGAGCTTCATGGCCAGGCCGCGTTCCGCTATCTTCTGTTTGCAAAGCTGTTCCGCCTCTTCTTCGCGGGCGAGGTTTTTCCGGTTCCTTTCCAGGTCGTTCCAGTTGGCCTTACGGATGACCCTTTTGATCTCCGGCGGGGCCTCTTCAGGCGCGGTTTCAATCACGGGTGTCATTACCCGGGCTATACCCAGTCCCCGGTCCGTCTCCACAATGATCTTTTCACCGATATGAAAGCGCAGTGATTCCGCGTTGAAGTAATAAGTTTTGCCCGCCTGTCGAAACTTTACCCCCACCAACTTGAGCGGACCTTCGACAGCTTTCTTGGGTTCCCCGGAGTCCTTGGTGCTTTTTTCTCCGCTTTTGGCGGGTGCGTCTTCAGCGGATGGGGAGTCCGCCTGTAAAGAGGCATGTTGCCCGTCGGTCTCGCCGGCTGATTCGCCTGTATGTCCGGCGTCTTGTCCCGTCTCTTCCGGCTGGCTGCCCTGACTGGACCTGTGCTCGTCAGCGGAGCTTTTCTCCAGGGGAGGATGCGCCTTTTCGGCTGCTGCGGTTTCCCCGGAATTGTCTTCCGAAGCTTGCCGGTCCTTTTCGGGTTCGGATTCCTCTTGCTTTTGGGCAAGTCCTTTTTGGGAATCGCCGGTATTATCCGTCTGGTCATTCATGGTGCGTTTACCTCTGCTCCCGGGAGGCCCTTTAGAGACATTGTCAGGATTTCCCAGGTCAACCTGGGGTTTGCATTGGAGAGAAAGATCATGTCTCGTGCACGGCGTGCGTACTCGACCCGGGAGATAATAGTTTTAAGTGGGGTTTTCCTGGCTTCTCTCCTGGCTTGTTCCAAGAGGTCCTTGTTTCTTAAGTCGGCCTTCCCGAGCTTGGCGTAAAGGACATCCAGATAAAACCCCGTCAATATATCAAGCAGGAAGTCCTGGGGGAACTCGTCTTTGGAGAGCTTCTCTGCAAAATCCAGCATAGCGGTCCTGTCGCCTGGTTCTATGTCGATAAGCCTGGTGATGATCTCTTTCCTGGATTCGATCACCAGGTCAAGGTCCATATCCAGCGCCCTGGTGGCGTTTCCTTGGGAGAGTGACGCCACCAGCTCGGCCTTTTCCGGGTCCAATCCTCTTTTTTTCTCCAAGAGTTCCTTGATCATGAAAGAGGGCATGGGTCCCAGCCTGATGATCTGGCACCTGCTCTGAATGGTGGCGAGCACCTTAGAGAGGTTGGTGGTGGTCAATATAAGCACGGTATCGGACGGCGGTTCTTCCAATGTCTTCAAAAAAGCGTTCTGTGCCTCTTCGGTCATCATCTCGCAGTCGGGAATTATCCCTGCCTTGTATCCGCCCTCGAAGCTGTGATAGTGTAGCGTCGCAACAAACTCCCTTATCTGTCTGATCAGGATGTGCCTGGTCTCGGCTTCGATCTGCTTGACGTCGGGATGGTTCCCTGCAAAGGCCCGCCTGCAGGGACCGCACTCTCTGCAAGGCGGAAACCGGCGTGTCTCGCACACCAGCGCACACGCCAGCTCGAGAGCTAAAGTCCTCTTTCCGCATCCTTCGGGACCGGCGATCAGGTAGGCATGGCATATCTTGTCCGAGCGGATGGCCCGGGTAAGAAGCCTTCTGATGGCCTTATGGGTTGGAGCCTCATCCATTTGTTTACCAGTGCCGGATTACCTTTAATCTTTACAGGTTGCGGGCGAGCAACGTAAGTCGCGACTAAAGTCGCTCGCACAATCACAGTGCTTTTTGTAAGCGAAAAAACAAAGGTGAGCAAACATCAGCTTGCATCCTTTTCACCGAACACCTCTGCGGAGAAGATTTCGATCTTCAAGTCCTCTTTCTTCCAGGCACCCGGGGGAAGTCCGGCTTTAACGCAGGTCTGGGAAAGAAAGGTGTCCCTGTCCCATCCCTGTTCCGTTGCTACCTGGGGAAGCAGGACACCCCGGTACATTCCCTTGGTTATGTAGATGCCGTGCCTGCCGGTTTCTATCTCGTCTACGCTCTTTACCTCGCGCAACGGAGAGAGCACGGACACCTCCACGTCAATGTCCTTTAACTCGCTTTCCTTAAGGGCGGGAAAGCGCGGATCTTCAAAAGCCGCAGCCAGAGCCATTTTCTGAACAGTGGCCGCCAGCGGTCCCTGCCCCACGAAGTTGCCGATACAACCGCGCAGCCGTCCGCTCTGGTGAAGGGTCACGAAAGCGCCGTTCTCGCCGGTAAGCGAGTCCGGGAGATCACCGGGCAGGGCAGGCTTGTTTCCCGACCGGGCATGGCTCTCGATGGCGTCGCGGGCGATCTTTAAAAGTGTCTTTTTGTCCTGCTCCGAAAGCTCTGAAGACATGGTTGCCCCCTCTCGACGTGGTGCGGTTCCGGTATTCATCTAGCAAGGGTTATTTCCGGAGGCAACAGAAAAGAGGCTTTAAAAAATGACCGTGTTCAGTGATGCCAGGTCTGATTGAGCAGCATGGTTTTTTCGACCATCTGGAAGTAAAGGAATATGAGCACGTCCTGGATTTCCGGATCGAGGGAGCTTATATATTGCTTCTTGCCCTCGTAGTCCTGGATGTTGAGTACGTTGTTGATGGCTTCCCTTACTTCCGACATAAACTCATTGCCGATATCGGCGAGCTCTTCTTCATGCTTTAGAAAAGCTTCCTTGATCCGCTCATTCTCAAAAAGGACATGATTGCCATTGGCTCCCAGTTGAATCATGTACTCCAGCGGAGTTACATCTATGTCGCCGGCATCCTTGAACTCGATCATTTGTTAAGCCTCTCCTTACTCCTCCGGAATTCCCGCTTTCCATTATATCACAGGCTCTATATTTAATCTGTAGTTTATTCACGGGCTTTTGTCAAGCCTCGATTTTCTTCTCCCCCTTTATAAAGCTTTCCGGGCAGTGCTTTTTTATATCAGCATCTCCGCAAAAGCGTCCACCCTGGTGCGGGCGGCCTCCAGGCTGGACTCCCCAAGATCGGTCTCCAGCTCGAGGACGGGAATGCCCTCCTCGTCCAGTTCCCGCCGAATACCGGGGTAATCAATCTCCGCGGGTTCGCAGAACTTCTGCACCAGGAAGACCACGCCGTCGGCATGAAGCTCGCGTGCCCGTTCGATAAGATATGAAGCCCGGGAAGGGCGGGTGTCCCAGATGCCGGAAAAAGGCATCCGCGCAGCCTGCCGCCATATCAGCGCGCTCCAGGGATCGCCGTCCTCGGAAACCGTGGAAGACACCCATCTCCCGCCCACTGTCAGGTGGTCCTCGATAATGGAAAGACCCGAGTTGGAAAGCATATCCATCACCCCCGGAGGCTCGGCCATCTTGCCGGCCAGCACAACCCGGGGACCGCCTCTGCCTTCAAAGCCGGCTCCGGATTCCTCTGAAAGGGAAGAGAGCACCTCGACGCTCTCTTCAGGGGGAACAACCATGGCTGACTTTACTGCGTCCAGGTACTCGGAAGCGTTAAACCCGTCCTGCCGGAGCTTTTCCCGCAGGCGCTCCAAAGAAGACCTGATCCGGTTATAGAGCTTTATTGATTCGAAAAGTCCCTGGTCGGTGACCTCATGGCCGGTAAACTCGGAGAGCGCAGAGGCCAGCCTTTGAAGCTCAGCGCGAAAGTACTTCTCCATCCCCCTGGCGTTGACCCTTTTGGGGATGCGCAGGCAGTCGTAGAACTTGAACCGGTCCATGTACTTGAATATGAGGTCCAGGCATCGGGTGGTGTCGCAGGCATAGGGAACGATCATGCCGTCAAGAAAATCCAGCTCGCCTTGCTCGACCCTTTCCACCAGGCTCCTCGAGTAGGAGCAGGCAAACCCCTGCAAGTGCTTGTCCGCGGACTGGAAAGCCACGTCCCGGCCGAGAAGCGAACTCGGAGACGCACCAGCGGCGTGGATCAACTCTTCCGGCACGTCGGTAAGGACCAGTCCTATAACGCTCTTTCCCTTGTCCTGCTTCCATGTCGAAAGAAACCCCGACTGGTTGCGCCAGGCGGACAAAAAGCTGTCTCTATCAATCCTTTCCAAGTGAACCTCCCCGCTTCCGCTTTCTGTTTTTAAAACACCTCTATTTTAACCCGGCAGGCCGGAAGATAAAAAGAGCTTCCTCTTTGTGAAGCTCACTTGCCCGAGGCTTTCCAAAGCTTACTCGAACTTCCTGCCCCAGTAAGGGCCCACAACCTCGGCTATGCGCGGCTCTACAAGAGACTCGCCTTTCCACTCGATCTCGACTAGGCGGACCGTGCCTTCCCGAGTGCCTACATAAAGTTTGCCTTCATCCGCGTCCAACTCGCCCGCGGAAAGCAGGCCCGGTGCAGTGTCGTCAGGAACGGCTTTCCACACGAGCATGTCTTCTCCGTCCAGCCTGGTCAGAGCTCCGCAGAACGGACGCGTCAAGGCCCGGACCTTGTTGTAGACTTCAAAGGAACGCGAAAGCCAGTTGATGCGGGAGACGTCCTCCAGGTTTTTGCAATAGCTTTCCACTTCCAGGTCAAGCGGCTGGAGCTTCAGCACGCCTTCCTTGATGTAAGGCAGGTGCTCCTCCAGGAGAGCGGTGCCATGGTCCGCGAGCTTATTATAGAGCGTCAGGGCGGTGTCATCCTTTGCTATCCAAACTCGTCCGCCGGCCGCCTTTTCCGCCTTCAGCGGATCGTTCCCTGCCCGGAACAGGGTGACCCCCGTCTTTCTCTCGTCTCCCATGATTGCCCGGTTTACCGGCCACGGTCCCTGGTAATCGGGAAGCAGGGAAAGATGCAGAAAGTAGAAACCGTGCTCGGGATGGTCCACAACCGACTGGTTCAAGATGCTCGAGTAATCGAAAGCAAACCCGATATCCGGCGCAAGCTCCCGGATCTCTCGTGTTACAGCCGACAGATCATCTTCCGAGCACGGGACAACATCCAGCCCCTGTTTTCTGCAAAAAATCCCGGGCGAGTCGAAATAATCCTCTCCTCCAAGGGGAACGGGCTCGGCGTAAACCTTCAACACCTCGATGCCGTGGTCCAGAAGCTTCCTTAATCCGTTGACACCCGCAGTACGGGCGGCGAAAACTGCGGCCTTCATTGCGCCTTCCTTAAAGAGATTTCAGTTTGGTGGGACACTTTCACCGATTATAAAGGATCACGGCGGGACAACAAATACCGGCGGGCTTTGCGGACTACAGAGGTCCCCTTATCTCAATCCCAGGAAACCGATGTCTCGAACTCCCCGTCCTTGGCCTTAATCTCCGGGGCGGGGTTTCGGCCTTTGGCCTGCTCCACGATCTCTTCCAGGTGGCCCGCGTACTGCCAGCAGAAAGCCTCGGCCCTTTCCCGGTCGTCCCCTCCGAGGGATCGGTCTTCAGACAGGGGTCAATTCGCAAAAATGCTTTTCGGGGGCTGACGGGTTGGAATACGGCAGGCCGGGTTCAGCTTTGTTCCATAAGCTGGATAAGCCTTTTCCAGAGGGCTTGTTTGCCTTCGCCGGTTTGTGCGGAGAAGGGGATGATTGAGTCATGGGGCGCGCCGAGTGATTCCGCTATTGTGCGCATCGGCTTGACCCTTTTGGTTTTGCCTATTTTGTCCGCCTTGGTGGCCACCAGGACGGGTGGTATGCCTTCCGCGGTCAAAAAGCCGATAAGGTCGATTTCCTCTTTGCCGGGCTGTCTTCTTATGTCCAGTATGATCACCACTGCGCACAGCTCTTGCCTGGTGCGGAGATATCCCTCCACCAGTGTTTTCCATTTTCGCCTTTCTTGTTGAGGGGCCTTGGCGTATCCGTACCCCGGCAGGTCGGCGAACATGTAGCGGTTGTTTATGCGGTAGAAGTTGAGCGTTCGGGTGTGTCCGGGGCTTCCGCTGGTCCGGGCGAGGTTTTTTCTGGTGAGCAGTGTATTTATAAGTGACGACTTGCCCACATTGGACCTTCCTGCAAACGCAGTTTCAGGCAGTCCTTCTTCGGGACACATGCGGAAGTCGCTTGCGCTTTTCACGAACTCGGATGAGGTCACTTTCATGTGTAGAGAACCGTTTCTTTGGTTTCTATGATGAAGCCGTGGGGCTTTTGCGTTGGCATTAATCTACTTTCTTCTTTGTTCGAGCAGCTTTACTGCCTTGGATTTCAACTGTGCTCTGAAGCCCGACTTGGCGATCTTGGCCAGGTTCTTGGTTGTCAGGATCTGGAGGGTTTTGAGCGCCAGCGGCAGCGGGGTTTTGGGATGGACCGCGATAAGGTACTTTATCTCCTCGTTCTGACTCCACTGGGAATTCTTGGCGATGGCCTGGATAAGCTCGGTGGACAGGTTTGATATCTTCATTATCTGCATGACCTCTCCTGCGCTCAGTTGGGGATTATTCAAAAGATGGGTGAGAATTTTTTTGTGCCCTTCCTGGAGGAGCAGGTTCCTTACACTGCGGTTCCCTCGCTTTGCCGCGACCACCTTCTGGTGCATGGGCAGCTTGCGTATTTCCGCGAACAGGTTCTCGGTGGTCATCTGGTTCAGGCGGCTCACCACGTGAATGGCGCTTTCCATCCGGGCCGGGCCTTCGCCATCTTTACCTTCCTGCTCTTGCTCTTCTTCTTCGGATTCTTCGTCTTCCGTCCATTCCTCGCCTTCGCCCTCTTCAAAGGCTTCGTCTTCCTCTTCCTCTTCCTCTTCCGTCCGGCTGGTTTCCTGTTGTTCTCCTGCGCCCCGTTCGGCTTCCAGCCCCTCGCTCCTCGCAATGGTAATGGCCGCCTGGAAAGCCTTTATAATCGAGTCGGAGAGCTCCTGGAACTGTATGGCCATTCCCGGCCCCATGCCCGGCATGGGCGCTTCGAGCGTTGCCTGGAAGGCCACTTCCCCCGGTACCGTCAGGGGCTGTTGCAGTCCGGGCAGCATGAAGTTGATCTCGACCCTGGTGGTCCGTGGGGCGGGCTCTTCTGAAGGGACAAAGTAGCCGCCTTTTTTTATGCTCTCCTCGAAAGCCTTCTCGAGTTCGTCCACCGACTCGAAAAAGACCTCGATAAGCTGGGGGGAAGATGCCTCGGACACTTTCTGTTCCTTTGATATCCTCTAGCGCTCTGTCAAGCGATTTTTGTCGTCTCCAAGAAAAACAATTTTAGTGGAAGCGCCGAAAGTCGCGGTATCAGTCGCTCGCACGGTATGCGTCATTTTAATCTTGACAAGACAC
>CAYQTK010000130.1:0-1554 GCA_964420375.1 uncultured bacterium
CGGTGTTCTCGACGATGTAGTCCACGATGTAGGAGGGCGTATAATAGACGCCGCCGGCTTTTTTGACCTCGGGTTTTTCCTGTACCCTGGCCTGGTGTCCGGGCGTCAAGTAAATGATGTTTCCCAGGAACCTCTCGTAAATCTGTCCGAGTATCTCGACGGGTATCAGCGAGAAGTCGTACTCGTTCTCGTAGAGTGACTTGATGATTTTTTTGAGCTTGTCGTCGTCAATCCTGATTCGGGAGGTTATGGTGTCCGGCTTTGATGCCCTGCCCTTTTCTTCGCTGAAGTGGAACAGGCCCGAGTTGTAGCGGTCGTCGGCGTTCTCGAAGAGCTTGAAGAGTCCCTGGTAGATGTTCTTTCGGTTCAAAAGGGACATGATCCGGGCGGGCGGCTCGATCGCCCTGTCTTCGCAGATTCGCAGGAAGATTATTCTGTCGATGGTGACCTGTACTGCGTAGTTCAGCTCGCGCTGGGAGAGCGTCGGGTTCCGGAGCGCTATGTTGGATGCGAGCAGTTTTCTGAACTCTTCTATTTCCTGGAGGAACGCCTGGTCGACCTCGAGGGTCCCCCTTTTCTTGCTCGTGTCAATGAACCTGTCGAGCTCGCCGCGCTCGACCGATTTCCGGGCGAAGATGCGGTAGAGCTCGTCCCATTTTTCGGCGTAGTCGTGGTGGGAGTAATAGCGGATGCGGGCGGCTCCTGCCTTGTCGGTCTTTTTGGGCCGCTGCCGGCAGTCGTAGACGGCGAACTCGCGGAAATTGGTTAGTATGGCGACCCCCAACTTCATGTTCCAGCCGTAGGTCCTGGCCTGGAGCGCTGACTTTCGGTCCTTTTCTATGCTTACCGCGGGCTTTTTGGCCTCGACAATGAAGACGTTGGTCTTGCCGATCTTGAAAAGATAGTCGGGGGCCTCGCGGGTGGGCCCGCTCTTTATGGAATGCTCGCGGAGTACGTCGCGCCAGGCTTCGTTCTTGCCCTCCTTGTTGTTCACGTCCCAGCCCAGGCATTCGAAAAAGGGGTCTAAAAAATCGCTCCTTGTCGAGTCCTCGTTGTAGGAGCTTGCAGTGTGTTCTTCGAGGTTGTAGTCGAATTTTTCGATAAGTTTAAGTAACTCAGGGGGAGCAGCCATATGGTCACCTTTCTGTTGCGGGGGAGGTCAAACTTGAGTTAGATTTTACTTTGCTTGGTTCTTTTCATTTTTTATCATAACCTTTTGCAAAAGTCAATCTTGAGTGTATATATCATCAGTGTTTTTAGAACAGGGGCCTTGGTTTTGGAAGGCGGTTGCCGGGGGAGGTGTTACAAAAGGTGAGGGTTGTGTAGCGTTTTTGCTGCATACAGGAGAGAATTGTGTCCGCGAAGCACGAAGGGGCCGAAGAGGAGGGTTTCAGGCGGAGGCTCCGGAACGCAAGGGAGCGAAGAGGAGTATTTGATTTATGGAACCGGGTTTTATCGCGACTAAAGTCGCTCGCACGCAAATCTTTTTCTGTCGCGACTGAAGTCGCTCGCACGATTCATTTATACAGATGAAAAGTCATCGCGACTAACGTC
>CAYQTK010000130.1:1654-11745 GCA_964420375.1 uncultured bacterium
TGAAGTCGCTCGCACGATTCATTTATACAGATGAAAAGTCATCGCGACTAACGTCGCTCGCACGCAAATCTTTTTCTGTCGCGACTGAAGTCGCTCGCACGATTCATTTATACAGATGAAAAGTCATCGCGACTAACGTCACTCGCACGCAAATCTTTTTCTGTCGCGACTGAAGTCGCTCGCACGATTCATTTTCGCCCGGAAAATGCCTGTTTCATATGTTAGTGTTTTCGATGCTGTAGCTGTCTTTACGTATTTCCTACATCAGAAAACACATCATGAAAGTTTTTTCGGAGCTGTTTTAAATATTTGAATATATTGTTATTTTATTGTTCCGTCCTCAAAGGCTGCTTTTTCCCGTGCCAGGCTTCCGGAAGCTTCGGAGGCTCTGCGTTCATGGGTCCCCAGGGCGCGTACTTCAGCCGGTCCCAGTGACCGTAAGTCCGGATGTAAAGGGCCACCGTGTTCTCGCCAACATAAGCCAGGGGTTCTCCCGCTATGGGCAGGGTTTTTACAAGGTCGGCCAGCTCACCGAATAAAGACAACTTGATCTTCAAGTTGCAATGCTGGGAATGGAAGTCTATCCAGCCGCTGATGTCGCCGCGCAGGGCCGGCGCGGTCACTACCAGGTTCTCCGTGTAGGCCACGCCGTTTTTGATCTCCACGTCAGCGGTCATCCGATCGTACCGAAGGCCCCTGATCCTCTGGGGGACCTTGGCGCCGAGGTAACGAAAAACCGCTCCCACCGGGTTGTATCCCTCGAAGTAACCGTCGGTTCCGGTAATGGCCAGCTTTCCGTCGAGCCGCCTGGTCACAAACTCGCCGGACACGAAGGCGCCGGTAACGTAACCGTCTCCCTTGATGTCGCCGTGGAGGAAGACGGTGGTATCAAAAACCTGGTCCGTGAACTTGGTTATGTCCATGTCCCGGATGCGGCCGTCGAACCGGAACCTGTAGGTCGTCAAATGGTTGAAATCCACGTAGGACCGGCCGGACTCCACGTAAGTGCCGTCGCAGGACTTGAAGCGCAGCTCGGAAAACCTCAACACCCGGCTCTTCGGCACCCGCCAGCTTCCTTCTACGTCCCGGATGCGCATCTTTTTGTAAACGCCTTCACCGAGACGGACGCTTCCTTCCCACTCGGTGCGCATGGGAAGGAGCGTCTTGCCGTAGCGCTTTCTAAGCTTGCGTCCCACAAAAAACTTTTCAAGGTCCACGTAGTCGCTTTCCATATCGATGATGAACTTGGGAAGCTTCCGCTCCAGGATGCGGGTCTTGCCGCGGACCTTGTTGCCGCCAACCTTGACGTTCACCCACGGCGTGGTAAAAACGCCGTCGTTAAGCCGGGCGGTGGTGTCGAACCCGCTGATGCGCGATATCACCCTGCCGGGGTCCCAGTCCATGTTGAAGAGACGCGCTTTCCCTTTGTAGTGGACATTGAAAGGCTTTTTCGGGTCCGGTCCCCAGGCGCGGGCCTGGAGGTTGAACTTCCCGCTGCCGCTGGTAAAGGGAAGGGTCTTGGAATGGGCTATTGGCGGCCAGGTAACCGCGCGGTAGAAGCTGGAATAGGAAACGGTAAGGTTTACATTTGCATTAAAGGAAGGCGAGGGTTTCAGCTTGGCATCTCCTGTCAGGCTGTGGATGGTTATCCCTTGCCAGTTCCCGCTCAAAGACACGATCTTTACTGACGGCCGGTCCAGGTCTTCGCCGATCTCGAAAGTGCCTTGAAAACGCATCCTCCCGGCAGGGCTGGTGCCGTGGCCCTGCGGAAACGGAAAAGAGAGCTCGAAATCCACCGGCTCGGCTATTGACTTGCCCGAGATTATAAGGTCCACGTCTTTTAAGTCCACCGGAGCAAGCAAAGCCCTTTTGCCGCGCGCACGGTCATACACCCGGACCCGGGCGTCGTTTATCTCAAGCTTCGAAAGCACCAGAAGCTTCGCCCATTCGTTCTTTCCCGCGGGCAAAGCTTTTTTGATAGCGTCTTTTATCATCCATTTTATAAAGGAGTTCTCTGGAATCGAGGGCGGACGGTTCTTAAGGGGCATGTCCCTGGCCCATCTCGATACGTTGATGTCCTTGTCCGGCTCCCGGACCACGACAATGAAGGGCTTTTCTACAATGATCTCTTTCCAGACAACACGCTGGTCTAAAATCAACGCCCACCCGTCTGCCGCGACTTTGACTGACTCGGCCTTAAAGAACTCGGAGGGGTCCCCCTTCCGGTCCGGCAGCTTGAGCTCGATGTTTTTGATTTGTATGCCCGGCGAAGGAAAAGCCAAAGGAGCGATCCAGCCCGTCGTAAGCTCGGCGTTGGTGTTTTCCGATACCCACTCCCGGAGCATCTGGTTGCCCGTCTGTTTGGGAATAAGCACGGGAAAAAACTGCACCGCGTATAGTCCGCCCGCCACAACAAGCCCGGCCACTATTAGAGCTATGAAAACCAGGAAAACTCGGTTTCTAAGCATTATGGCCGGTGTCCTCCTCGACCGCGTACTGGTCGGAAGCGCGGAAGGAGTTGTGGGTTATAAGCTCGCCCACCAAGCCCAGGGAAAGAAGCTGGGCTCCCAGGATCATGAGCATGATGCCGCCCATGAACAGAGGCCTCGTGCCGATGGGCCCATGTCCGGGAATAAACCAGATGATGGTCAGGTACAAAAGGGCCACGAAGCCGATGGACCCCAGGCTGACGCCGATTCCGCCGAACAGGTGCAACGGCCTTCGCGCGTACTGGGTGATGAAAAGCACGGTCAGAAGATCGAAGAAGCCGCGCGGCATCCGGGACAGGCCGTACTTGGACTTGCCGTACCTGCGGGCATGATGGCGGACCGGGACCTCGCTGACGGTGAAGCCCTGTGCGCCCGCCAGCGCGGGGATGAACCGGTGCAGATCTCCGTAAATACGCAAACTTTTGGCAACCTCCCGGCGATATGCCTTGAATCCGCAGTTCATGTCATGCACCCGCACGCCCGAAAGCACGCCGGTCACCAGGTTGGCCAGCCGCGACGACAGCCTCTTGCCGGGCGGATCGCGGCGCTCCTTTTTCCAGCCCGAGACCAGGTGATACCCCTTGTCGATCTCTTCCAGAAGTGCGGGTATCTCCGCGGGGTCGTCCTGGAGGTCTGCGTCAATGGTGATGATGATCCTGCCGGATGACCGCTCGAAGCCCGCGGAAAGCGCCGCGGACTTGCCGAAGTTGCGCAAAAACCGCACCGCACGCACGCGGCGGTCGCTGCCGGCAAGCTCTTTCATCTTTGCAAAGCTCCCGTCAGTGCTGCCGTCGTCAACCAGGATGATCTCGAAGCTCTTCCCCTTGTCTTCCAACACCCCCCTTATCTTTTCAACAAGCTCGAAGATGGTGTGCTCCTCGTCCTTTGCCGGAACAACCACTGAGACATCCAGATGCCGCGTTGTTGTCATCAATGTCCTCCCCTGCCAAGACGGCAGAAAATAAAGTAGTCCTCGATCTTGTTCTCCAGGAAGTAATCACTCTTTATAAGCTCGTGAAACGCGGAGAAATCCTTCATCTGTTCATAAGAGTCCGCGGGCTCGATAGATGTTGCGTCATTCTCGATAACGATGATATAAGCCGGAGGGCTTTGGGAAAGGTCCGCCAGAAACTCCTCCCGCAAGCGGGAGCGGTAGCGCCGGAAGGAGGCGCGCTCTCCCGGGTCGGTGACCAGCGGCTGGTCGTAGGCGAACCTGGTAGGGGGAAAGCGATCGGAAGCTACATAAAGGCCCGGCTCGAGCCCGAAGACCAGCACAGGATCGGCCGGTGAAGTGTGTTTTTTTATGTATTCGGCAACTACATGCGACGCCAGGGGACACATGTCTCCGCCGTTCCACCTGCCGTATGGAGAGAGGAAATCGCGCTTCGATATCATGCCCATGCCGTAAAGAAGCTCTCTTTTGTATCTCTTGCCTTCCGGAACGAGGTTGCCGAGAAACAAGGCAAACAGAACCAGGACAAGCGCGGCTCTGAAACTCCTGCTGTTTTTGCCCCCGTCTCCGTTGGCAAAGAAAGCTCTGCCGGTTGCACCATACAAATAAGCAGTGCCTTCCGCGGCCAGGACGGACGCAGGCAGAAGAAGCGGAATCCAGTGATAGGTAAAGAACTTCATCTGCACGATCACCTGGACAAGTAAAAGCAGGCCGAACAGGAGTATGAACCGCCTTCTGCTGTCTATGATTTTTCCAAAAGACGGGACAGCAGCCACGGAAAGCACGGCAAGGAACCGCCATTTGAAAAGCCAGGAGATAATGTTGGATGCCGAGTTTATTAAAACATTGGATACGCCCTGGTAGCCCTGGCCGCCGTAAAAGCCGCCGAAGCGTAACACCGAGTCGATCATTGCGCCCGTGCTGTGGGTGAGTGTAAGGTAGACAAGAAGGGGAACAAAGGACACAATAAAGCCGGCAACGGCTGCAAGGATGCTTTTTACAGAAGGCCTTAAGATGACTCTTCCGGAAAAGGCGGGGTAAAAGCAAGCGATAAGAACAATGCCCAGGGTGGGCTTGAACTGGGCGGCAAAGCCGGCGAAAAGCCCGGCAAAAAACACCGCAATGACGGAAAAGATGTTATGTCCCGGCTCGTTCGAAGCCTCGCCGTTTTGATATGTCTGTGCCGGAATCGCCTTCAACCCGGCAACCAGGCAAAGCGCAAGCGGCAGGCAGGCCAGGCTTTCCTTCTGGGCAATGTCCCAGTAGTCGGTATACATGACCACTGCGAAAGCGCCGTAGAAAAAGCCGGCAAGCGCGGCCTGCGGTCTGCTCATGATCTGCGCGGCTGCCGCGTAAACGCACACATAGGTCAGAAGGACCATGACCACGTGAAAGAGGTTTACGGACTCGGTAGAGGCAAGAGGTATCAAGCGGGCTAAGAGGTATGCTGCAAAGATGCTGGGAAAATTAAAGTGATAGACGTCCCGGTAGGGCGCTCCTCCATGCGCCATGACCTCGGCCACGTAAGCGCTCACTCCCTGGTCCCTGCCGAAGGGAACGTGGATGGATACGAGACCCAGACCGCCGCAAAGAACCAGGCCGCCGAGTAATATAAGTAATGATTTCCAACGTTCGGTCATGATCTTTAGATCTTCCTCTGATAAAGTAGGCAATAAACTGTCGACAGGCATCATTGTACTTTCGTAAAGCACGGCGTTGCAACAGGGAAGCCTTATTGTGCGGGTCAGACGTTCGTACTTTGTAAGCTACACACAAATAAATAGAATAAACCTGTAGCGTTTGCCGGGATTCGATTTCATGACACATGCTTTTAAAGGAGGATAAGATTGGAGTGGAAAACATTTTTCGCTACCTTCGGTGCTTTGTTTCTCGCGGAGATGGGAGACAAAACCCAGCTTGCAGCCATATCCATGACCTCGAAGTCAGGCCGGCCGTGGTCGGTTTTCATGGGCGCGGTTTCAGCACTGGCCATCGTAACATTGATCGGCGTACTTGCAGGGGAAGGGCTCACCCGGGTAGTTCCCGAGGAGTACATCAAGCGCGGTGCCGCAGCATTGTTCGTCATTATCGGCGGACTCATGTGGTTTGATATCCTGTAAGGATGGAAAGAGGAAGGCTTTGCCCGGTGGCGTTCTTTCATAAAGCGGTACGGGGAGGATGATGCTATACCGGAGAAGCTTTATAACAGCGGGTCCGCCTGCCCTGCTGGGCTTGGGAACCAGCGCCGCAGCTCTTCCTTCTTTCAGCAGAAAGCATGGCCATGAAGCTGAACTTACCGGCTACTCCGCCTTTCTCGCCGACTGCCTGGAAGCGCTGACCCGGATGTGCAGAGCGCTGGCGGTTACCCAGGTGCACGAGAAAACGAGCCGGGACCATGGCGCGCTGGTCTGTCCGGAAACCGACCCGCATGTCCATCCTCTTCATACCCGGGCGGGCGAAGCAGTCCATCCCTTTGCCGTGGCCTGGTCGAAGACCGGCAAGGAAAGCTTCCGCCAGGCCGCGCTGCTTCTGGGCGACTGGCTGGTGCGGCAGCAGAACCCGGACGGGTCCTGGCACGAAACTCCGGAGGCATGGAAGGGGACCACCGTGGACCAGTGCCTTTCCCTGTGCGAAGCCTACCGCATTCTGGGGCCTGCCATGAGCTCCTCCCGCGAGCAAAGCTGGAGAGTGTCTATTGGCAAGGCTGCCGAGTGGATAGCCGGGGGAGCGGGATGGTCTCCCGCCTTTTCGTGGAGCTCTCCCCTCGTGCCTACCAACTATCTTCCCACTGCTGCAAGCGCGCTGGTCATGGCTTCCCGGATACTGGACCAGGAAAGAGCCGACTGGTGCGAGGCCGCGGGTTCGCTGGTCCATGAAACCTTGCACGGCCCGATGCGGGGCGTAAACCCGGACGGTCTCGTCGCCGGCGAGATGCCGTGGGCTGTGGACATGGGCTACAACTATGATCAGACCCTGGGCTACCTGGCGCTTTACTCCGTGCTTACGGATAACGATGATTTGCTTGACCGGGTCGCGCGTCTTTTCGAAAACCATGTTTACTTTGTTTACCCGGACGGCTCGGTGGACGACTCCTGGGGATCGCGCTGTTACAAGTGGACAGCCTACGGGTCAAAGACCGCGCCCGGCTCCCAGTTTCTTTGCGCGCTGTTGGCTAATAAAGACGGGTGCGCCATAACCGCGGGCTCGAAGAACCTAGGCTACCTGCGCGGCTGCATGAGAGAGGGACGGGTTGGTTATGGGCCTCATTGCTGGAAGCACGACCTTGGCTTCCAACCATGCAACTATCCGACCTTTGCCCGGGCCACCAACCTGGCTCTGGCCCTGGAGTACGGCCCTCGCCCGGGCCGGACGCGGCCGAGAGTGCTTCCGGCGCAAAAAAAGTGGTGGTACCAGCAGTACCCTTCCATTAACGTAGCGGTGGTGAGAACCGACCGGATCATGGCCACCGTGTCCGCGTACAGGCCTCCGCTCTCGTGCGTGGCAGCGGCAGTTCCCCAACTTTCCTGCCCTCCGCGCGGCGGCGTTATTACCAACTTGTGGGCCGAAGGCATCGGTCAAGTCCAGAGCTCCAGCACCAGCGTTTATAAAAGGGAAGAGCCCATGCACATGCCCCGCGAACATGATCCTTCCCCGCTTACGCCCCGCATCGAGGCGGCAGTTAACCACGTTACCTACTCGAGCCTTTTCGACTTCGGAGGCCCGCTGGAGGTTGAAAAGAAGGACGACCATATAAAGGTTTCATACTCCGGCAGACTGCGGACCCGCATTACTTCCGCCTCCACGGGCATCAGCTATAAGATCGTCCACATTTTCTCCGCGGACCGGCTGAAGAAGTCGGTTACGCTGCAAAATCCTCTCAAAGTGCCGGTCACCATAGTGGAACCGATCGTGAAAGGCTTCCCCTCGTCCCTGTCCTCCGACGGAAAGCGGCGACAGTGAGAGCAAAGACCTGACGGTGCAGCTTGAAGGTTTGCCAAAGCGATCTCCCCTTCCGGATGGAGGCATTTGAGCACGATGTCCTCTGGAGACCTTTCCCCTCCCTGGCTGCTTACAGGGTTGCCCTGCGCCTTCCTGCCGGCCGCGAGAAAGCAAGCATCACTTATGATATTCTTCCGGAGGCATTTTGAGTTAGAACAGATTACAGGCTGCAAAACAACGCCATGCTTTTGCGCAAGCCCGCTTACAAGGAGTGCTCACCATTTTTTCCCCTTGTAGTTTGTGCCGGGATGCGATAGGTTAGGCTTCGGTCAAAGTTACTTCTTTCTCGGGGAGGGTAGTGAGATGAGATTCTATCAGTGCTTGGCGGTTGCGTTCCTGATTTTTACGAGCGCTTTCCACATCTCCTGCAAACAGGTAGACCCGGTTTCGCTTCTCAGCAAGTTCAAGGGCCGCCAGGCCGAGCACGCGGTCAAGGCCGCGGCAAAGATCATCGGCATCCGGACCGGAGACCACCGGGTAAAGGTGACCAATAACATCATGGTCCCCATGCGCGACGGGGTCGAGCTCGCCACCGACGTATACATGCCGCTTCCGGAGGGCAAGTATCCTACTATCACCTGCCGGCTTCCCTACGAGAAGAAAAAATGGTCTGCCATCGGTTACCTGATCGCAAGCAACGGCTACGTGTTCGTGATCCAGGACACCCGCAGCACGGGCGAGAGCGAGGGAACGAACTTCATCCCGGTGCTGTCGGACCATTCCGACGGCCATGATCTCATCAAGTGGATCAAGGACCGGCCGTGGTACAACGGCCGTATCGGCGCGTGGGGGGCGAGCTTCCTGGGCCGCACCCAGTGGATGGTCTCGGACTCTGAAGACATGGACTGCCTGTATCCGCAGTACACCTCGGTGGATTTTGCCGCCCGCCACCGTGGCGGAGCCAACATGCACGAGGCAGTGATCACCTGGGCGGCACGCACCGGTCACCACCAGGCACGTATCAAGGGCAAGTCCCGCCGGGAGGTCGAGCGGATAGTAGAGGAGCGGATCATGACCACGGGTTATTACAATGCTCCGCTTCATCCTTCGTGGAAGGTCTATCCGGAGGACCTCGTGGGCGAGTCTCTGGAGGGAATGCTGGAGGTCCTGTCGGAGAAGTTCGGCGAACAGATGACCTGGACGGGCGAGCCTTACTCGGAGGACGTTCTCTACAAGCTGCGGGACATCCTGGTTGCTCCGGGCATAGCCGAGGCCACCATGGGATATGAAAGCTCGCGACAGAGGTATGAGAACATGGAGGCCCCTGTCCTGCTGGTGAGCGGCTGGTACGACGTGCACCTGGCCGCGACCTTGCAGGACTTCGAGAACATAAGCAGGTATGCTCCGCCCCACGTGCGCAACAACTCGAGGATCATCGTGGGACCGTGGGCGCATGCCATGCCCGGAAGGCACGACGCGCCGCGAGACAACGGCGAAAGCCAGGACATGACCGTGCTCCAGTCCATGTTCCACTTTGAATGGTGGGACTACTGGCTGAAGGATCTGGACAGCGAGTTCATGCACCAACCACCGGTCAAGATTTTCGTGATGGGCGACTGGCAGTGGCGCTATGAAGACCACTGGCCGCTCAAGCGGACACAGTGGAAGAAGCTCTACCTTCACTCCAAGGGCGACGCCAACTCTATTGATGGAGACGGGACCGTGTCGTTCCATCCGCCGGGCCGGGAGACACCGGACGGGTTCGATTATGACCCGCACGACCCGGTACCCACCAGGGGAGGATGCAAGCTGTTAAGCCCTTCCGGATCCCTGCCACAAAACGAAGTGGAAGAGCGGGAAGACGTGCTGGTTTACACCTCGGACGTGCTGGAGCGCGACCTGGAGGTCACCGGTCCCTTAAAGGCGGTGCTTTATGCGGAAAGCTCCGCGGTTGACACCGACTTCACGGCCAAGCTGGTTGACGTCTACCCGGACGGCAAGGCCGTTCTCATCAACGACGGCATCCTTCGGGCCCGCTTCAGAAACGGGCTGTACGATCCCGCCCTGATCGAGCCCGGCGAGGTCTATCGCTACGAGATTGATTTGTGGGCCACCAGCAACGTTTTCATAAAGGGACACCGCATCCGGGTGGAGGTCAGCTCGTCGAACTTTCCCCGCTACGACCGGAACTCGAACCGGGGCGGGCGTCCCGGCGAGCCAATGGTCGCCCACCAGGTCGTATATCACGATAAGAAGCGGCCTTCCCACCTGGTGCTGCCGGTTATTCCCTGAATGTAAAGAATTCTAAAGCTGCTGCAGTTTATACCAGAAACGGGCCGCTTCTCAGTATGCGGCCGCGGGGGTTCGGCTCTCGCTTCAGCAAGTAACTCCACGATCCATTGCCGCGTTCCTTCATATCTTGACATTTGCAACGTGCGGAGTTAACTAGTGCTCTGTCAAATGCTTCTCGGGGAATAGAAAAGAATAGTGCGAGCGGCTTCAGCCGCGATTTTCGTCGGCCCTGTTCCCCTTTTTTCGAGTGACAAAGCACTAGTGCTCTGTCAAGCGATTTCCGTCGCTTACAAGATAGACATCTTTCGTCCAAGCGAATGATATCGCGACTAAAGTCGCTCGCACATTATGCGTCAGTGTAAGCTTGACAAGACACTAGTGCCTTGACCGCCAGCTAATGTCGGGTTGATTAATTTCAA
>CAYQTK010000131.1:0-11743 GCA_964420375.1 uncultured bacterium
TGGACTTCTCCGCCCGGAAGGTGGGACCGTAACAATAGACCTTGCCGAAGGCCATTGCCGCGGCTTCGGCGTAAAGCTGGCCCGACTGGGTAAGATAGGCCGGTTCGCCGAAGTAGTCGGTCTCGAACAGCGTGGTCGTGCCCTCGCACGCCGCAGGTGTGAGGATGGGAGAGTCCACCCGGATGAATCCCTGCTCGGAAAGATAGTTGAAACACTGCCGGATGATCTCCGAGCGGACCCGCAGGATGGCGTGCTGGCGCCGCGAACGTATCCACAGGTGCCGGTGGTCCATCAAGAATGCGGTGCCGTGTTCCTTGGGCGTAATCGGGTAGTCATGGGCCTCACTGACAAGCTCCAGACCGGTGACGCCGATCTCGTGCCCCAGCGGGGAACGGGGGTCCTCTCTTACCACGCCCCGAACCTTTAAAGAACTCTCCTGCTGAATATGCTCCGCCAACGTGAAGACCTCCTCCGGCACGTCGCCCTTGAACACCACGCATTGAATGATGCCCGAGCCGTCCCTGACTTGAAGGAAGTGCAGCTTGCCCTTGCTCGACTTGTTATAAAGCCACCCGCGAAGCTCGACCTCGCTGTCCACGTAACCTGCGACCTCTGCAACCCTTATCCAGTCCATGCCTTCTATTTGTCCTCTCTATACCAGCGGTCCGCTAACCCGGCTTTTCGGCAAGGCTTTGCTCGTAAAGCATCAGGGTATAGGCCCGCGGCTCGAGCGCGGACTCGAGAATGCCCAGCTCAGCCAGCAACGCCATCACCCGCGACTCAGCGCTTTCGATCCTGTCTTCCCCCTCCACCATGATCTCGATCTCGACGAAGTTTCCCAAACCCTCGATGCAGACCAGCTCGACTATGGCGGGCGGCTCGTCCTCCCGTTCGGAACGCACCTGGAAGCGTTTGCCCTGCTTGCGCTTCCGGATAAGCTCCCGGAAGCCGAAAAGTCGTGCAAAGTTGCGGAAGGCATCAGCGTCGCTGATCTCGAACTCATACTCCCGGACTGTCGAGCAATCCACCGACGCGATGTCCTCCTTGGCCGTCACTATGGCCCGGTCGGAGAACTCCCGGAGACGGAACCGCTCGTAGGTATACCCTTCGATCTCCAGGAAAGTGAAGTAGGTATCTGCATAGTCGATATAATCGAGAAAGCGGGTATCCGCCGGCAGCTTGCTTTCAACCTCTGACAGGTCCTCGACCCTTGCCTTGTTTTCTACCTCGATGCCTTCGGACATGGAATATATGCTAGATCATGGCAAGACTTCCGTCAAAGAAGAAGACCGCAGTACAAACACTTTATCTCTCTGCCTGGAAAACGGTTCCGGGTCGCGCTTGTTTATTATTGCACCAGTGCCATCCCGAAGATAAAATAATCCTCGCCCATGTCCGATAATGAAAAAGATACTTATGTGAAAGAAAGCTCGGGAAACCGTTCGACCGATTTTGGGGAAGCACGCGATCTCTCCCTTCAAAAAATTGATCTAATGCTCTGCGCGCTTATTACCCTGGCCGCTCTTTTTGTTCGTACCGTCTTTGTTATCAAGGCGGACTCCCTGTTTTTCGGAGACCTGGAGAGATACGTTTTTATAGCTCGCTCCCTGGTCGAGGGCAGGTTCTCCGATTACCTCCATTTTCATTATCCCCCTCTTTTCCCAACCTTGTTCGCTCCGCTGGGTCGGGTGCTGGGGGATTATGAGACCGCCTCCCGGGCGGTCTCCGTTTTTCTGGCCTCGGGAGTTGTCTTTCCTGTCTATGTTCTGGCCTATAGGACCGGGGGGCGCGGCTCTGCAATAGCGGCATCAGCTTTTTATGCCTTCATCTTTTTCATTGGAGGCCGGGAACAGGAACAGGTACTTTTACTATTCATATGGACCTCAGTGGCGGCGGGTCTTTTGAGCCTGGAGAAGAAAAAGCCCGGCTGGTTTTTCGCCACCGGTATGCTTTTCGGACTCGCCTTTCTCACCAAGCCGGAGGGATGGGGGTTCTTTCTGGTTTTTGTTGTCCTGGCTTTCGGGTACTGGTTGTCCAGCTCTTTCCGATACGGAGAGCTAAAGAAGGCCGCGCGCCATCCCGGGCAACGCTTTCCAGGCATGTACGGTCTTCTCTGCATGGCTGTTATTGTGCTCGCCTACTTCATGATCACCGGTCCCTATCTCTTCGCTTATTATCAGAAGACAGGAGAGTTTTCTTTCAACCCCAAAGCCAGGACACTACTTTACATCCACAACTTGCGGGACTACAACCTGTTGTACATGATTCGTAAAGACCGCACCGAGTACTTCACCATGGCACAAAGGGTATACCAGGAGGGGGACGTTAAACCTCACTCCAAGGGAGTTCCCTACCTCTTGTATAAGCACCGCAGCCAGTTTGCCTCCGCGTGGTGGAAACGCTTTGACCGATCGCTTTTCGACATCCTCATACCGAAGTACCTGCAAAAGATTGTGCCCTGGCTCTGGCCGCTGCTCTTATTAGCGGGGTTATGGAACCGGCGGGAGAAGATCTTTTATGATCTATATCTTCACGCCTTTGCACTGGTGCCGCTTTTGCTGGTCCCCTTTTTTACCAATCTCTTTCCTCGCTTCTACTTCTCTTTGGTGCCCTGGTTGATGATATTTCTGGGCAGGGGAGCCTGGCGGATGCTGGTGGCACTCGCCTGGCTTTTCAACAAAGCGGGAGCGGACAAAGAGAGGATGAAAACCTCTCTGGTGCTTATCCTGACAGGCGCTCTCTTGTATGCTTGTGCCTTGAGAATCGTCCCGGCAAAGCCGCACCCGATGATAAAACCCGAACTCGAGTTCCGAAAACAAATAGCCTCCGAGCTGAAAGACATGCTGCCGCCCGGCTGCCGCTTCATGGCCGAACTCACCAGGCGCTCCATGTGGTACCTGGCGGATTACCATCCCACCAGGCAGGAAGCGCTTCCTTACGATAAACTTCCCCCCATACTGGGCTTTGCAATCCGCAAAGACGTCAAGTTCATTGTCCACCATGAGCACTCCCGGAAAAATCTCCGTTTCAAGAGCGTGGACCCTCTTTTGAAAAAGGATTTCTCATCCAAGCTCCTCAAACTGAGGCTCCGGAGGATCAGTCCTTCCGGCAAGGTTTATGTCATCTACGAGGTTTTGCCGACCCAATGCGGCGAGCAGGCAAAGGAGTGAAAGACGGATCCAGGTGTCTTGTCAAGCTCACACTGACGAATCGTGTGCGAGTGACTTTAGTCGCGACTGAAGTCGCTCGCACGCTATGCGACGCTATGCGTCATTTTAATCTTGACAAGCTAGTGCTTTGTCACTCGAAAAAAGGGGAACAGGGCCGGCGAAAATCGCGGTATCAGCCGCTCGCATGGTTCTCTTCTATTCCTCGAGAAGCATTTGACAAAACACTACAGCGCCTCCCGGAGAGTGTCGCTGGTGGAGCGTCGCCAGTCGTTTGTCAGCTTTTTGAAACGCTTCCTCTCGGGACGCGCATCACCGGTCCTTGCCAGGTTGTTCATCTCCAAGGGATCGTCGGGAAGGTAGAAGAGCTGCTCCTCTCCGTTCATGAAAAGGGCATACTTCCACTTGCCGGTGAAAAGCCCCCGCCAGGGAATGGTGTCCGCCAGGGAGCCTGCAGAGCCTTCAATGAAGATTTGAGAGACCGGCTCGACCTCATCCGGACCGGAGATGGGCTTTAAATCGCGTCCGTAAATACTTCCCGGCCATTCGACTCCGGCAAGGCCGCATATGGTGGGCACGAAGTCCAGGTGGCTGGTAAGGTCATGCCGGTCCTGGTGTGCTTCTATCCCGGGAACGGAAATCCACAAGGGCACCCGGGAGGCCTCTTCGTAAATCAGGCCCTTGTTCAATAGCCCGTGCGAGCCTGCCATCTCGCCGTGGTCAGAGGTGAACACCACAATGGTGTTCCCCTCCTGACCGGAATCCTCCAACGCGTCCAGGAGCACTCCCACGTTTTTGTCCGCGTCCATGATGAGGTCGTGGTAATACTCCAGGTTGCCCCTCCAGTCGTCGTTCACCGACCCGTACCTGTCCCGGTTCTTTTGCGGATGAATCTGCACGGCCTTTACGTTGTCGGAAAGATCTGTCTCCAGGTTAGGTGGCACATACCCCTTTTTGTCGCATAATGAAGGATAGAGCGGATCGAAGGGCGGATAACATATATCATGGGGATTGATAAGCGAACAGACCAGAAACCACGGACCCTGGTCGGCATGGTTGCGGAGCCACCAGGCGGCTTCGCGAGCCACCAGCGGGTCCGAGCCCATCGCTATGCGCTCGTTGGAGATGCGGCCGTCGAACCCGTACTCTTTTGGAGTGCGCCGGTTCTTGACGTGATGGGTAAGATGCCACTTGCCGAAGTAGCCGGTTTTGTAGCCGGCCTTTGAAAGCACGTTGCCCAGGTTGGGAACGTCGCGCGGAAGCTCGGGTATGACCTCGTCGGCGTAGATGTTGGAGTTGATCCCCAACTCGTGGGGGTAACGGCCGGTCATCAGATTTGCCCGGCTCGGCGAACACTGCGGAAACACCGCGTAGTGGTTGTGAAACTCCACGGTAGTGCTGGAAAGCCGCTCCCGCTGCGGACGCGACACCGGGTCGTCATGAAGCGGGTACCGCTCCTGGTCAACCAGCACGAAAAGGATGTTGGGACCCGCCGACCGGGCTGCAGCCGAGCTTTTTAAAAGGAGCAGTCCCGCACCTGCCGCGCCCGCGGTTTGTAAAAAATCTCTGCGTTTCATTACCGTGCTCCTTTATAGATTTTTGGGGCCTCGCTCTTGTCAAGCCGCTTGTTACTAAAATATAATGGCTTTGTCTTTACGGCAAGCGGCTGGAAAAAGTCCGCAAGCATATTGCCGGGGAAAGGAGCGGACATGGACAGGAGAGATTTCGTGAAGACCGCTGCACTGGGCGCGGCGGGCATTGTTGCAAGCAGGCGCGGGCTTGCCGCCGAAAAGCCCAACATCGTGATCATCATGGCTGACGACCTGGGCTACGGCGACCTGGGCTGTTACGGGTCCGAGGCCATCAATACGCCCGTGCTGGATGAGATGGCGGACCAGGGTGTAAAGCTCACTTCTTTTTATTCTTCCAGTCCGGTGTGTACCCCTTCGCGGGCCGGACTTATCACCGGCAGGTATCCCATCCGGACGGGTGCACACGGCGTGTTCTTTCCCGACTGCAACCCCCTTGTCAGCCTGCCCATCCATCTCAGCCGCGGACTGGGACCGGGCATGAACCGCAACGAGATCACCCTGGCGCAGGCGCTCAAGACAGGCGGCTACGCCACCTGCTGCATCGGCAAGTGGCACCTCGGCGACCTGAAGAGCTACCGGCCCCACCACCGGGGCTTCGACCACTACATGGGACTGCTCTACTCGAACGACATGGTCCCCCTGCCTTTATACAGAAACGACGAGATCATTGACCCCGCGCCCGCAAACCAGAACCTGCTTACGCAAAAATACACCAGCGAAGCGCTCTCCTGGATAAAACAAAACAAGGACCGGCCCTTCTTTCTGTACCTGCCCCATACCTTCCCCCACATACCGCTGTACGCCTCCGAGGAGTTCCGGGGAACATCCGCGGCGGGACTCTATGGCGACTGTATACAGGAGATAGACTGGAGCACCGGAGAGATACTGGACGCGCTCGAGAGCTACGGTCTTGCCGAAAACACCTTTGTGTTCTTCACCTCGGACAACGGGCCGTGGTTCCAGGGAAGCGCCGGCCACTTCCGCGGCAGAAAGCTAGAGACCTTTGACGGCGGCATGCGCGTGCCCGCTATCGCCCGCTGGCCGGGCGTGATACCACAAGGAAAAGCATCCGACCAGATGAGTATGAACATCGACCTGTTTACCACCGCTCTCGCAGTTGCCGGATTAGAGCCGCCGCAGGACAGGCCCATTGACGGCAAGAACATCCTGCCGCTTCTGCAAGGCGGAGACTCTCCCCACCAGGCGCTTTACTTCTATAATTCCAAAAACCTCCAGGCTGTGCGCACCCGGAACTGGAAGTACACCACCAGGCACACCGGCTATACCACCGGCCACTGGATGCTCCCCAAAGGACCCATGCTCTTCAACCTTGAAAACGACCACAACGAGTCGTACAACGTGATCGAACTCTATCCCGAAAAAGCCCGAGAGATGGAACAGCTAATGAAAAGCTTCGAGAAGAACCTGGTAAAAGGAGTTCCCGGCAAGGACTTTTGATTGCTACAGGTTCCGGAAGACCTTGAGGTAATAGCGCAGGAATTCGGGAACGGAGCGCACGTCCAATGCTTCGCGTGCTACGTGGAAGATGCGGGGAGAGAGAATTTTCATGGTTCTTTCATACTTTTTGTAGGCGTCTTCGATGGCAAGCTCGCTATGTTCGCGCAAAACACTTTCCACCACTTGGGCAACATTGGAAGCAATGTGTGAGACGGCAAGCTCGCCCTTTTCTGCGCTGGCGCGGGATACCGGGTCCTTGCCCATGATGCCGCGGTCAAGACGCTCGAGGGTGGAGAGTCCCCTGGGAAGCGCATCCAGGCGGATGAGCCCGGGCTCGAGCGCCATCATGATGGATGTCTCCCACATGCCGGCATGGTCGCCGTAGTAATCAAGATCGGTTGCGAACACGGTCTCGGGCGCGCCCATCACAAACGCGCCGGCTTTCTTACTGTTAAACCTCCTTGATTCCCTCTTCAACAGCTTGACAAGCGAGGGGGGGTAATGTCCGGTTAGTATCACGATCATTTTAAAGCCGAAGTCCGCAACCTGGGGAATGGCGTGTCTTATTACCGATCTTACGTATCGCTTTTTAAAGTGGAGGGTAAAAGGGAACGGCATGGTGTCGAAAGCGCCCCAGTACATGGCTGGAAAAACCACTCCCCCGGTACTCTCTGCGCACGCCTCGCAAAGGGCCCGGGCTTTGAGGCCGTCCAGTCCCAAAGGACCGTGCTCGCCGTGCCACTCGAGCGCGCCCAGCGGAACATAGGCCACCGGGCTCTCCGCAATGACCCGCCGCATGTCCGCGGGACGCGACTGTTCGTATTTTATATAATCCGCCATAGTCGGACCTTGCTTCAGAGACGTCCTGTCCGGATAATAATGGTATCAGACTGCATTATCACTTAATCCGAACTTCTCGGCAAACAACGGATGTTTTCAGTCCCTTATCAGTGAAATTGTTGCCGGATTTGTCATGAAATTATATCAAAGGCATATAAAACATACTGCCCCTTAACCCCTCAGGGTAGTAGTCCGACCCGCCGGCACGGGCAACTTGGTGTGTTGTCAAGGCCACACTGACGTATAGTGTGCGAGCGACGGAAGTCGCGACTTTCGCTGCTCGCCCGAAGAATATCTGTCTTGTAAGCGACAAAAAACGCTTGACAGGGCATTAGCTTATTTGTGTTGGCCTTGCCCGTCCTTTAGCCGGTCTTCCAGGGGAAGCGAAAGAAACGAAGAGAGTTCGGAACCTCCCTTGCGCGCGTCGGCAAGCTCGCCCACCATTACCTGAACCGGGCCCGCGCCTGCACCGCCTTCCAGAAGGACCTTGAACACGGTGTTATACTTGAGCTCTTTGCCTTCGATAACCTCTTTTTCCAGGGCCACCCGGTCATAGTCGTCGAGCGCAATTACGGTCTGCCGGTAGGGAAGAATGAATCCTCTTCTCAAGACCACTGCCTGGTTGCGCCTGTCGATCATCAGGTCCTGTCGAAAGCCGATAATAGCGCCCCCCAGTGCCGCCATCACTCCGCCGAAGGGGACTGCGAAAAACCACGGCAAGGGCTTGCCGTGCACGGGAAGAACCTCGAGGGGAATAAGCAGGATGTAGAGCCCCACCACTATCAAGGCCCCTCCTCCAAAAAGCTTGAAGGACTCGTCAGGCTTGCGGAGCCGCACCATGTCCGGGTCTATGCGGTTCCTCTCGAATATCTCCAGGTCGGATTTCATTGGTTGTCACCGGAAATTCCCTGCCGGCGGGATATTTATGCTTCCGTCCTTTCTTTTATCAGATGGTTTTTCACCTTTGCCAGCTCCTCTGTCAAGACCACGGGGTACAGGTGCGGGTTGCGGAGCCGCTTCATCTCCTCCGGCAAGGCTTCGATTTTTTGGCCGGCATACTCTTTTATCTCGTCCAGACCAGGAGAAGGAGTGATTACTTTGCCCTTCTCCATGACCTTGGAAAGAAGCGGCTCTGCTCGGTCGGCATGGTATGTAAACACCCGGTGAAGCCTCTCCCGGTCCACCGCGCGGACTTTGCCGGAGCACGGCTGTTGCCCCCCTTCGTGACAGAGCACGTCCGACAAGGGGTACCCGTCACCGTTGTAAAGCCTGATCACCTTTTTCCTGTCCGGGTCAGTGGTCTTTTCCGGGTTCCCCGCCACCTTGAGACGCGGCTGCCACTTTCCCTCTTCATGGACGGCCACTATTTTGTAAACACCCCCCAGCGCGGGGTAGTCGCGGGAGGTGATAAGATGCGTGCCCACTCCCCAGGCGTTGATCATGGCCCCTTGCCTCTTCAGGTCCGCGATAAGGTCTTCATCCAGGTCGCTCGAGCCCACGATACGGGGATTTTTAAACCCTGCCTCCACGAGCTGCTTGTAGGCCTGCTTGGAAAGCCGCGCCAGGTCTCCGGAGTCGATGCGGATGGCTGCCTGCACCTGGGGGTTAATTTTGCGAAGATCTTCAAATACCTTGATGGCGTTGGGAACTCCGCTTCGCAAGGTATCGTAAGTGTCGACCAACAGGAGGCAGGAGTCTGGAAAGACCCGGGCATAGGCTTTGAATGCTTCGAGTTCCGAGTCGTGGCTCATGACCCAGGAGTGGGCATGGGTGCCGCTTATGGGTATGCCATATATCTTGCCTGCCAGCACGTTGGATGTTGCCGCGCATCCGCCTATATATGCGGCGCGTGCTCCGGTCACTCCCCCGTCCGGCCCCTGGGCCCTGCGGAGTCCGAACTCGAGCACCGGGTCGCCGAGAGCTGCCAGGCACGTGCGCGCAGCCTTGGTAGCCACCAGGGTGGGGTAGTTAAGGGTGTTCAATACATAGGTCTCCAAAAGCTGGGCCGCGGCCAGCGGGCCTTCCACCCGCAGGAGCGGCTCGTTCGGAAACACGGGTGTGCCCTCCGGCACGGCCCACACGTCAACCTCGGGGCGGAACGTGGAAAGATAGTCGATGACCTCCTTGTCAAAGCCCGCGGATTGCTCCAGGTACTCGAGGTCGGAGGCGCTGAAGCTCATGTTCTCGACGCCCTTTAAAAGCTCTTCGAGGCCGGCGAACACTGCAAACCCCGAGTGAGGCGGCAGGTCTCGGAAGAAGAACTCGAAGGCCACCTTGCGCTCGTGAAGTCCCGTCTTCAGGTACCCGATGAGCATGGTCAGCTCGTAAAGGTCGGTCAACAGGGCCATGTTCCGCCGCTCGAACCACGGCTTATGAGGGTCTTTTTCGCTTATCATGACTTAATCCTTTTAAAGGATCATCTTACTCCAGTGCTCTGTCAAGCGATTTCCGTCGCTTACAAGATAGATATTTTTCGTCCAAGCGACTGATATCGCGACTGAAGTCGCTCGCACACTATGCGTCAGTGTAAGCTTGACAAGACACCAGTGTTTTGTCAAATGCTTTTCCTGGAATAAGAGAGAGTCGTGCGAGCGATTGATACCGCGACTGAAGTCGCTCGCACACTATGCGTCAGTGCGAGTTTCATCTTCCTTCTCAAATGCTCCTACTCGAGATCGGAGGAATTTATCAGGCCGGCACCCTGTTTTTTCATGTCTTCCAGCGCGGCCTGACCGTTGCCTTGGGGAACGTCCACCGCCCGGCAGGCGTCGTCTATTACAAAGGTCTCAAACCCTTCTTTCAAGGCGTCCTCCACTGTGAACTTCACGCAGTAATCAGTGGCCACGCCTCCAACGAAGACCCTTTGCACGCCTCGGTCGCTGAGCTGTTTGGCAAGGTCAGTGGCCTGGAAGCCGCTGTAGGCCTCCTTGTCACTTTCCGGCGCCTTGCTGACGATAATGGCGTCCTCCGGCACCCGGAGCTCGGGATGGAACTCCGCTCCCTTGGTGCCTCTTACCGCGTGGGGAGGCCAGCTCATGTCCGTGAACTTGGGGTCCGATGAAAACGATATGTGGTCCTCCGGGTGCCAGTCGCGGGTGAACACACGGGTTTGAAACAAGGGCAGCAGCCGGTTGATCACCGGCACCACCGCGTCGCCGTCCTTTACGCCCATCGAGCCGCCCGGCAGAAAATCGTTCTGGACATCAACTGCAATAAACGCATCTCCTGGTTTTATCTTGATCCTCTCGGCCATTTTCGAACCTCCCTCTTAGTCGGGTTTAAAGCTGAAAACCTCTCCTCTGCCTGTACTTATAATCTTCATCATAACATTAAAGCCTGTCAAGGCGGAAAGTAACCGAGGGCAAGTGGGGGATGTGAAGATACTCACTGCCCATTGCCCATTTGGTTTCAGCTTTTCCAGGAAATTTTTTCTCCATGCTCTTGATTCCATGCAAAAGAATTCCGCTAATACATAACTGCCGCACAAATAGTTGCATCGCCTAAGCGGGGTTGTCTTGACAGCATTAACATAATATGAAAGAATTTTGGCCATAGTCGGGGATGTCCCGCGGGTAATTTATTTTTCAAAATTCATATCAATTTCAGAAAAGGAGGATGTAAGCATGGGTTTGCTCGACGGCAAAGTAGTAGCGATCACCGGCGCAGGCGCCGGCATCGGCAGGGAGCACGCGATCCTGGCCGCCAAGGAGGGAGCGCGGGTGGTAGTCAATGACCTGGGCGGTTCCCGTGACGGCGCGGGTGCGGACCAGAAGGTTGCCGACCAGGTAGTGGAAGAGATCAAGGAGGCTGGCGGAGACGCTGTAGGCCACTACGAAGACATCTCGCAGACGGAGGGAGCGGAGTCCCTTATCAAGGCGGGAGTGGACAAGTGGGGCCAGTTTGACGCCCTGGTCAACAATGCGGGCATCCTTCGCGACAAGATGAGCTTCAACATGACCGACGACGAGTGGGACCTGGTAATCAAGGTCCACCTTCGCGGACACTTCATGTGCGCCCGTGCCGCCTGCCAGCACTTCCGCAAGGCCAGCAAAGAAGGGAACCTCCCCAATGGAGGAGCGATTGTAAACACCTCGTCCACTTCCGGTCTGCTCGGAAACCCGGGCCAGGCCAATTACGGCGCCGCCAAGATGGGCATCGTGGGAATGATGAACACCATGGCGCAGGAGCTTGGCAAGTATAACATCAGGATCAATACCATCGCCCCCATGGCCCTGACCAGGCTTACCGAAGACCTGCCCATCGCCGGAATGATGAAGCAGCTCACCCCCGCTCACATAGCGCCGGTGGTCATCTTCCTCTGTTCCGACGCAGCGCAGGGAATCACCGGACAGGTGTTCGGGACCTTCGGCAAGTACGTCCAGATATGGCGCCTGCCCCGCCCGGTTCATTACTACGAGGCAGAGGGAGAGATGTGGGACCCCAACGACCTGGCCAAGAACGCCGATCACATGAAAAAGGTCATTGAAAGCGTGAACGCTCCCTACATGCCCGGCTCGCCCGGTCCCAAATTCGAAGCGTAAACCGGCAAAATCGGTTATTCACAATCAAGGGGGACGGCAAATAGGCTGTCCCCCTTTTGATTGTGCTTTTGTGTCGCGACTAAAGTCGCTCGCAACGGGAATATGCTGGAAGTAGACTGAAGTCGCTCGCAACGGGGATATGCTG
>CAYQTK010000132.1:0-11731 GCA_964420375.1 uncultured bacterium
TTAAGCCAGAACTTGGCATAACAATCTCCGGACTCTATATGTATATGTGGAGGCTCGTCTCCTTCGTTGCTGAAAAAGAAGAAACGGTGCCCCTTTATTCGCAAGATGGTGGGGGACATCTACATATAGATTATTGCCGCATTACATGAGATTGTCAACCCACCTTATTCTTCACAATAGGTGAAAATGTGAGGGGGTCGGATCTTTACAATTAAGTTTATCGTACTCCTCGGAAAGAAGGAGCCCGTCAAGCGAGCTTGCCGGCAGCGAAAGCGAAAGCAAGCTTTCCTGTCTGCGTGTGAACGCACAGGCAGGCGCACTCCGAAAACGGAGTTTTGCAACGGGAAGTAATTAATGTTTAGTCCTCATTGTCCGGTAGCTTGAAGTCGCTGATACTCTTTAGTCATATCTCCAGGTGGCGGAGATTTTCAGGAATCGTGCGAAGAGTCGGGGGAGCTGTTTTTTATTGGGGAACAGCTTGAAGATTCTCCACAGCCTTCGGGGGTGGAGATAGAATTTGAGGAAGGTTTTCTGGACCATTTTTTTGAGTTCTGTTCCGGGGACTTCGGACAGGTCGGTTTGGGGGTCGAAGTAATGCAGGGATTCCGGCTCTGCAGGCACGTCGTATCCGAGTTCCACAGCCTGGTCGTAGAGTTCGGTTCCTTTAAATGGAGTGACAAACCAGAAGTTTGCGGAGTGGAGCTTCGAGCTGATCGCATATTCAAGTGTCATGTTGATCTCCTCCCTGGTCTCGCCGGGAAAGCCCACCATGAAGAAGCCGTCCACCATGATGTTCTGCCGGTCTGTCTCTTCGATTACATCTTTTAGCTTGTCTAGCTTCACGTTTTTCTTGATGAACTTCTGCAATCGGGGGGACGCGGTTTCCACTGCATATGTTATGCGGTATATCCCCGCTCTTTTCAGCTTTTGCAGTGATTCGCCGTTCATGATGTCGCCGCGGATGCCGTTTGGAAAGGATATGGAGAAGTCGAGTCCGCGCTCGACGATTCCGTCGCAGATAGCGTCCATCCTTTTCTTTTCCAGGTTGAAGCAGTCGTCCACGAACTGGACCTCGCGGACGCGGTGCTCTCGTGCCAGGGTTTCGAGGTCGCGAAGCACGTTTTCCGGTCTTTGCGACCTGTAGCGCCTTCCGAAGATGCGGTGGCAGTAGGTGCATTGATAGGGGCAGGCGCGGGATGTTGACAAGGTGGCGTACTCCTTGTTGACAAAGGTGGTGCCGAAGCGGGGCAAGTCCCAGTATCGGGAGAGTTCGATAAGATCGTAAGCCGGCAGGGACAGTGAATCCAGGTCGACTATTTCCTCCCTGGGGGAGGTAAGCTTTGCTTTGCTGTTCTCCCGGAAGCCGATTCCCCGGATATCGGAGAGGTCGTCTCCCTCCAGGATGCATGGGAGAAGCTCGGCAAGGGTGAGCTCGCCTTCCCCCAGCACTATGCAGTCCAGATGGGGGTCCTCCAATGACCGCTCCTTTACGGTGGTCACGTGAGGACCGCCCGCAATCACGGGCAGGCCGGGCTGCCGGGACTTTATAAGCGCGGAGAGCCGGGTCATGTCCACGGCTTCGTAGCTCATGGCGGATATGCCCACTGCGTCGGGAGAGTATGCCAGGGCCTTGTCAACCGCCTCTTCATGGGAGAGCCTTTCAGGCGCCATGTCGATAAGCTTTACATCCGTAGCGGGCAGGTTGTCGCGAAGGTATGAAGCCAGGCTCATTATGCCCAGGGGAGGGGAAAAATGCTGCCGCACCGATTTATGGCCGGCCCTTATAAAAACCATTCTGCCCATGATCTTACCGGGGACTTTTGTTCAAAGCCGCGTACTCTTCATGACGTGATTTACACGAAGCTCGCCCGCCCCCAGGACAAATAAGGTGCGGGTTTAAGTGTTCCATGGCTCAAGTTATCATAAGGGCCGGTTTTGTCAAGACGGGCGTGAAAATGCTCAATATACGTGGATCAGCAGTATTTCGCTCCTATTTGTCTTGTTTCTTTGACAACTCTAAAACTCTGCATATAATTATATTCAGGGTTTTTTAATCACCATAACCTAGTCGGCTGGTATAGCCGGCTTTTTCAACTTAAAAACCAAGCTGGAGGTTTTCTAATGAGCAAGATCGAGAGAGTTGGACTTTTGACCGGTGGTGGAGATTGTCCCGGTCTTAACGCGGTTATCCGGGCCATTGTTGTCAGGGGCATCCGCAAGTACAATTACAAGATGATCGGCATCCTTAACGGCTGGGCCGGTCTCCTGGATTATGAATGGACCACTCTTACCCGGGAGAACGTAAGCGGGATAGTTCACCGGGGAGGAACCATCCTCGGGACCAGCCGCACCAATCCCATTAAAACCGATGAAACTCGGGACCTCACCATAACCAATTACAAGAAGCTTCGGCTGGACGCTCTTATATCCATCGGCGGCGACGACACCCTTGGCGCGGCCAGCAAGCTCTGCGACGAAGGTCTGAATATTATAGGCATCCCCAAGACCATTGATAATGACGTGGGCGGAACCGACTTCACATTCGGTTTCGACACTGCGGTGGGGATCGCCACCGAGGCCATAGACCGGCTTCACACCACGGCCGAGGCCCACCACCGGGTTATCGTGGTCGAGGTCATGGGAAGACACGCCGGATGGATCGCAACCTACTCCGGCCTGGCCGGCGGAGCTGATATGATACTCATTCCCGAACAGCCCTTTGACCTGGACGACGTGGTCCAGTCCGTAAACGCCCGGCGGGAGCGCGGCAAGACCTTCTCCATCATCGTGATTGCAGAGGGGGCCTATCCCAAGGACAAGAAGGAGCTGTATCTTCAGAGCGACAAGGTGGACGAGTACGGGCACGTTCATCTGGGCGGAGTGGGCAACAATCTGGCCCGGGACCTCGAGAAAATGACCGGCATGGATGTGCGGACCACAATTCTGGGACACATCCAGAGAGGTGGAACGCCCACCGCGTTTGACCGGGTACTGGGAACAAGATACGGTATATGTGCAGTAGACATGGTGGCCGAGCAGCAATGGGGAATGATGGCCGCCCTCCGGGGGTTCGACGTTAAGCCGGTGCCGCTTTCCGAAAGCGTACACACCAACAAGACCATTCCCATGGAAATTTATGACGTAGCCAAGAACTTCTTCGGTTAACTTGAAATCGTTGATGAGAAGCGAAGCACCCATGTAACAACGGCATTCAGACAATGATTAACAGGGTCTATAATACGAGGAAGGGTGTTTCTAAACCCCTTCCTTCTTTTTTCGTCCGGAGAAAAGCCTGATGAAATCCCCCCGGTGGACCGGCAAGCTCGGGAAGCTTATAGAGAGAACCCGCCAAGAAATCGACCGGCGCCTTGTCGTGTTGGCCATTGCCGGAGGACTGCTGGTCCTGATCCTGCCACTTCTAGTGACCGGCCTGGTGTCAAGCAGGTATGAAAGGGACGAGCGCAGGGGATTCAAAAACCGGTCGGAAACCATTATCGGTCTCGCCCTCGAAGATATCGGCATGCCCCCCATAGACACCGAAGAGCTGAAGCGAAAAACCCGCAGCCTGGAGCAGTCCCCCGGGTTTGTTTACCTTGTGTTTTACAATAAAGACGGACAGGAGCTTTTCTCCCGATTCAAGGCGGGCAGACAAGCCTACCAGTATAAATTTGCCGAGGTGTTCGACATAGAGCGCGGGGAAGTACACCGCGTCCCGTGCCTGGAGGGCACAGAGGCCATCGAGTATGTAAAGCCCTGGAAAGCGGGTCGGGAATCCGACAAGGAAGGGGGATGGGCCCGGCTGGGTTTTGAAAGCGCTGCCGTGTTCAAGACGGGAGCGGGGGTCCGGAAAATCGGGTACCTGCTTTCCGCAGCGGGCGCGCTGTTTGTCTTTATCGTCTTGTTATGGCTTCGCTACAGGCTTTTGCTTCCTGTGCGAACCCTTCACGCGGACCTTGCCGGGCTCGATTTGAGAGAGGGAGTCGAAAAGCTTGACCGGGGCTACGAGGGAGACGTCGGCCTGCTTGCCGGGTCCATTGACCGTCTCGTGGACGAGTCGAGGCGGCAGTTGCAAAGCTCCGTCGAGGTCGTCGAGAACCTGGAGCAGACGGTGGAGCTTCTTTCCGAGGCCGTGGATGAGATTTACTCCATAAGCTCTCACCAGTCCAGCGGGGCAACCGAGCAGGCGGCCTCGGTTTACCAGGCATCTTCTACCAGCAAGGAGATAGCGGCAAGCGCAGGAAAGATAGCGAACACCGCGGAGAACGTCTCGGAAAACGCGCGGCAGACCCGGCAGGCATCGGACAGCGGCCGGGATGAACTCTCCGCGGCCATTGTCCAGGTGCGTGACGTGACCACCAAGGTCGAGCAGGTCGCCGGACAGATAGTCGAGCTCGGAGAGCAAAGCCAGAAGATAACCCGCATCATCGACCTTATCCGCGAGATAAGCGAGCACACCAACCTGCTCGCCCTGAACGCGGGAATAGAAGCAGCCGGAGCAGGCGAGGAAGGAAAAAGGTTCCAGGTGGTGGCCCAGGAAATAAGGCGGCTGGCAAACCGGACACTCGATTCGTCTCAGATTGTGGTCGAGCTTATTGAAAAAATTCAAACGGCGACCAACTCCACGGTAATGGTCACTGAAGAAACCATGAAAAGCGCCAAACAAGCGGAGAAGATAATGGAGGACATGAACAAGAGTTTCCAGAACATCCTCGAGATGGTAGACCATACCCGGAAAGCGAGCAATGAGATATCATTGTCGACCAGGCAGCAGACAACGGCCTGCGAACAGATGGTCAGCACGGTCATGGAGGTCTCCGAAGTGGCCTCCGACGTCGAAAAAGGAGCAAAAGAAACCGAAGAATCGCTGACCAAGATAAGCGAGCTCAGCAAGACCCTCAAGCAGCTCGCCGGACAGGTTGCAGGCAAAGAGGATGTATGACATTAAAAGAAGACAATTTGCCGGCCTTGCAAAACTGAAAATCGTGCATCGCAGATGTGCGTCTTCAGTCGCTACTGAAATCTCTCACGCGCGGAGCTGATAATTACTGCCTGCGGCCTTCGATGTATGGTTCCTCTGCCGCTTTAGGAAAACCTGATCATTCTTGAAAATATCCCAGGCTCTTCAGATGCTCTATTGCCTTTTCATCTATCCGCCGGCGGCTCGGCTCCTTATACTCGGGTTTCCTGTTCATAAGCTTCTTTAACTTCTTGACCATTTGCTTGCCCTTGCTGCGGGCAAACGGGTCCAGCGGGTTCTGCTCCGCCGGGTCGTTATTAAGGTCATAGAACTCGTAGCTTTCGGGTTTCTTGTTGTATATTAACTTGCTCTTTCCCTGCCGGAGAGAACGGGGAACTTTGCCCTGATATGTTTCAGCGTACAAAAAAGCCCCTGGCGGGGGGTCGGCGCAGGAGAAGACCCCCTTTTGAGGCTCCAGGCACCCGGCGAAAAGATTCCTTCCCGGCAGCGACACTCGTGGGGGCTTCAAATCCGCTATGAAGACCAGGCTGGGAATCAAATCAATCTGGGCCACCGGCTCGGTTATTATGGTTTGTTCGGGAAGTACGCCTTCCCAGACCATGGTCAGCGGAACGTGGAGCATCTCCTCGTAACAGGTGTAGCCGTGCCCGAACCCGCGGTGCTCGTAAAACTCGTCCCCATGGTCAGAGGTTACTATGACCAGGGTATTTTTCATGAGACCTGCTTTTTTTAGCCTTTTTAAAAACTTCTTAAACCTGTTGTCCCAGTACCGGACTTGGCCGTCGTAAACCGCGCCGGTGTAGGCGGCCTGTTGGATTTTAAGTTTTTTATCGTAAGGCCCGTTCTCGTAGACGGCAAAAGATTGATTCATGAACTTGGTGAACATGTGTTTATACGGCGGTGGAGGGTCATAAGGGGCGTGTACGTCCATGTAATGGAGATAGAGAAAAAAAGGCCGGGAAGAGCGTTTTGATAGCAGCCTCAGGGCTATGCGGTTGACATAGCTCGCTCGAGGGTCGTCCGAAATATACAGATAATCGGAGAACCCCTGGCCAAACCCCATGGCATCGGTAAGATGAGGGTTGGTAACCACACCAAAGGTGTCGTAACCCGCGTCCCGGAAAATCTCCGCCATGGTGTATGCATAGCCGGCCACGGCGTCCGAAGTTATCCCGGCTTTGCTCTTGTTGTCATTTATATTGCCTGCTTCTCTGACCCCGTGGGAGGGGGGAAGCAGACCGGTGAACAAGGATGCTACGGATATCTTGGTATGGCTCGAATGAGAGTATGTCCTGGTAAAGCGAAGTCCCCTTTTGCTGAAGGAGTCCAGCGTCGGCGTAGTATTGTTTACATGGCCGTGGTATCCGACCCGGTCGGCTCGCAGAGCGTCAATGAGAATGAAGATGATATTGGGGCTTCCGCGGTCCTCCGGAAGCCGGAGTGATCCCTGACAGAAAACGATCATCAGGGGCAGGAAAAGTAAAACCAGTCTCTTGGCAGGATTTTTATATCTCATCATCCGTTTGAAAAAAACAAGCCCCCGCATCTTGTGCAAAGTCTACTCTGACTGCTTTTGTTCCACGTTAATAAGGCGGGTGTTGAATATCTTCCATTTGCCGCGGTCCTTTCTGAGAACGTGAATGCCGGTCACATGGTTGTCCTGGAACTCGGGTCCGGATATCCTGAGGGTCGATTGGGAAAACCTGACCTGTGCGGTCATGCCCTTTAAGGCGGAAACACTGATTTCGTTCAGCTCATAGTCGAGCTCGTAGTTTGCAAAGGTGTTTTTCATGAGCTCGCGGGTGGCCTCATAATGGGGAGACTCTTTATGCAGGGTATACATATAGGTCTCCAGGTCTTCCTGGCGGGAAGCCTCAAGGTTGGCGTAAACCGCGGCCTTTAACTCCGAGCGAGTATCATCGTCCTCGTTGGCAGGCGGTTTCGCTTCCCCTGCTTCGGAGGGGTCGGCGCCCTTTCCGGCCGGCTCGGCCATATCTCCATCACTCTCTGCAGGAGGGGACTTGGTTGTCTCTTTAGACACGATCTTTTCGCCCTCCGCAGAAAAACCATAGCCCTGAACCGTAAAGACGCCGGCAAGAAGTATCATTCCCGCGGCTGATATCAATAATAAAATGTACTTCATCAGCGCTTCCTTTCTCAATGCACGAACAAGGAGCAGCCCTTAATGGCGGACCTGTAAAGCTCACCCGTTTATAAGCTCGGTGTAATTGCCGGCTTTGGTGCGGTATATCTTCCAGTTGCCGTCCGACTTCTTTAAAATGTGCTCCCCTTTTACCTTGTTGTCTTTGATTCCTGGGGGACCGGAACGCTTCCGGGTTATCTGGGTAAATGACACGCGCGCAACGTCTCCCGAGACCTCTTCAACCGTGGACTCCACCACCTGGTAGCTTAGATCATATTTTTGAAAAACGGCTTGCATGAACTTCCGGCTGGAGTCAAATAAAGGCGAGTCCGGATGAAGGGTCTGCATGAAAGCGTTAAGGTCTTCGTTCTCAGCAGCGTCAACATTTGCCCGAACAACCGACATAATGGCCTGCTGATCCTTAGGACTCACTTGAGGCTCTTCCTCACCTTGCCCGGAACACCCCGAAAACATAAATGCCGTCACCAGCGACAGAACGAATAATAACTTGCCTTTCATCTCATCCCCTTTTATCAGTGTTAATTCACTTTTTTAAAAATGCTATCTCAAGCACATGAAACAGTCAAATGATCCGTTTAATTTTCGGTCTCTTGCACACGTCCTCCGGGTGTTCCATAATAATAAAAGGAAATTTTCGCTGATTTTTTAGAGGGGGGAAGGATGGTCGCCATGAAAAAAAGTCTGCTGCTTATATTAGGAAGTCTTCTGGTTTGCTCTATGGGCTCGATGTGCGAGACACCCTCCAGTGGAGGCGGCGGAGGTTTGATGTCCACCGGCGAGACATCCTCCACCGAGCAGAGTTGGGACCTGATCCTGATGCTGGAGATGGAAGGTGAAGGGGGGCTGTGCGATAAAGGCCTGGCCGGCTCGGGGGCCTCGGACCCGGACATACCGGGGGTTTATTTTCCCGGCATCAAGGTGGACAAAAGCTCTTACGAGCTGGAAGGCGAAATACCCGAGGTCCACATGCTGGGATACTATCTTATTCCCCCTGATATGATACCCGCCGCGGACTCGACCGGGCTTGCCGGCCCGATGCGGGTCAAGTTCAAGTACCTGGCTGACGCTGAAAACCAGGGCATAAACTACTTCCTCGTCCGCATTGTTGACGGAGACCTCTTCCACGTCCCCTTGAGAATAGACGGCAGGAACCTGGCAGCGGCCGAACCCCAGAGAGTTGACTTTACCTATACCCCCGAGTCTCCGCAGGACTTCGCGCTCCAGTTCATAACCGGACTGTCATCAAGCTCGGACTCCATATACATCGACGACCTCGAAGTCTGGTCCGGCAGCACCTTGCTTTTCTCCGACGACTTCGACTCCGGCGATTACAGCTCCATGATGCCTTTGGGCTCCAATATCTACAGAATACCCTTTTATCCGCAAACGCCTGCAGGCTCGGTAAGCCTCCAGAGCGGCCTTACCCTGGAGGGGGCGCAGAGCCTCATGTTCCAGGGCGGCAGGACCTTCCAGCTCTACGGGCAGGGTTCTCAAAGCGAGGACTTCTCCGGGTTCATGGTGAACTACGTTCGCTCCGGTTTGTCCGGCTCGTTTTACGGGGAGAGCATGTTCATGGACGAGGGCAAGGTTCTCATGGGCGACTACTATGGTACCGACAACGTGACCGTCAAGAACTGCTCGGAGACCGGGTACGCGCTTGCTTCCATAAACCCGCAAGGCAACGCAGACCTTTCCGGAGGCTGGACCTTCAGCGTCCAGGCCGAGTGCGAGGAGGCCGGGGTCTTTCTCGCCGACCCCCAGACCGGGGGCATGCTGACCTACTCGAAAGCGCCCTTTTACGTTACCAGATACCTCATGATCCACCAGGGCGGGCCTTTCAACTCGGTGCATGACGACACCATATCATCCGTTATGGGCCTTACCGCGGGCACCGCGGGCATGTTCATGTTCTCCTGGGGGGACGGCAACACCGCCCGGCTCATGGGCTCGTACGACAAGGAGAACAAAATCCTTGCCGGCCAGGTACAGGGTACGCTCCCCGTAAACGGCCAGACCTGCACCATCACCCAGGGCCGGTTCAGCGTTATGGTTGACCCGGAAGCAGTGCCCCCAAGATAGTGCTGATTGCGAAATTCTGCTTTCAAAAGCATTGCTGTCCAAAACATGGAGCGAAAGCTGAAAGCCATATCAAGCAAAGGCGCGAAGGCGCCAAGGGTTCGGAATTTCTTTTTGATTTGGAATCAAATGGTAGAACCTCGGTAATGATGCGTACCAAAAGATGCTTTATGAATTTCAGGTTACTTGAGATGTTCTGCCGGAAGGTTATTCCTATAAAATATCAGAACGACGGCTTAATATTGTTGAGTTTTTACTTTGCGTCTTCGCGCCTTTGCGTGAAATAAAATTCTATTTTGGACAAGAGTATTTCAAAAGCTTGCTTTCGATTTCATAAGTTCCAGCTTGCCGGCTGACCGCTGCCGCAGCCCGAAGCAGCGCCGCAAAGCCGGCAATCCCCCCGTTTCAACAGGCACAAGCGCTCTGTCAAGCGTCTTTGTCACTTGCAAGATAGTTCTTTTCGTGCGAGCGACGGTAGTCGCGACTAAAGTCGCTCGCACCCTGTGCCCCAGTTGTAAGTTTGACAAGACCCTGGATAAAAGATTTCCATAAATATCATCGCCGGCGAAGTATCTTCTCCAGTTGCTTCAAGGTGCGGGTGTTGATGACATCTTTCTTGGAAAGCCAGCCCCGGCGGGCCATGCCCACGCCCAGGTCCATCAGGTCCAGGTCCGCAGCCATGTGCGCGTCAGTGGCGATATGGAAGAGGAGCCCCTCGGAAAGCGCCTGCCGGCAGTAGGTATCCGGAAGGTCCAGCCGGTCGGGTTGAGCGTTTATCTCCAGCACCACCCGGTTTTCTTTACATGCATCGAACACCTTGTCCATGTCCACCTTTACCGGGTCCCGGCTGCCGATGATCCTGCATAACGGATGGCCCAGGCTGTGGACCACACCGCTTTGAACAGCTCTTATCATCCTGTCCGTCATCGCTTTCTCTTCCAGGTTCTGGTAGAAGTGCACGCTGGCCACCACCCAGTCGAGATCGGAGAGGACCTTTTCATCAAGGTCTAAGCTGCCGTCCTTTAAGATGTCAACCTCGATGCCCGCCAACACGCGAATGCCGGCATACTCCGAGTCCAGCTCCCGGACGTTCTCGGCATGCCGCTTCAAATCCTCTTCATCAAGTCCCCCGGCTACCTTGACCATCTGGGAATGGTCGGTGATCGCCAGATACTTGTATCCACGCCCGCGCGCAGCTTCCACCATGTCCTTGATGCTGTCAGCGCCGTCTGTGGCCCGGGTATGGCAATGAAGATCACCGCGAATGTCGGAGAGCTGGATAAGCTCAGGAAGACGTCCCTGTTCGGCAGCCTCGATCTCGCCCCGGTCCTCGCGAAGCTCCGGAGGAATCCAGGAAAGCGAGAACTTCTTGTAAAGCTCATCCTCGGACCTTCCGGCAAGCAGCTTGTCGTCTTTCCACAGACCGTACTCGTTTAACTTCCAGCCCTTGTCCTGGGCGCGCTTGCGGAGCACGATGTTGTGCGCCTTGGAGCCGGTGAAGTAACAAAGAGCTGCGCCAAAGCTCTCCGAAGCGAAAAACCTGAAGTCCACCCGGAGTCCGTTTTTCAAAAACACCGTGGACTTCTCCCTGCCCCGGCTCTGGACCTCGCCTATCTCGCTGTAGGAAAGTATCTTCTCCAATGCCTGGTCGCGGTCATCCGCCTGGATAAGGATGTCAAGGTCACCCACCGTCTCCTTGCGGCGGCGGAAGCTGCCCGCGACCTCGTATCGCCGGACCTCGGAAATCGACTCTAAGTGGCGCCTTATCGAAGCTACAAAAGACCGGGCGTCGTGGTAGAGCATCCTGCCGCTGTAAGAGCTCAGCGTCTCGATCCCCTGCAGGATGTTCTCCTCGCTCTTCGCGCCCATGCCGGAGAGCTTTCTCACCTCGTGTCTCTCGCAGGCCTTCTTAAGATCGTCAAGGCTTTGCACGCCAAGCTCGTTATAAAGATGCATGGCCTTGCGGGGACCGAGCCGGGGAACTTGCATGATCTCCAGAAGACCCTCCGGCACCTGCTTCTCGAGTTCCTGGAGACGCTTGGCTGTGCCTGTCTCTATGATCTCCTTTATCTTCCCTTCAACGCTCTTGCCGATGTTGGGCAGGTCCCGCAAGTTACGGCCTTCATCAAGCATGTCCTCCAGGCGGTGCGAAAGGTCGCGGATCGTCCGAGCAGCGTTCCGGTAGGAGCGGACCCGGAACTCGTTCTCCTTCCGAAGATCAAGAAGATCGCCTATCCGGTCAAACACGTCCGCGATTTCAGAGTTCTCCATTGCTCTACCCCTCATCCGGGAACCGTGAAAACAATTCCGTCGGCAGGTCTTTGCAGATTTTTTAACCACCTCTCTCAAATAATATAAACAGACAGGAAAAGAAGGCAAGACAACTACGGCAGGCCCCAAAACTTAATGACCTTTCATCCCCTTGAACTGCAGGGAAAAGGTGTTTATAATTCTATCTTACGTCCCCATCGTCTAGCCAGGTCTAGGACACCGGGCTTTCAATCCGGCAACAC
>CAYQTK010000133.1:0-11704 GCA_964420375.1 uncultured bacterium
GCCGGTGGGCCTGGACATGTGCAAGGATTTCGACTGGGCGGTAAAAGCGGCAAAAAGGCCCGACGTTCCCGGCCTGGAACCTCGTCCTCCGGAAGAGCTCTTCGACCTTCGTAAGGACCCCACCGAAAAGAACAATATCGCCGACAAGCCCGAGCTTGTAAAAGTGAAAAATGAGCTCCGGGACAAGCTGGAAAGATGGCGGAAGGATACAGATGATCCGCTCTTGCTTAAAGAAGAATGAGCGCCTCATGATCGCGGCTGGGTCGGGATAGTCTCAGGGGCCAAAAGCCGGCTGAATTAAAAAGCTGGGCCGAAATTATGGCGTTCAAGGAAAATTCTCTTCCTGCAAGCGACGAAGAAGGAGCCGTTGAACTCCGGATCAAAAAGTGGTAACTTTTCCACTCATGCGGTCCTCCTTCCAGGTGTTTAAATTTTTCAAACTATCCTTATTGCCATATCTTGTCGGGAGGATCTCCATAAGCTTTTTACAGGGGTATGAATAAGGTGGAGGAAAAGGGCACAGATACCGGGCCATTGTGGACATGGTCCATAACAAAGGCGCTGACCTGCTGGTTGTCGGCTCCCGAGGCAGAAGCAAAACAGCGGCCATTTTGCTGGGAACGGTCACGGAGAGAATCATCGAGATGTGCAATGTTCCCATCCTGACGGTGAAAAAGAAAGGACAAGGCATTTCCATAATTGACGCCATCTTCGGCATTTGATTCCCCGCCAAGCAGTAATCAAGAAATCACGGCAGCCGGCAATTACCGCTGTGCCGGGTCTTCCCCCTCTCGTAGAGCGCTTTAACGTTTAACGCCGCGGATTCGCAAAAGCCGGCGCGATCACGTAGCCGTTGTCGTCGCTCACCATCACCCGGTCTCTGGCGGGGCTTACCGCCGGGGTCGAGCCGGTGCCGCTGACGAACGAGTAATATTTGACGGTTTTAAATTCCAGGCTGCCGTCGTCAACTCTCTTCAGGTCCAGCAGGTAGAGCGCCCCATTTTTCGACTTTCCATCTTCCGCGCCGTCCAGTTCGTCCGGATGCGTCAGTGTAAGCTTGACAAGACACTAATGCTCTGTCAAGCGTTTCTCGTCGCTTACAAGATAGATATCCTTCGTGCGAGCGACTTTTAGTCGCGACTTTGACATGCTCGAATTTTAGGTCCGTGTGGTCGAGCATGGGGGCCTTGGCCATCTTGTCTTTGCCGCCGGATTTAAAGTATTCCCCGCTTCTTGGCCAAGTTAACCATCTGCTCCATGCTGTTCTTGGGCGGGACCTGGAAGGCTTCCTTGGCTACGAGGCTGAGCGCGCCGGTCGAGCAGGCGGTGACGCACAGGCCGCAGCCGATGCAGCGATGGACCGCAAGCTCGGCCTTGCCGTCGTCGGCGAGGGTAAGGGCGTCCATCTGGCAGCGGTCGACGCAGTCGCCACAGCCGTTGCACTCGTCGCGGTCGAGCCGGGCGTAATAGTTGGTGAAGACGATCTCGGCCGGGCGGGGATGTTCACGCACGGCGACCAGCACTCCGCAGCAGTCGCCGCAGCAGTTGCACATTCCGCCGGGGTTCTGAGCGGAGGCCGGCTGGGTGACGAGCCCCGCCTCCTGGCAATCCCTGACTATTTGCAAAGCCTCGTCCGCGCTGACGCGGCGTCCCATGTCGCGGTCGAGGTAGTACTGGCCCATGGAACCGAACATGAAGCAGGCTTCGCGGGGCTTGCCGCAGCCGTCCGACACCATGGCCGCGGCCTTGCGGCAGATGCATTCCGTCACCACGATCAGGTCCTTGGACCGCAGTATCTGCTCCACGTCCTCGTAGGGCGCCACCGCCAGCGTCGGGTCCACTGACTGGTTCACGGGGATGGTCCTCAAAAAGCCGCTCGCGTTCTCCTGCATGTTGTAGCCCATCTTCTCGCGCAGCAGCTTTTCCGCAAGCTTGGCGAACTCCGGCTCAAGTTTGGACACCTGGAATTCGAACAGTCCATGGACAAAGGGAATGGCCGCGTAGTAGTTCTTATCTCCCTTGCGCAGGCGGAACAGCAGGCCCCGTTCGAACATGTCATTGAGCCTTCCGGCGGCCTCCTCCTCGGAAAGGCCCAGCTTGGCCGCGAGGTCCGCCGTAGATTCGAGCAGGGGCGAGAGTTTCAAAAAGGTCTTCGCGTCATCCTCGGAGAAGAGCTTCTTGAGAATTTCGATCTCCACGCCCGACTCGGTCCGGGGAAACCCCACCGAGAACTTGTCGAGCATCTGTTGCAGGTCGCGATAAATATCCGTCTCCATACTAACCCTCCCGTTAAAATTTGTACTTGCTTGACCACTCCCTTGATTCACGCTTCTCCCGTAGCGACATCCCTGGCAAACGTTCTTCCCGAGGTCGAATCCGGACCGTAAAAGTCCGCGCCGACTTCTTCGCAGAACTCCTGGCGGATGGGCGCAACCGGAACCCGGTCGGGCTTTTCGCATTTGATCACCGTTTGCAGACGCTCTTTCGCAGTCATGCCCATGCTTTCATTCCCCTCTTCTTGACGATATGTATACAGGGCAAAATAGTTGGCGTATCACAGAAGCCAAGGACTCTTGCATGCAGTTAATCCGGTCCTGCGCTTGACAATATTTTGCCATACGTCAAAAAATTTATCATAGTTCATGATGCTTGTCAAATTGCCTTTGTCCGTTGCCGACAACTCCTGTACAATTAGGATAAACTCGATCGATCAGACGCTTGGTGATCAATCAGGAAGAAGTGAAGAAATCAAAAACCAGGTTAATAAGCGATTACCGGGCAAGGTGCAAGACCAGACTCATTTCCAGCAAATCGGATCAATCCCGGAAAAAAATCATCGCGGCCGCGCGCAAGGTCTTTTCCGATCACTCCTATCCCGTGGCCACGGTAAGGATGGTCGGCGCGGCCGGAGGGTTCGACCACCTGGCGATGTGCAAGTAAAAGAGATCCATGGTGGGCGCGTAAAACGGATCCACCATTGGCCAAACAATAGCGCTTGGAACCGACTCTGTCAACACTCGTAGGGGCCGCTGATCGTCCCTTATTTCTTTTCTGCCTCCTTTTTTGCGGCTCTCTTGATCGCTTTCAGCCTGTAACTCTCGCCCGCAATCTCGATTACATGCACCCGATGAGTGAGGCGGTCCAGTAAAGTCCCTGCCATCCGCTCATCACCAAACATCTGCGGCCAGGAACTGTCGCCGCCCGAGTCCCAGGACAGGGATCGGTTTCGTTGGCGTCTTGACCGCCGTTTTTGTTCATGTCCTTTCCCGGCAAGCAATCTGCGTTCCCCGACGTGCTGCCGTCGCACAGGACGTCGCCGTCAGAGTCTGCTAAGAAAAAGTATTTAGTGCCTGTTTCGAAACTCCGTTTTCGGAGTGCGCCTGCCTGTGCGGACACGCAGACAGGGCAGACCGGAAAGCTTGCTTCCCGGCGGAAAAAGCGGACAGCTTGCTGCCGCACTCCAGAACAGCGCCGCAAAAGTAAATTAAACCTCCGTTTCGCAACATGCACTATTTAAAGGACGAGTTCTCGATACTGTCGCTAATGCCGTCTCCGGCCGTATCCACTGACATGGACCGTGCCCATATTTCAATATCGTCGATGTTCCCCCCGGATACTTTTCGTATCGGTCCGTGGGCCCCATTTACCAGCGGAGATAGACCTGTGATTGGTTTTCTGCTGTGCCCAAGATGTCGTAGTCCATGTTTTTCCACTCTGAGTCCGATATCGATCCCTCGTGGTCCCATACCATCCACCCTTGTTTATACCTCAATCGGCCCTCTCCCACTTGAGAGGAGCTATGCAGACCGAGCCGGGGATTTTGCCTTCCACTCCTTCATAGCTTTTCCAGCCGCAGGTGGTAATGTACCATCTGTCCGGGGAGACGCGGATATACTCTGCGGCGTGGGCTTTGATAATGGTTACGAGGTCAGCGGTGTCGTTGTCCGCTCCTGCGGCATAGACGCCGAAGTCGTACGGGTCTTCCGAGCGGAGAACCACTGTCTGGGCATAGGTTTCCGGCTCCAGCGCGCTGGTAAGGCACACCGACAGGTAATAGGCGCCTTTGTAGCGGACAACAAAAGGCGATTCAGTGGAGGAGATATTAAACCACCACGGGTAAGCCGCGGCAGGCTTGATGGCCCGGAAAGCAGTGCCCTTGTCAGTCCAGGTGTAAAGATCGTCCGAGTGATATACCGATACGGTGTTGTCACGGTCAGTGCAGTACATGAGCCAGCCGCCTTGGGGCAGCTCGAGTACCATGCTGTCGCGGAAGGCGTGCCAGCCCGGGTCAATGCAGTAATCATGAAAGGTCCAGTTAATGCCGTCTTCAGAGATGTAATGGCGGATACGTCCCGGCCCCACGTACATGTGCCGGACGCCCTTATGAACGATCACGTGGGGAGCCCACTTGGGACGCAGGTCCGGATAATCGAAAAACAACACGTGAAGCTCGGAAAACGGCTCCAGGAGCGATTCCCCAACGGCATGTCCCAGATAGCTCGAGGAAAGATCCAGGTAGGGGTAGGAGGTTATGCCCACGAACCGATAGTCGCCGTTTATGTCCCGGAATATGGAGTGGTCGTTAACGCGTGGCCCCGCCTTTATCGGCTCGTAGAGGACGCGCCATTTACCCGCAACCACCGGCTTCCAGCGTTCGCCGGTATGGCCCGCGGCAGAAGACGTAAACATAATCGAAGCCAGAACCCAAACCAACATCACTCTTGTTATCATTGTCTTTTCTCCAACGCTTTTTACAACTTCGGTTCAGTATATCTTAAAGGGTGCGGCAAATAAAGTCAGTCATGCACTCTTGTCCAAAATAGAATTTTATTTCACGCAAAGGCGCGAAGACGCAAAGTAAAAACTCAACAACATTAAGCCGTTCTGATCTTTTATAGGAATAACCCTCCGGCAGAACTTTTCAAGTAACCTCAAATTCATAAAGCATCTTTTCTGATTTGAATAGCGGCAATTGCTCTGGTATAATGAATTTTCGAACATTATGACGTCTTAAAAGGAGAAGCAATCTGGACGACCTGTTTGCCCGAACCTTGTCAATATAAAAGTGCGGCTGTTACTTTTTGAGACTATTGGAGAGAGGGAAAGGTAATATCACGAATAATATTTCTTGACAATCAGGGCCTTACAAAGAACTTAATCATTGGCAGAAAAATTGCATAATTCCTTCATAGCTCAGACAGGATGATATCTGTGGCGGAAAAAAACGAATATGAAAACATAGCGCATGATATTCATTCCTGTTTTGGTCATGGCCTTTAAAATGAGAGGGCTTTTGCGATTATACTGAAGTGGAGGCAGAGTTTAATGAAAAGAATACTTGTCGTTGACGATGAATGGTTGATCAGAAAGTTCTTCCCAAGGGCGCTTAGCTTTGAAGGGGTTGAAGTTATAACCGCTGCCACCATGGAAGAAGCCAAGGAGCATATTAACAGCTCTTTTATCGACCTTGTCATCACCGACCTCTCTCTTGACGGTTCCGGCGGCCGGGAAGGACTGGAGATCATCTCCTGCGCCAAGTCGAAGCTGCCGGCCTGCAAGGTTATACTGATGACCGGTTACGGGTCCGGAAAGCTGGAGAAGGCCGCTTATGAGATCGGAGCTGATTTCTACATGGAAAAACCGGTGGACATCTCCCTTCTCATGGACAAGGCCGCCGAATACTGCCTGCTCGAGGAAAATAAACTAAACCGAGACGAAGCAAGAAGCGGTCTACAATAAAAGAGCGTCTCAAATCAGTGAAAACAGGGGAGCCGGCAGAATCTCGGCTATCCAAGGCAGGCTCCTCTATCCTTTACTTTATTTCGCCCTCCTCCATTGATCTTGTTATCCCCCTTTACGGTGAAGGATTGTTGTCCGAAAAAGTTAGGAACCGGACTGACGATTCTGCGGGCTCTCAAACAAAAGCTTGCCGATATTGGCTCCGGCAAGATTTAGTCGGGGATGCATACGTCTTTCTAATCTAAAGCGTAGATTGGAATTTTTACGAGGGAGTCCCGCCTTGTTCTCCGGAAAAAGCTCGGGGCGGAAAAAAATCTTGACATGATGGCTTTTATATTATATAAGTAGTACGTACTACCTGCTAGAGAATCGAAGATGGCTGCGAAAGAGAAAAACATGCTCCGCATAAGCGAACTCGCCCAAAGGGCCCAGGTGAGTGTGCCTACCATTAAGCACTATGTTCACGAGGGGCTTATCGACAAGCCGGTGAAGACGGGCAAGACCATGGCATATTATCACGAGTCCATGGTGGAGCGGGTCCGGACGATAAAGCGGCTTCAGAGGGAGAAGTTCCTTCCCCTGGACGTTATCAAGCGGATGCTCGACTCCGAGGGTCTTTCCGGAGATGATGCCGAGCTTGGTCGGGCCTTTTTCAAGTCGAGCGCGCTAGTTCCGGAGTCCGACCCCGTACCGGAGACCCAAGTGGAGCGGCGGACCGACTATCCTCTTGACAAGGTCCGGGTCCTGGAGCAAGAGGGCCTGGTTCGGCCGCTGGTTGCCGAGGAGGACAAGCTATACACCGCGATCGACCTTCGCATCATCGAAATCATGAAGCTCCGCGAGGACCTGGGGGTCCCCTTCGATCACAGCCTGGACACGGTCAAGGCCTACCGCGACGGCATCCGGGACGCTGTAGACCGGGACCTCAGGCTCTTTGCAGCAAGCATCCTCGGCGACGTGCCCGCCCGGCAGGCGGCCCGGCTCATGACCGAGGCTGACGATTCCCTGGACAGCTTCATGGCGCTTTTCCGCCGCCGCATCATCCGGGAGGCGGTGGAGGACTCGGTGCGCAACTTCAACCAAAGTTCGAGGCGTCTTGCCCTTTTGAACTTCCTGCCCCTGGCGGACTCTCCCGATAGGGAGGACCCGCCGGATAAAGCCGCGGGCGACTTTACATCCGAACTTGCAAATGTACTTTTCCGCTCGGATTACTCGCGTGCGCAGGAGATTGTGGGGGACGAAAAACATTCAGGCCCGGCCACGCTGCCCGCATGGGAGGCTTTGCTTTACGTTCTGCAGGGCGAGCCCGGCACAGCGGTCGAGATCATAAAGCGCCATTATCCGGAGCCTGTGAACACCCCGTTTGTAAACGCCTCTGCTGCGCTCTCGTACATCTTTGCAATGGAGCAGGCCTCGGGATTCTCCACGCCGGTGTATCTTCTCAAGCGCTGCCTGTCCTATCTGGATAAGACGGATGAAGGCCCGGCATTTTCCGACCTTGAGAACGCCTTTGCCCGCTACGTCTGCGGGTGCGTCTACGTGATGCTGCCGCCGCTTTTCGATACGGTAGAGAGGGGCATGGCCATTCTGGAGTCACTGGACGAGGAGCTTAAAAACGGTCGGCTGGAAATATTGGAAGGGCCGACATGGCTTAGAAGTACGATAAAGTACCACGCTTGTCCCGCGGCACGAATGAGGCTCCACCGGTTTCTGGCGGAAGTTCGGTTGGAGAGGGACGAAGGGTCGCAGGCGGAAAAATCATTGGAGGTTATCCTCCGTACTGCTCCCGTCGGCAGCGAGGACCGGGAATGGGCCGAGAAAAAGAGAACCGGGCTGCAATGATTCTGCAAAGGTAATAACTGATCACAATACCGGCTTTGGCCGGACAAGGAGGAAGAAATGGCAAATACCAGGGATTTAGTGGCTGACACCCTTATCGCTGCCGGGATCGAGTATGTATTCGGCATGCCGGGGGGTTCCAACATGTTTATGTTCGACCCCCTCTACGACCGGCAGGACAAGATCAAGACCGTGCTGGTCAGAAACGAGCAGTGCGCGTCCGGCATGGCCGACATGACTGCGCGGCTGACCGGCAAGCCCGCGGCGATTTTGGCGCAGGGAGCATGGCTGGCTTCCAGCAGCGGCCTGGGCATACTCGAGGCCTTCCATGCAGGCTCGCCAATGCTCATCCTTTCCGAGTTCTCCGACTACGGGGGACTGGCCCAGCACATGCCTTACCAGTGCGGGTCCGGAGAGTACGGGTCGTCCGACCACCGTTCCATCTTCAAGGGAATGACCAAGTTCACTACAGTGGCGCATGCGCCATCGGAGTACGTCCACGGCGTACAGCTCGCCATCAAGCACGCCATGACCGGCAAGCCCGGGCCGGCAGCGGTCATAGCCAGGTGGAACGTGGTGACCTCACAGATCGAGGAAGACGCCCTGACGCCGCCCTTGTGGGGAGTCGACAGCGTGAAAGGGCGTCTGAACGTGGAGCCGCCGTGCCTCTCCGGCGAGAGCGTGGACAAGATATCCGATTATCTGATCAAGTCCGAGAACCCCATCATGCTCTGCGGCCAGGGCATACACATGTCCCGGGCCTACGACGAGGTCAAGGAGCTGGCCGAGCTTCTGGGAATGCCGGTGGCCACATCGGTCATGGGCAAAAGCTCGATCGAGGAAACCCATGACCTGGCAATGGGCGGCACCGGAAACTTCGGACAGAAAGCAGCCAATGAAAAGCTCCTCGAAGCGGACGTCATCTTCGCAGTAGGCACCGGCCTGGCCCCGGAGAACCACAAGATGCTGGGACCCGACTGGATAAACCCCTTAAAGCAGAAGATCGTCCAGGTGGACATCGAGCCTTTGAACATCGGGTTTACCTATCCCATCGAGTACGGGGCCACTTCGGACGCCAGGCGCGCTCTTAGGCTTATCATCGAGGACATCAAACAGAAAAAGCCCAAGCTCGACGCCAAGGCCCGCACCGAGGCCCTCAAGAAGTACAAGACGGACCGCAGCTACTTCCAGGATGCGCAGTACACCTCGGACGAGTACCCCATCGCTCCCGAGCGGGTGGTCAAGGACTTAAACGACTCGGTGGACGACGACACCCTGCTGGTGCTGGACGGCGGCAACAACCGGGCATGGATGCACAAGTACTTCCAGTGCAAGAAGGCGGGCCAGATCATCGCCCCTGGTGGAGTCACCCCCGTGGGCTGGAGCGTGACCGCGGGACTGGCCGCCCAGATGATCGAAAAGGACAGGAAGGTGGCCTGCTTCATGGGCGACGGCGGCATGATGATGCAGCTTTACGGCATGGAGATGGCAAGGGACTACAACCTTCCCATCACCTGGGTGGTCATCAACAACTCCTGTCTCGGCAACGTAATGGACTTCCAGCCCGACGACCGCAGGCTGGCCACTGAGTACGAGCGGCCCATGTTCGCTGATATCGCCCGTGGGGTGGGAATCGAAGGATACCAGGTGGACAAGGCGGAAGACGTCAAAGGAGCCATCAACGAGGCCTTGAACAACGACAAGCCATCGGTGGTGGACATAACCACCAGCAAGCAGAAGCACTTCAAGGTGATGATGGGCTGATCCCCGGTCATGTAGAAGAACATAAGCTCCGCGCGGGCGATTCTGATCGCGACTGAAGTCGCTCGCACCAAAAAACTATGAATAGAGCTTTAACCGAACGCGATTGCTTATTTGATGTGCGGGAGGTTATAACCGCGCTGAAGTTGCTCGCACGCAGCAGGCACTAACTAGTGCTTTGTCAAGCTTACACTGACGCATAGTGTGCGAGCGACGGAAGTCGCGACTAAAAGTCGCTCGCACGAAGAAAATCTGTCTTGTAAGCGACGAAAAACGCTTGACAAAGCACTAGTTTCTCGTCAAGCGTTTTTTATGGAATAAGAGAAAGTCGTGCGAGCGACTTTAGTCGCGACCTCCACCAGCGGTAGTCGGGATGTGAAATACTCTTTGCTGGAGAAAACATGCACGGTTTTTTTAACATGGTCCTTTACGTGGACCTCGCCGGACAGAGCTTCTGTGTAAGAGAAGTGCCCGACCGGGTGTACGAGTCTTACCTGGGCGGCAAAGGACTGGGGGTCCGGCTTCTGCTGGACAATAACCGGCCGGGGGTTGATCCCCTTTCTCCGGAGAACAACCTGGTGTTTGCCGTGGGCCCGGCCACTGACTCGCGCGTACACGGGTCCGCCCGCTACGGGGTATTCACCCGGTCGCCGCAGACCGGCTACTTATCCGAGTCCTACTCCGGAGGCACGGTAGCGGACAAGATATCGCGCACCGGTGTTGACGCAGTGGTGTTTTACGGCGCGTCGGAAAAACCGGTAGTGGTGGACATATCCGACCATGACGTGCGGTTCCTTGATGCCTCCCATCTGTGGGGGACTGAGTCTTACGGGACCGAGGACGCGGTAAAACGGATGATAGCAGAGCCGCAGGCGGAAGTGGTGGCGATCGGTCCCGCGGGCGAGAACCTGGTAAGCTTTGCAACCATCAACAACAACTACTGGCGCTGCGCCGGCCGCACCGGAGTGGGCGCTGTTTTGGGCTCGAAAAAGGTCAAGGCGATCGTCTTCCACGGCTCTAAGAAACGCAGCCCGGCAAGGCCCGACGTGCTGGACCGACACTGGAAGGACATGAAGGACCGGTCCAAGACCGACAAAGGTGTGGAGAACTATAAACGCTTCGGCACGGTAAACATGGTGGCGGTGGCCAATGAAGCAAGCGTGTTCCCCACCGAGTACTGGAAGCGCGGCAAGAGGGAAGACTACTATGACAAGCTGAGCGCAGAAGCCCACCACAAGCGCTGCCAAGTCAAGGCCCGGGCCTGTCCCCGCTGCTTCATGGCCTGCGGCAAGCGCTCGCAAGTGAACTCCGGTCGATTTCAAGGGCTCGAACTGGAAGGCCCCGAGTTCGAGACCATCTACGCTTTTGCCGGCCTGTGCCTGATAGATTCCATCGAAGAGGTCATCTACTTGAACGACCTTTGCGACCGCTACGGCATTGACACCATTACCGCGGGCAACCTCGCTGGCTTTGCCATGCACGCCTCGAAGCTCGGCCGGATAGCGGAGAAGATCGAGTTCGGCGACGTTGACGCAGTGGCCGGTCTTGTCCGCGACATGGCTTATCGCCGCGGTCTCGGCGAGATACTCTCTCGCGGCATCCGCTACGCCGCCCGGGCCTGGGAGATGGAGAACGAAGCAGTACACGTAAAGGGCCTGGAGCCTGCGGGCTATGACCCGCGCGGGCTAAAGGGCATGGGCCTGGCGTATGCCGTGTCCGACCGGGGGGCATGCCACCTTCGCACCACCTTTTACAAGCCGGAGCTGGCCGGACATATCGCCCCGGAAGCAATCGAGGGCAAGGCACAGCTTTTTCTTGATTATGAAGACCGGGCCACGTTGTTCGACACCCTGGTGTTGTGCCGTTTCTTCCGCGAGCTGAACCAGTGGGACGGGCTCGCCGGGATCGTACTGGGGACCACCGGCATGGAGCTGGACAAAGAGGGGCTCGCCCGCATCGCCGCCAATGTCACCGACGCCGCGCGGATATTCAACCTCCGTGAAGGACTTACCAAAGAGGACGACCGGCTTCCGCCCGCCATTTATAAAAATCCCTTGCAGCCCCTCGGCCAGAGCATCTCCGAGGAAGAACTCGACACACTGGTAGGGGATTACTACCGGCTCCGCGGCTGGGACGAACAGGGCAGGCCGCCTTCCTATAAAAGCGGCTAATTAGTGCTTGTTGCGAAACCGAGGTTTAATTTACTTTTGCGGCGCTGTTTTAGGAGTGTTGCTGCTTGCTGTCCGCTTTTTCCGCCGGTAAGCTTGCTTTCCGGAAATGCGCTCCACAAAAGCCTCACAGTTTCCGAGACGCCTGTTTGTAAGTTCCGGCAAGCCGGAACTTATGAGTGCGAAAGCAAGCTTTC
>CAYQTK010000134.1:0-11662 GCA_964420375.1 uncultured bacterium
TCCGGGGAAAGCCCGGAGGTCCGGGGAAAGCCCGGAGGCCGTGATGTATCCTTTCCACTATGGGGCAGTTTAAGTATGCACTTTAACAAATTGCAAACTTAACAAAAGCTGATAGCATAATTTTATGTCCGTCGCATAAAGGGAAAAAAGCCCCGAAAGTTGTTTTTGTCTCCCTCCACCGGATGTTAAAGGAGAACCGTTATGCCGAAGTCTTTTTTTCTGCCTTACCTGAAATCGGAAAAAATCCATGATGCTTCGCTTCGGGTGCTGGAGCGGACGGGCGTTAAGTTGGAGCAGCCGGAAGCGCTTGACCTGGTGCTCGCTGCAGGGGCCAAAAAAGACGACGAGGGAAGAGTTCTTATTCCTCCCAAGATGGTAAACGAAGCCCTGGAGAAAGCGAGAAGGAGGGGTGGTCTCAAGCTTTATGACCAGGAAGGCAAAAGACCCATCGAGCTCCGGGTGGGAAAGACCCATTACGGTCCCGGAGGCGACGCCCTTTATAATGTTGACCTGGACAGCGGCGAAAAAAGGAAGTCCAGGCTCGCCGACGTTCGCAATAACGTCCGTATTGCTGACGCGCTTCCCAACTTCGACTTCATCATGTCCATGGCTTTGCCGGAGGAGCTGGACGCGCAAAGGCTCTATCCTTCAGTTTTCGCGGAGATGACCAAGAACACCGCCAAGCCAATAGTGGCCACATTCGTCAGCCTGGAAGACATGAAGCACATCCATAACATCGCCGCCATAGTGGCGGGCAGCAAAGAGAAGCTTCAAAAGAAGCCGTTTTTTATAGCCCACCTCGATCCCATCTCGCCACTCATCATGGACGACAACAGCGTGTCCAAGCTGCTTTTCGCAGCGGAGTACAACATTCCCGTGCTCTACGCCGCGGCAGCCAACTGCGGGGGAAGCGCCCCCATCACGCCCGTAGGAGGTGTGGTGCAGGGAAGCGCCGAGTCATTGGCCGGCCTGGTGGTGGCCACCCTGAAGAACGAGCACATTCAGTTCATATACGGGTCGAACACCTCTTCCATGGACATGAAATCAACTATAGTCTGTTACGGAGACCCCACCTGGTTCCGGACCACGGCCATGTACGCGGACATGGGAAGGTTCTACAACCTGCCCTCCTGGGGAACGGCAGGCTCCAGCGATTCCTTCCTGGTAGACGCACAGGCGGCCATGGAAGCTTATGAAGGAATATCACTGGGGCTGATGGCCGGGACCACCATGGCACACGACGTTGGCTTGATGGCCCACGGAGAGCTTTACGACCCGCGCATGCTGGTCCTGACCGACATGATGATAGGAAGGGCCCGGCAGATACTCCGGCCCGCGGACCTTTCCGAGGAGGCTCTTGCAATAGACGTGATCGACGAGGTGTCCCGCAGCGGCGACGTATACCTGGCCCATCCCCACACCGCCAAGAAGTTCAGGGAAGCGCTCTGGCTGCCGCCCAAGTACATAAACCGCAAACATATATCCTACGACCAGGGACAGCCGATTACCGACATGCTTTTACAGGAAGCAGCATCAATACTCGATACCCATCAGCCCAAGCTGCTCTCCCCCTCGAAAGAAAAGAAAGTGGAAGAGTACCTGGCGTCCATATAACCGGGCTTCCGGCAGTATTTTCGTATCCATAAGCTATGCCGGAAAGGAGAAGAAGATGCAGACATACCCCGGACACGAACAGCTCACCAATGAAAGAAAGAACCGGGCACAGAGCATAGCCCGGGCAGGAGGAGTCAGGTCGGCCCTTGATCAGGGTCTTCTAAAACATTATGCCGATGTGACCCTTTCCGAGGCGGTCATCATGGGCTTGTTGCTCCAGGACGTGCATAAATTCCTGTGCGTGCTCGGACACGGGTCCACGGAGATAGGCGAGGTCCTGCGGGTCTACGAAGAGGCCGGCCTTGTAAAGACGCATGCGGTGCGCCACGAGACCGCGGCGTCCCATGCGGCGGCAGCGCTCCGGTGGGTCACCGGCGAGAAGGCCGCAGTGGTGACGTCCATCGGTCCGGGAGCGCTTCACGCCCTGGCGGGTTCGCTGGTTCCGGCAAGCGACGGGCTCGGGGTATGGTACCTTGTCGGCGACGAGACCACCGAGGACGAAGGACCCAACATGCAGCAGATACCCTCCTCGGAACAAGGGTCGTTTCTGCGGCTCTTCTCCACCATGGGCAGTGCATACTCCCTACATACTCCAGGTGCGGTGTCCTCTGCCCTGCGGAAAGGACTGAACACGGTGGACCACCCCCATCGCGGCGGGCCGTTCTACCTTCTTTTGCCCATGAATACTCAGCCCGCGATCATACCCGAGTTCAACTTGGACGAGCTTCCTTTTGGAGAGCCTCCGCAAATGAATGAAGCCGGAGGAAAACAGGCCTATGAAGAAGCCGCAAAGGCGCTGTTGTCCGCGGAAAAGGTCGCAGTCAAGCTCGGCGCTGGAGCCCGGCATCTTGGTGAAGAACTCTATCGCTTTCTCGAGCTTGCGGACGGCATGGCCGTGCTCTCGCCCACTTCCACCGGCGTGCTCCCCTACGACCATCCCCGCAACATGCAGGTGGGTGGAAGCAAGGGCTCAATCTCCGGCAACTACGTAATGGAGGAGGCTGACCTGCTGGTGGCCATCGGGACCAGGTTCGTCTGCCAGTCAGACTGCTCGAGGACCGGCTACCCTAATGCCCAAAAGGTCGTCAACATCAACACTGATTTGGATGCGTCCGCCCACTACAACAGGACCATTGCGCTTTGGGGAGAGGCATCACTCACTCTTCAAAAGCTGGTCAAGACATTGGAGGGCCGGGGGGCGATGCCGGTTACGGAATCGGAATGGATGGAGCAATGCAGCGAAAAGCGCAAGCAGTGGGAAGACTTCAAACAAAAGCGCTATCAGAACCCCTGCCTTTATGACGCAACGTGGAAAAAAGAACTCCTTACCCAGCCTGCGGCAATAAAGACGGCAACCGACTTTGCGAGAACAAAAGACTGGATATGTTTCTTCGACGCCGGCGACGTGCAGGCTAACGGCTTCCAGGTAGTAGAGGACGACCGTATCAACAGGACCTATACAGACACCGGCGCCAGCTACATGGGCTTTGCAGTGTCCGCGCTGCTTTCAACCGCGATCGCCTCGAAGCCCTTCTACGGCCTGGCCCTGACCGGGGAGGGGTCCTTTTTTATGAACCCCCAGATACTCATAGACGGGGTGCAGCACGGCGCGCGCGGGTGTATACTGCTCTTGGACAACCGCCGCATGGCAGCCATCTCCGCGTTGCAGAAAGACCAGTACGGGGCCGAGCATGCCACCCACGACTGCGTCGAAGTGGACTACGTGGCGCTGGCGTCCTCCATAAAAGGCATAAATGCAGTCTACGGCGGCGAGACGATTGAAGAGCTGAAAGCATCCCTTCAAAAGGCCGCGGATTACGACGGTTTGTCCCTTGTCCACCTGCCCGTATACTACGGATCGGACGAGCTGGGGGGACTTGGAGCTTTCGGCCGCTGGAACGTGGGCAACTGGGTGCGCCAGACTCAGAAGCTCCGCCACAAGATAGGGCTGTAGCGTATCAGGTGTTTTATGGACATCTGCAAAATAAATTGCGGGAGCGACTTTAGTCGCGATTAAAGGAGTATGAAATGACCGTACCCAACCAGATGCTTATTGACGGCAAATGGTGCGACTCTTCCGACGACGCGCGGGAAGACATTGTAAACCCTGCCAACGAAGAGGTGGTGGACTCGGCTCCTATGGCGACCGCACAAGACCTTGACCGGGCGCTTGCGTCTGCGGACCGCTCCTGGCGGGAGTGGCGCGAGATTGACGCCTGGAGCCGCAGCTCAGTAATCCGCAAGATCGCCTTACTTGTCCGCGAGAGACTCGACGAGATGGCCGAGGTTCTTACCGAAGAGCAAGGCAAACCGCTGGGAGAAGCAAAGGGCGAGATTAACGCTTCAGCCGACCAGTTCGACTGGTACGCGGACGAGGCCCGCCGCATCTACGGCCGCGTGGTGGACGGGCATTCCCGCGGGCACCGGCTCCTGGTCATGCGAGAGCCTATCGGGCCGGTGGCTGCTTTCAGCCCCTGGAACTTTCCCGTGCTTCTGTCATCGCGCAAGATCGCGGCCGCACTTGCCGCAGGATGCTCCATTATTGTAAAGCCCGCGATTGAAGCCCCGCGGTCCGCAATGATGGTGGCCCAGGCCTGCCGGGACGCGGGCGTTCCCGACGGCGCAATCAACGTGGTCACCGGCAAGTCATCGCTTATAAGCGCGCACCTCATCAAAAGCCCGGTCATCCGCAAGGTCTCGCTCACCGGATCCGTGCCCGTGGGCCGGGAGCTGCTCCGGCTTTGCGCGGACGAGATCAAGTCGTCCTCCATGGAACTCGGCGGACACTCGCCGGTCCTGGTCTTCAAAGACGCGGATATCGAGGCGGTCGCGGAGACCTGCGCGCGCGGCAAGTTCCGCAACAACGGCCAGGTATGCATCGCAGCCAGCCGCTTCTACGTGCAGGAAGAGGTGTATGACAAGTTTCTGGCAAAGTTCAAAGAGGTCACGGAATCTCTCCGGGTGGGAGACGGCAAGGACCCGGACACCGAGGTCGGGCCTCTTGCCAACCAGAGGAGGATCGACAATACCCAGGAGCTGGTTGACGATGCGGTGTCCAGGAACGCCGAGCTTGTCTGCGGCGGCAAAAGGCATCCCGGCTTTGCAAAGGGTTTTTATTACGAGCCTACCGTGCTCGCCGATGTCGACCCCTCCATGAAAGTAATGTATGAGGAGCCTTTCTGCCCCATAGCTCCGATTGCGAAGTTCACCGACTTGGAGGACGGCCTTATAAAGGCCAATTCGACGGAGTTCGGGCTGGCAGGTTATGTGTTCACCAACAACACCAGGACGGCTTTCCTGGCCTCTGAAGGACTGGACTGCGGCATGGTGGGAGTCAACAACCTGGTCATCGCCACCGCGGAGATACCTTTCGGCGGCATAAAAAAATCCGGTTTCGGCAGGGAAGGCGGCACGGAAGGCATCGAGTCCTATACGGTCACCAAGTACGTCAACATCAGGCTTTGATAAAAAGCGGGGGATATAGTTGGACCACGACAAAAAGGGCATATACCGGAACCTGGCATCATACGGGGACACCGGCTTCAGCAGGTACATGAGACGCGCGTTCCTCGCGGCTGCCGGCTATGACCAAGAGGACACGGACAGGCCCATCATCGGTATTGCTGACACCCGGTCCGACTTCAACCCCTGTCACCGCGACCTCTCCGACGTGATCGAAGCACTGAAGCGAGGCGTGCTCGAAGCGGGCGGCCTTCCCATGGTCTTTCCCACCATCTCCTTAAATGAGATATTCATAAGCCCCACTACCATGCTCTACCGGAACCTGCTGGCAATGGAGACGGAAGAGATGATCCGAAGCCAGCCCATGGACGCGGTGGTCCTGACCGGCGGATGCGACAAGACCATTCCCGCCCAGCTCATGGCCGCGGCATCCGCGGACATCCCCGCCATATGCGTGCCGCCCGGCCCCATGCGCACCGGTTACTTTCGAGGCGAGCGCCTGGGAGCATGCACCGACTGCCGGCGGCTGTGGGCCGGCTATCGCGCGGGCGAGCTCAATGATGATGAAATAGCCGAGATCGAGAAGTCGCTGTGCCCCACCGGCGGCACCTGCATGGTCATGGGCACTGCCTCAACCATGGCCTGTCTGGCTGAAGCTATGGGAATGGCGGTCCCCCGAGCCGCGGCAGCACCTTCGGGATCGGGCGACCGGCTCCGCGTGGCAACAGCATCCGGAAGGCTGGCGGTGGAGGCCGCCCAAAAAGAGCGCAGGCCCTCCACCATACTCACTGACAAGGCATTCCACAACGCCATGACCGTGCTTGCCGCGGTGAGCGGATCGACGAACGCTGTGGTCCATCTTATTGCCATTGCCCGGCGGGCGGGCATTACTCTTGATCTTGATCAGTTCCATGAAGTTGCGGCCCGCACGCCGTTCGTTGTCGACTGCAAGCCCGCGGGATCGGTCTACATGGAGGACTTCCACCATGCAGGCGGAATGCCGGCTTTGCTGAAGGTGTTGCAGCCGCTTCTCGAGACCGATGCATTCTCCGTAACCGGCAAAAACATGGCCGAGCTTCTCCAAGCACAGGAGCCGCCGGGACCGTGGCAGTCGGTGATCCGGAGCCTGGAAGAGCCGCTGGGGCCTTCCGGAGCGCTCGCGACCCTGCGCGGTACCCTGGCGCCCGACGGCGCGGTGATAAAGGCTGCCGCGGCAAGCAAAGAGCTCTGCCGGCACCGGGGCCCCGCGGTCGTCTTTGACTCTCCGGAGGACATGGTCTCCCGCATTGACGACCCTGGGCTCCAGGTCACTCCCGACTCCGTGCTGGTCCTCAGAAACGCCGGACCCTTCTACGGCATGCCCGAAGCCGGCTACATACCCATACCCCAAAAGCTCGCCCGACAGGGAGTAAAGGACATGGTCAGGGTCTCGGACGCCCGCATGAGCGGCACAGCGTTCGGCACGGTGGTGCTGCACTGCTCGCCCGAGGCCGCCATTGGAGGGCCGCTTGCGCTGGTAAGGGACGGCGACATCATCCGGATCGACGTTGCCGAGCGACGGCTCGACCTTCTGGCGGATGGAAATGAGCTTGCGACGCGCAAGAAAAATCTGCAAGCTCCTGCCCCGCCCGAGCGAGGCTGGAAGCTGCTTCACGCCGGACACGTGCTCCAGGCACATGAAGGTGCGGACCTCGATTTCCTTTGAGATAAATTCCTCGGAAATTTCCTTTTTGCGGATAAGGTCTCCAGAACAATACCTGTAACGTGTTGTTCGACAGTGGGCCCGGACCGTTTAGGGAGATAATACGATCTTCCGCGAAACCTCTCTGCCCAACGGCCTGACTTCCAACACCTTTTGCTCCGGGTTGATTTCATAGCTCCCTTCCGGATCGATCTCGATGCGGGGCTTTTGGGGATAGACGCGGTCGGGCAGATAAATGACGGTTGGTTTGGCTATTGCCGGGTCTTCTTTGAACTCGATCACGAAGCGGCCGGTTCGAGGATCAAAGGAAAACTCATTCATGTCGCCGGCAACCGCACGGGGATACGGCCTGTCGATTACGAACGCGGGCTCGCGGATGGTTCCGTCCGCATAGACCAGGTTCTTGACCCTGCCGTTCCACAGCTTGGCGCTGGCGGAGACCTCCCAGATGGTGCCGGAGAGGAACAGCTCGTCAAACACGGAGTAGAGGTCTTGAAGATACCCTTCAGCGTCGTCCCTTTCCATCTCGATGCCGTACTCGCCCACCAGCACGGGCACGTTCCAGGCGCGGGCCAGCCGCAAGTGCCTTTGCAAACCGTTCTTCATCATCTCCCTGTCCCTGCCGGTGGACAGCTCGAGCTTGTAATAACCGAGGTCATAGTAATGAGGCGCCATTGCCAGGTTGTCGATGTCTGGCCTTGTCCTGTCCTCCGCCCAGGTGCCGAGGTTCTCCAGTGGACAAGTGTCCGCAAAGATGATGTAGCGGTCATCCACCTGGTGGGCCTCATTGGCCACCGCTTCGTAGAGGCCCCCCAGCTTCTCTTCGTTCCACCACTCGTAAAAGAGAGTGCCCACGTAGCCGGACATGGGCTCGTTAATGGGCTCGAAGCCGATGACCGCGGGCTGGTCCTTGTAGCGCTCGGCAAGCATTCGGAAAAACTTGACGTACCGGTCCTGGATGCCGTCCTTGTTGAACCAGAACCGGTCCCACGAGCTGGACACCGCAAAGGTCAGGTTGTTGAGCTCCCACACCGGGCAGTTCGAGCAGTGGGGAAGTATGCGGTAGCGGCGGGCGATGGTCCAGTCCGGAAAGCCGGACCCGCAGAAGCGTCGGTGGAAGATGTCCTGGTGGCTGTCAACGATCACCCGGATGCCCCGGCCGGCGAACTCCTCGATCATCATGTCGTAGTGCTTTAAGTACTCCTCGTCATAATTTCCCCGCTCCGGCTCCGCGGCTTCGTACATGATGAGAAGACGCACCACGTTGAAACCCAGCTTGTCAAAAATATCCACGTACTCTTCGAGCGCGGTCTCGAAGTCCGGTCGGGGATCGAAGGGATAGAAGGGGGGCATCTTGCTGCGCATGCCCGCGTTTGCTCCGCGAAGAATCACTTCCCTTCCCGAATCGTCCACGAACATCCGGCCGTCCGTTCCCAGCTCGGAGTCGGGAAAGGACTTGCCGGTATGAGCAAACATGCATAAAGAAAGAACAACAAGTATGACTGGGAGTGCCTTTACACCCTTTATCTTCTTATTCGTTTTTATCATGAACATTTGACGTCTCCTTTTGATTTGCGGCTTATGATACTGTTTCAGACTCGTAAATCTATCATTATTGTTTGCTTTCATCAAGCCGGAGTCGGGCGGTGGCCCTGCGACATATTTGGTGGTCATTGCCTCCCGGGTGGCCCACGCAGTTTCGTCCCCGAAACTGCGTGGGTGGCAGCGCCACAGGCTGAACGCCTCCCCATGATGCCCCCCGGCAGTCGCGATGGTGGATGCCACAGCCGAAGCTGGTCACATGAAAATTCAGAAGCTGCGTGCGAGCGACTTAAGTCGCGACTTCCGTCGCGCGCACAAAGATCGCGGTATCAGCCGCTCGCACGATTATTTTCTATTCCCCAAAAAGCATTTGACAAGACACTTGTGTTTGCTAACAATTGTTTTTGCCGCTTACAAAAAGCAGTCCTTTTGTGCGAGCGACTTCAGTCGCGATTTTCTTCGCTCACCCGGTATGCGTCATTTCAATCTTGAAAAGACTCTGCTCAACTGGACCCTTACCCCCCATCCGGAGCAATGTTCGTTGTAAAGGATTGATCCCCTCTCATGATGCCGGGAAGATAGCATGGTTTGGGAACAATCAGCCGGTGGCTTCGCCATCCACGCAGTTTCGAGGACAAAACCGCGTGGGCTATCCTCCCTGAACTCCCCGCTCGCTTCATGCTCTCCCACCAATGCCTTCCTTCTCTTTCCAACCTCGCCTTCGCTCTTGCCCTTGTCTTTCTCCTGATGATTTTGGATACTACCAGATCAGTATCCCCAAAAAGCAGGCCAGCGTAACAGCCACCAAACATGTCGCACACCCTCGGGCGGTTTGCCGTATAAAGGTCCGGGTCCTAAAATGTGCGGAGAGATGGAAAGATCAAAAAGCACATTTTATATATACCTCTCTCTGGCCTGGCTTGCCGGTATTGGTGCGTTGTCGTACTTCCTGTGGGGAGAAGCCGTGCAGCCCGGCGCGTGGATGGGAAACTGGGCGTCTGCTTTCTTCGATGCCTTGTTTTCACTGCCCGCGGTTTTCCAGAGTGATCCCGGTGTTTTGTGGGGAGCGGTGGTAATTGTCGGGTGCGCGCTCTGCGGCCGGTCTGTGCCGGCCCGCATAATGAGAGAAGACCCTCCGTGGTCGATCTGCTTTGCAGCAGGAATGGTCATCCTCACCGTGCTGTTCACGGTTTTCGGCAACATCGGATTATACAAACCTGTCTCTCTTGTCGTCATTACCCTGGCCGCGGCAATCTGGGGTCTCATCGACATCCTGTGGGTGCTTCCCCCCAAAACATTCTCATCTAATAAATATCAGCTTCGGCCAGTGGAGTTCGTTATACTGGCTGTCCCCGGAATTGTTGTTCTCGTAAGCCTCATGAACCCCACGTGGTTTTACGACACTCTCAACTACCATCTCGCTCTGCCGCGACAGTACCTTATCTCCGGCTTTACAGAACCGGTGTCATGGCATCCTTACTCCTTCTTCCCTTCCTGTGCCGAGCTGATGCTGGGCGCCGGTCTTATAGGCGGAGTGCTTTCCGCCCAGGTCGTAAGCGGAGGGGTCTGGCTTTTTACCATGCTCGCCCTTCGCGATACCGCAGTCCGCCATTTCCCGGAACGCTCGGGCCCGGCGGTGCTGGGAGTTTCCCTGGCCGCGGTTACCATAACCAACTCCGCGGTCCTGCCGGGGATAGACCATTTCGTGCTCCTTTTCACCACCGGGGGCCTCTTTTTTTTATGCGGCTTCTTCGAAAAGAGTGACGATGATAAGCAAGGACTCACCGGCTGGATGATCGGCTGGGGCCTTATGGCCGGCGGAGCGGCAACCGTCAAGTACACCTCATGGCTCCAGGTGCTCCTCGTCCAGGTGATCTTCATATCCGTACTTGCCTTTAAACATCGGAGCTTTCGGGATATCCTTCCCGGCCCGGCAATAGCCTTTCTAATCCTCCTTCCCTGGCCGCTTCGCAACCTGGCGGCAGCCGGCAACCCGGTCATGCCGGTGCCAATTGACGGCTTATGGAAAGGGCTCTCCGATTCGGCATGGCAGGCTTTCAAACAGGATGCCCACGCCATAAACCTCTCTTTCCACTCGTTGCCGGAGGTCATCCTTGCTCCCTGGAACATGGTTTTCAACGAATGGGATAAGCTTAACCAACAGTGGGGATCCGCACACTTTATCGGTCCCTTGTTGTGGATGGGAGTCCCCTTGTTTCTGCTTGCGGGCAAGAACAAGAACCGGCAGCAGTGGCTGGTGTTTGTTTACGGTATCGTTGCTTTGTACTTGTCGGTGTTCTCGTTTCGAATGGTCAGGTTCGCCTATCCTGCCATAGGAGCACTGGTGATTATCGCGGGCGCGGGCATCCATTCCCTGTGGCTCCGGAGCGAAGGCAGGCGAGTGATCCGAGTTCCGGCGGCCATCATACTTGGCGCGGTGTTCCTTTTATGCGCCGCAGTTATGGTGAAGACCACGGCCAACATCAGCGGAGGATACTCTTATCCGCGACTCGGGTGCGACAAGCAAAAGTATATAGAACGGCTTTTGCAGGTGAGAAAAGCTCCTCCAAACTCCTTGCCCCTGCAGATCAGGGCCAACCACGTTCTTCCCGCCGACGCCACAATACTCCTGGCCGGTGAGACAAGGTTTTTCTATCTCCGGCGAGAGGCTGTGGCCCCTTACTTCCTGGTGCCTCATCCCTTTTTCGAGCTTCTAAAACACACGTCTTTTTCCGAGGCCGCGATAAGGCTGAAGAGCTACGGCATAAGCCACCTCTTGATCTGCATACCGGAGATGGAGAGGTTAAGGCCGCAGTATGAAAAGATCGGCTATCCTCCGCCCTCTCCCCAGAAAGTGGCAAGGTTCATTAACAGCGAGTACTGCAAACCAGTACTTGAAGACCGGCCGCGGGGATCGGTCCTGTGCAGGATCGAACCGGGAAACAAAGCTTCTTCCTCCAAACAAGGAGGCGACTAAGAAGAGTCTGTTTCCGCGAAGTCCTCTTCATCGGCAGCAAAACCGTCTTTAAGGATGTGGATCACCCGGAACCCGCTGCCGAGAAGTTGCAAAGTGATGAGCAGGCGGCGGTGACAGCGGGAAGGGTCTTTCTCCGCGCACATCACGGCAGTGCGATATTTTACGGCTATCCGCTCGAACTCTGCCAGTCCTTTCCGGAACTCCGGCTCCCGGTCTCTTTCAGGAAGTCTTCTTTGCGCAGAGGCCTTTTGGGAGCCTGTTTTGCCGGCATTCCCCCCAGCCGGTCGCCAAGGTAAGAGTACTTAGAGCCTGTTGCGAAACGGAGGTTTAATTTACTTTTGCGGCGCTGTTCTGGAGTGCGGCAG
>CAYQTK010000135.1:0-11618 GCA_964420375.1 uncultured bacterium
TCCTGGCCTACATGAAAAAGACCGGCACCATCAGGCCGGAAATCCAGATGAAGGCGGAAGAGTTCATCAACCTGGGCTACCAGCGGCTCCTGTCCTTCGAGGTCTCCGGCGGAGGGTTCGAGTGGTTCGGACGCGCGCCCGCCCACAAGGTGCTTACAGCCTACGGGCTCATGGAGTTCTACGACATGAGCAAGGTCTACTCGGTGGACCCCGCAGTGATCCAGAGGACCCAGAGGTGGCTGGCGGACAAGCAGAAAGACAACGGATCGTGGGAGCCGGCAAAGCACTGGATGGAGACCCTTTCAGGCGAGGCATTCAGCCGCTCGATCGAGCTGAACACCGCTTACATCACCTGGTCCCTGGCAGAGACCGGCTATGAGGGAGAAGAGGTGCAAAAGGGCATCGACTACTTGAAAGAAAATATGCAAAAGATAGACGACGCCTATACCCTGGCGCTGGCACTGAACGCACTGGTGGCGCACAACCCGCAAGACAAGGCGGCCCGCGACATCATGGACAAGCTGAACCGGCTTAAGAAGGAAGCAGACAAGGGACAGACCATATACTGGGAGCCCGCGGGCGAGACCGCGGTGCACGGCAAAGGAAAGACCGGACAGATTGAAACCACTGCGCTTATCCTCTACGCCATGATCAAGTCCAAGGCACACCCGGCCACCGTGAACAAGGGCCTGTCCTGGCTCGCCAAACAGAAGGACGCCTTCGGCACCTTCCAGTCCACCCAGGCAACCATTCTTACCTTCAAGGCAATGCTGGCGGCAGAGGAAGGCACCGGCTCCGACGTGAAGGGAGACATCACCATCAAAGCGGGCGACCGGGAGGAGACCGTATCCATCACCCCGGAGACGTCGGACGTGATGAGGATGATCGACTTCAAGGACCAGACCGTAAAAGGCGCGAACAAGATAGAGATCGAAGCGCCGAAGAACATGGGCCTCATGTACCAGGTGGTGGGCATCCACTACGCGCCCTGGAAAAAGGTGAATGAGATAAAGGGCAAACCGTTGCTCTCCCTGGACGTGGACTACGACCGCACCGAGCTCAAGACCAATGACGTGCTTACGGCAAACGTGAAAGCCGTATACAACGGCGAGCGGTCCACCGAGATGGTGATCCTCGACCTGGGCATTCCCCCCGGCTTCCAGCTCCTGCCCGAAAAGCTCGACAAGCTCAAAGAAAAGGACGTGATCGAAAAGTACAACGCCACCGGCAGGCAGATCACGGTTTACGTGCGCAGGATGAAGACAGGCGAGTCGCTCACTCTCTCCTACGAGTTAAAGGCCAAGTTCCCGGTCAAGGCCAAGACCCCCAAGAGCGCAGCTTACGAGTACTACAACCCCGACAACCGCGTCGAGACAACACCGGTGGAGATCGAGGTCAAAAAGGCGAATTAACGTCGGAAAATAAAGGATGGATTCTGGTGTGCGGGCCACGGAGACAGCGGCTTTCGTGGCCCGCACATTTTTTCTCAAGAAGAAAGCCCCGGTCTTTTCAGGCCGGGGCTTCTGGTTTTTGTTCCGGGTTTACTTGTTGCTTTTTACTTTGATGGACTTCTGCTTGCCGGTTTCGGTCTTAGGCAGGGACACGTTCAGTATGCCGTCCTTGAACTCGGCTTCCACGTTGTCCTCGTCTATCTCCGCGGGCACCGGTATCCTCCGGTAGAAGGAGCCGTAGCTCCTCTCCACGAAGTGGTAGCCCTCTTCCTCGCTCTCCCTTTCGTGCTTCTTCTCGCCTTTCAACACCAGGTTGTTGCCGTCGAGGCTGAGCTCCACGTCGTCTTCCTTCATGCCGGGAAGCTCCGCGGTGACCTCGATCTTGTCCTTTTTCTCCTTCACGTTGACGCGAGGTTCGAACTCAGCCAGACCTTCACCCGCGGTGGAAGGCGCCAGACCGAAGTCGCGGAAGAAGCTGTCGAACATGCGGTTCATCTCGCGCTGGAAGCCGGTAAAGGGGTCTTCATATTCCCTGCGTCTAAGACCTTCTTCGCCTGCATTTCTCCTCCAAGGCACCAAGCTCCGTATCGTCATCTCTCATCCCTCCTTTCCGAGATTAGAGTTTATATTTGCGGCCTGTTATGCCGCGTTCACCTTGATCTGCCGTGGCTTGCCTTTCTCCGACTTGGGCAGAGTCAGGGTCAATATACCGTCTTTCAGCTCCGCGTTGATGTTGTCCCTGTCGATCTCGCCTGCGATGCGAAGCGTGGTCTCGAAATCGCCCACGTTATACTCGCCGTATAGTGTGGGCAACTCCTCAGTCTCCTGGTTTACACTTGCTTTTATGGTAAGGAGGTCTCCCTCCAGGTTAAGCTCGACACTGTCGGGAACCGTACCCGGCATGTCTCCTTTCACCACGTAAGAGTCGCTCTTTTCCACTATGTCCAGGTTCGGTGGGAAAACCGGTTTTCTTCTTTCCGTCTGTTCCATTTGTCTAACCTCCTTTCAATGCCGGCGCTGTTTGCGTATGAGCTTCAGGCAACCTTTACCGGTATCTTTCTGGGCTTCTCCCTCTCCGAGCGGGGAAGATGGATGCGCAGCACACCGTTTTCGTAGCTCGCTTCTACCTTGTCCGGCTCAACCTCGTAAGGAAGAGTTACGGACCGGGAGAAGTTGCCGGAAGAACGCTCTTTCAATACCACTCTCTCATCTTCTCCCACCTCGGTATCTCTGCGGATACCGCTCATGGTCAATGTCCTTCCCTGGATGTTGATGTCCAGGTTCTCCATGTCCAGGCCCGGAATCTCGCTGGTTATGAGTAGCTTTTCGTCGTTGCCGTACACGTTTATGGCTGGAGTAGTCCGATGGCTCCGAGCCCTCGACCAATAAGGAGTCCTGCCTCCTCCACCCAGAGGGAATCCCCAAAAATCGCTTGTCAGTCCGAAGGGCATGACGTACACCTCCTCTTTTGATTGTTCTATAACCTCCTGTTTTGCCAGCTCTTTTTCTCGTCGTCCTCTGTTACTAAATTTAAGCACACCTTGCATCCTGTCAAGTCCTCAAACAACACTTTGAGGGAAAAAACGACCGGTTTGCAATCATTGCCTGGAAGGATTCACAATATAAGCAAGGAGGTGTTATAAAATGGGAGAATGGGAGTATGAAGTAAGCCGTATAATAATCGACCGCTATAACCGCAAGCTCATGAACGCGCTGCGCTGTGACGTGCTTATCACCGGCGCCGGTCCCGCCGGTCTGGTGGCCGCCTATCACCTCGCGAGCAATGACGTGCGGGTGACCATAGTCGAGAAGAAGCTGGCCCCCGGCGGTGGCATCTGGGGCGGCGGCATGGAACGCAACGAGGTGGTGGTGCAGGAAGCGGCCCGTTCCGTGCTGGAGGATATAGGTATCTCGGTGGAGCCGGAAAGCGAGGGGTTTTACGCCCTGGACGCCGGCACCCTGGCATCCGGCCTTGTTTTCAAATCCCTCCAGGAAGGGGCGACCTTATTAAACCTGGTCACGGTGGAAGACGTGATGATAGAGAAACATGCCCTCACCGGCCTGGTAGTCAACTCCACCGGAGTGATGCTAGCCCGGATGCACGTAGACCCCCTCACGTTCTCCGCCCGAGCCATACTCGACTGCACCGGTCACGATGCAGTGCTGGCGTCCATGGTCCAGTCGCACGGTTACAAGCTCCAGACCGAAACCGGGGGCATGAAGGGACAGGGTCCCATGGAGGCCCAATCAGCGGAGGACTTTGTAGTGGACAACACCCGGCAGGTGTTTCCCGGGCTTTATCTCGCCGGCATGTCTGTGGCTGCGGTCCACGGCGGTCCCCGCATGGGCCCCATCTTCGGAGGAATGATCCTCTCCGGCAAAAAAGCGGCCCGAATGATCCTGGAAGAGCACGGCTTCAAAGGATAGCGCTTCACGCAGGCGATGAGCGTATAACCTGGGGGGCCGGGCTGTTCACTGCCGGCTTACGGGTCCACGAACACGGTGCCGGAATGGAGTCCTGCCTGGAAGGTGGGCCAGCCCACGTAAAACCTGCCTTGACTGTCAATGACGTGGGGGTCATCGAAAACCAGGTCGGTTGAACCTGAGGCCTTGGCGCGGAAGGTTACGGTGGCGATGAGACCTCCCGCCTCCTCGCCGGGCGTCTGCCCTTGTTTGGAGATGCCGACTACCAGCTTGCCGTTCTCCGAAGCCGAGTTCCGAAAGCCGGTACGGACGGTGGCCCCTGAAAGGGAGCCGGAGGAGACGTCAACATCCATAACCTCCAGGAGTGCCGGGTCATAGTTCAAGTCGAATGCCATGCCGTAGATATCATCGGCATCCGAGCAGTACTTCACCTCCTGTCCGCCTATCTCGAACGGACCCAGGCAGCGGTCGAGGACCACGTCCACCGTGAACTCGTCGTTTACGTTCACCTGCCTCGCGGAAGGCGAAACCCGGTAGCTTAAGCATCCGGAAAAAATAACGGATGCAAGGACAATCGCCGCTATTGAAATCAGCCTTTTCATAGAGAAAAACCTCCTAGTATCTTGTCAAGCTTGCATTGACGCATAGTGTGCGAGCGGCTGATATCGCGATTAAAAGTCGCTCGCACGAAAAACATCTATCTTGTAAGCGACGAAAGACGCTTGACAATGCACTAGTAGGTATAGCCGAAGTTACTGTCAAGGATCGTCTTATCTGCTTCATCCACACATCCGTCTCCGTCCAGGTCGGCGCCCGGGTTGTAGCCTGCGTCTCCCTCGCAGAGTCCCATTGACTGCCGGAGTAGTATCCAGTCCGCCCCGTCAACCTTGGTGCTCCGATCAATGTCTCCGTCAAGGTGACCGGAAGGATAGTAATAAACCCCGCCGGCCGCATTGCCGACAAACAAGTCAAGCTGCATGTTCATGTCAGGGTCCCCGAAGCTCACCACCGCGGACTCGCCAACGTCCATCACCTGCAACACGTCGTTGTCAATGCTTGTCCAGGGATCATCACTGCAATGCAGGCCGGCTTCGAAGATATCCACCTTCAGGTTGCCCACCGTGTCCTTACCAGGGTCCACATTAAGGCACCCGCTTATAGTGCCGTGTTTGCGGCCAAAGGCCAGGTCAAGCAGTCCGTTCCGGTCAAAATCATACACCAGGGGTGCAGCGTGATCCCCGGCGTCGATCTCTTCCCCCTTGGCGGTGGTGAGAAACGTTCCCGTGCCGAGAACCGGAGCCGCGTCCGTGCCGGTGTTGAGGTACAGCTTGATCCTGCCGTCTCCGCAGCCGACCATGAGGTCCTTTAAATGGTCGTTGTTCCAGTCAACCACGTAGGGGGCGGACCTGCCGCCGGGGGTCTCCGCCGCGCTTATAAGCACGCTCCCGGCGCTGAAGTCGGCGGCACAGTCGCCGGTGCCGGGGTATAAGTAAACCTCGCCCGCGCTGTTACCCGCGAGCAAGTCCGGGCAGTTGTCGTTGTTCCAGTCCACGACAAAGGGCTTGGCATGTGCTCCTACGTCGATGACGGTAGAGCCTGCATAGAGTTCCACTCCTGCCTCCAGGTCCAGGCCGGTGGAGACGAGGTTATTATAAAGCAGTATCCGACCGTCGCCGGTGCCCGCCAAGAGGTCTGTGGTCCCGTTCCTGTCGAGGTCCGCGGCATGGGGGGCCGCATAACCGCCGGGTACAGCTATGGTGCTTCCCCCCGCGGTGAGAGAAAGGCGGGTTGTCTGGACCTCCCATACCCGGTACTCGGTATCCGCGTTTACCGCCAAGGTATCGCCGTGATCCACGTCAACATAGGAGCGGTGCAAAAACCGGTCGGGACAGGCAATGGTCACGGCATGGCGCTCGTTCTTGAGGTTTCCTACCACCAGGGGAGTTGCGGGATCGCCGGCCTCTCCCGCGTATCTGCCCCGGTACGCCAGTGTCCCGTCCAGATATACCGAGCAGCCGGTGTTGCCGGCAGAGGTGCTGACCTCGAGAGCGCCCCAGTCGGGAAGACAAGGATCAGTGCCCTCGTTCAAGGTCTCGTCGCCGTCCTCCATGCCGTCGCCGTCGCTGTCACTGTTTAAAGGGTCACTACCGGTGTCGCTTTGGTCGACATACGTGCCCGTGCCCGTCTCCACCTCGTCGGGCAGACCGTCCGAGTCCGTGTCCGCGTTTGCGGCAAGGGGATCGGTCAGAAAAGTGTTGACCTCGGCTCCGTCGTCAAACCCGTCACTGTCCGTGTCAGTGTCGCAGGGATCGGTGGAGTTTATGTACTCGTCCAGGTTGTCGAGTTGATCAGCGTCATAGTCCTCAATCGAGTCGCCGGTGAGAGGGTCCATGCACCCATTGCCGACTTCCCAGCCGTCGTCCATAAAGTCGCCGTCGCTGTCGAGCTCGCAGGGGTCAGTCTCGCCCGGGTCCTGCGCACCATTGGTGTTGCCGTCTTCCACGCCGTCGGAAAGCCCGTCCGAGTCGGTGTCAGCGAGGAGCGGGTCCGTACAGGAAGTGTTGACCTCCAAATCGTCGCCCAGACCGTCACCGTCTGTGTCCCAGTCGTTGTCGCTCGTCCCCTCCGCCTGCTCCACGCAGTAGGAAAGACCGTCGCCGTCCTCGTCCCGGTCATCGGGCGTGCCTGCATCGCAGTCGTTGTCCTTGCCGTCGCACATGACCTCCGACGCCCCTGGGTTTATTGACGAGTCACCGTCGTCGCAGTCCGGACCCAGGCAGGTCACTCCGTTGCCGTAACCGTCGCCGTCGTTGTCCTCACAAACCGGGTCCATCACTGCCAGCACCACGTCGTCCCGGTCATTGTAATTGCCGCTGTCGCAGGACGCGGCAGGCGAGTCATAGGTGAAAGCCAGCCGGAGCGCCTGGTTGCCGATACTGTTGCCAAGCGCGAACCGTGCGGTCAGCTTCTGCATGCCCGGACCGGTACACTGCACCGAAGCCACCTGGTTCCACGCGGGGGAGGACACGCTGTCTGCATGATAGATATAAAGGTTGTCCCGGTCGGGAGCAGACGCCCAGCACCATACGTAAGCCTCGACCTCCACGGTGTCGCCGGGAAGGAAGTAGGGGTTGTTGAGGTCTTCTATAATAAAGGAATCGAGAGACTCGTCGCTGTGGTAATCACCGTCGGTGCCGTCCGCGCATGTGCTCGAGAAAAGGGTATTGGGCTGGTTGGGCTCCGGCCCTCCGCTCATGTTGTCCCTGCCGTTTATCAACGTCTCCGGAACCAGGCACGGGCTCTCGCCGGTGGGACATGAAGGCGCGGTGAAGGCCGGGTCGTAAACCGCGTTCGTAGAGTTGTCGTCCGAGGCGAAAAGCGGATCGTGTCCGTTCGCTATCTCCGAACCGTCGGTCTCGCCTCCTCCGTCGGTGTCGGCATCGCAGGGGTCGGTGGTATAGGAGTACTCCTCTGTATTGGTAAGGCCGTCGCTGTCCGGGTCAAGGGAAGCATCAGCGGTATTGGCCATGAGGCATCCGTACTTGTTCTCGTACCAGTCGTAAAGCCCGTCTCCGTCTCCGTCAGCAGTGTTGCCCACCCGGATCACCACGTCGTCCCGGTCGTTATAATCCCCGCTGCCGCAAGGGTCTTCCCCCGAGTTATAAGTGAAAGCCACTCGGATGGCCTGCTTGCCCACCGTGTTGCCCAGCTTGAAGCTTACGCTCAAGTTCTGCGCTCCACCTGCAGGACAGGTTTGAGAACCCACGAAGTTCCAGGACGGAGAGTCCGCGGAATCAGCCTGGTAAACGTACATGATGTCAAGCTCCGGGCTGTTGTTGTAACACCAGACCGCGGCCTCGAGCTCCACAGTGTCCCCCGGCAAAAGCTCCGGACCGGAAAGTCCGGTCAGAACAAACGAATCGAGTGACTCGTCCTGGTGATAGCTGCCGTTGCTCCCGTCAGCGCAGGCGGACGACGACAAGGTGTTGGGCTGGTTCGGTTCGTTACCGTTGGTTATCGAGTCACGGCCGTTAATAAGGCTTGCCGGCACTTCGCAAACCGACGAGCCGCTAATGCACTCCGGAGCGGTATAGCTCGTGCTGTATGTCGCGGTCTCCGAATGCGCATAAATCGGAGTTAAAAGCAGGATCAAAAGAAACGCGATTATAAGACTTCCCCTTGTTTCCGAATTTTTTAAGTACATTTGATTCTCTCCTCATTACAATGCCTCCCGGTCAGATAAATTGACCGATCTTTCGGCGCCAAACGCGCCCGCAAGGCATATAATAGATTATTCTTATTCCGATCTTCATAAGACCTGTTTACTATGGTTTTCCAACGAAGCACATCAATCACTTCTATCAACTTTCATGCCAATTTATAAGTGCTTGAATTTAAACAATGTACAAAGAAGAGATTCCCGTTTTGGGAATTAACTACTTACTCCAAAGCTAAAAAACGTTACAAAATGTAATGCCTGTGCAGGGACAAGGGTAAAAATAATACTCCTTCAATAGAAATAGTTTTTGAAATGACCATCACTTTTACACAAGCGACTTTCATCTTTTTTGCACCGAAAAAAAACAGACCCCGCATCTTATCAACGCCCTATCCACTGCTTATCCAAAATGCCCGAGTACGCGAGTTTTATATCAGCTTGACAAGAACACGAGAACTGGATTAATCTATTTCATAGCCTTGTCTTATTGTCGGGCTGTTTAGCTTTCCCAATATCTTACTTTGAAGGAGGAGACCATGGCCATTAATCTTTCCCTTGCCGGCCAGACGTTGAAAGAGGTTGAACATCCTTATACCTGGAAGGACGTGATTCTTTACCACCTGGGTATCGGCGCCCGCGCCACCGAGCTTCAGTACGTGTACGAGAACATTAAAGGGGGCCTCAAAGTCATCCCCACCTTCTCGGTGGTCCCTTCCCTGGAAGCCATGGCTACGCAGGTAGTGGGCAGCCTGGGCGCAAACCCCATGATGCTTCTCCACGGCGAGCAGGGCATTTTCATGAAAAAACCCATTCCCCCCAAAGGCACGTTCAAGACCACGCCCATCGTGCAGGGCATCTATGACAAGGGCAAAGGAGCCCTGGTGGCCATCGAGACTCAGACCACCGACGAGAACGGAGAAGAGCTCTTCAGGAACTACATAAGCCTCTTCTGCCGCGGCGAGGGCAACTTCGGCGGCGAACGCGGACCAGAGCAGCCTTCCTACGATCCGCCCGAGGGAAAAGACCCCGACTTCACCGACTCCTACACCACATCGGTGGACCAGGCAGCACTCTATCGCTTGTCCGGAGACTTGAACCCGCTCCATATCGACCCCAACTTCGCCAAGGTCGGAGGGTTTGACAGGCCCATACTCCACGGACTGTGCACCTTCGGAATCGTGTGCAAGCTCCTCGTCAAGGGACTTTGCGAGGACGATCCCGCCCGGGTCAAGGAGTACAAGGCCCGTTTCTCGAAACCGGTCATGCCCGGAGACACCATTACCGCCAAGGCCTGGAAGCTGGAGGAAGGCACCTTTGCAGTGCAGGCTTTTACAGAAGAGAACCAGGTGATGAACCAGGCATATATGAAGATCGAGTAAGGCTTCGTACTGCACCCCCAACGGACATAAGGGCGAGTAAGACCATGACGGAAACCTACCGCGTCATCACCTATGAGAAAAAGGACACGGTCGCCGAGGTGTTTTTGAACCGGCCGGAGAAGTCCAATGCCATGAGCCCCGAACTCTGGCCGGAGCTTAGCGACGTGTTCAAGAAGATAGACGCTGACCATGAAGTCCGCGCAGTGGTTGTAGGTGGCGTGGGCAAGAACTTCTGCGCAGGTCTCGACCTGGCGGCATCTGCGCAGGAGTTCGGCGGCAGCATGGGCCAGGCAGAGATGGCATCGGTTTTCCACCACATCCTCGGTTTGCAGGAGGCACTTAACGTGATCGAGGAATGCAGAAAACCGGTGATCTCAGCCATCCACCGCGCCTGCATCGGCGGCGGCCTCGACCTTGCCGCGGCTTGTGACGTGAGGCTCTGCACCGAAGACGCCCGCTTCTCGCTCCGGGAGGCAAGGGTGGCCATGATAGCCGACCTGGGAAGCCTGAACCGGCTTCCCCACATCATCGGACAGGGACACACCAGGGAACTCGCTTTTACCGGAAAGGACATCGACGCACAGAGGGCCCTCCGCATCAACCTGGTCAACGACGTCTATCCCGACCGCGAACAATGTCTCCAGGCAGCACGAGAGCTGGCCCGGCAGATGGCCGCGGCAGCTCCCCTTGCAGTCCAGGGAGCCAAGGAGGTCATGAACTACAGCAGAGACAAGTCCATTCGCGACGGGCTCCATTACGCAGCAGCCCGAAGCTGCCTCATACTGAAATCCAGCGACATCATGGAAGCGTTCACTGCATTCATGAAAAAACGAGACCCCCAATTCAAGGGAGAATAAATAGTTCCCGATGCAAAACTCCGTTTTCGGAGTGCGAAAGCTTGATTTCGCACTCAGAAGTTCCGGCTTGTGCCGGAACTTACAAAAAGGCGCCTCGTAAACTGTGAGCCTCTTGTGGAGCGCATTTCCGGAAAGCAAGCTTCCCGGCGGAAAAAGCGGACAGCTTGCTGCCACATTCCAAAAACAGCGCCGCAAAAGTAAATTAAACCTCCGTTTCGCATCAGGCACTAAATACAACTGAAAACCGAGCCAACCCCGTCAGCGACTTCGAAAGCAGGATTTTTCCGGCCCAACTCCAGGATAGTGTTATTTGTTGAGCTTCTTGCAAAAGTCTGATTATCGAGGTGGTAAGGAAGGCTTTAGTGGGAGCGAGCTCCCTGTCTGCCCTGTCTGCGTGTCCTCACACAGCCAGGGAGGTCTCTCCCACCTTCTTTTTATTCTCTTTGCAAGAGGCTCTGTTTTCAATATCTTAAGCATTCTTATCCGCCTCTCGGCCTGTAAAAGTAATGGGTCGAAAACCGTACTTTTACAGTATGGTTTCGTAAACACCTGGTCCTCCTTCCGTACGGCAGCGAAGTACGGTTTCCATACCCTCTTCTCCCGCCCCAAAAAGCGCAGACGAGAAAGCTTTTTAACTTATATTTCTTTGGCTTAAACATCAATTTCCCTTCTGAAAAGAAACGTGGCAAAAAGCGCAAAAACCCTGTTCTTCCGGGCGGCGAACCATCCGGCTTTGTCCGCAAAACTGATGCCCCTGTAAAAAGTCCAATTGGAGCCCAAAGGGGCGTAGTACCATAGCCAGGGGCGTTTGTCTGCGTGCGGAACGCACAGGCAGGCAAGCCATTGGTCAGAGAGCATAGAATAAAAAAGAGCGCTGAAAGCGCGGGGTAAAGTCATCATTATGTATAGACACCAATACGTTACGTCGCTCTTTCAGGGGGCACTTTTTTTGAAATCTTTTTCCAGGGCTTCTTGTGTCTTGTCACTCGAAAAAAGGGGAACGGATCCAATGCAGACCGCGGTATCAGCCGCTCGCACGATTATCTTCTATTCCCCAAACTGACGCATAGTGTGCGAGCGACGGAAGTCGCGACTAAAAGTCGCTCGCACGAAGGATATCTGTCTTGTAAGCGACGAGAAACGCTTGACAGAGTACTAGCCCGGGGAGAGCGTCGCTCTTTCAGAGATCTAATAGGCTTGTTTTGACTTTTTACGAGGGCATCACTTTTAAATTTGTGAAGTTCCCCCAATTTTCTCCGCTCGTCCTTATTCGCATTTGATCGGCGTG
>CAYQTK010000136.1:0-11580 GCA_964420375.1 uncultured bacterium
CCTTGCCATGAGCATCAACGTGTGTTCGCTGAACTTCGTCCACACCATCGAGCTTCTGGGCACTGAAGAGCAGAAGAGGAAGTACCTTCCCGGCGTGATAGTCGGCGACCGGATCGCGAGCTGGATGCTCTCCGAGCCCAACGCGGGCTCCGACTCTCTTTCCCTGACCACGACTGCCCGGCGGGAGGGCGAGCATTACGTAGTCAACGGTACCAAGACTTTTATCACCAACGGCCCGCTTGCCGACTACTTCATCCTGGTGGCCCGGCTGCCGGGCACGGAGCGTTCAAATGGCGGCATCCAGCTTATATTGGACCGTGACATGGAAGGTCTGTACGTGGGCCAGAAGTTCAACAAGCTCGGCATGCGCTGTTCTCCGACCTCCGAGGTCTTCATGGAGGACGTGAAGGTCCCTGTAGAAAACCTCTTGGGGACGGAGGGCAACGGTTTCCCCGAGATGTTCAGGACCTTGAACGCAGAGCGGAGCATGGGCGCTTCCACCAGCATCGGCATCATGCAGGCGTGCCTGGAGATATGCACCCGGTACGTGCAGGAGCGACGCCAGTTCGGCCGGTCCATAGGCGAGTTTCAGTTGATCCAGGAGATGCTGGCGGAGATGGCCATGAACCTCGAGCTTTCAAGGTCCTACTGTTACCGCACGGTCGGGCTTGCCCAGGCGGGAAAAGACATCGGCAGAGAAGCGGGCATGATCAAGCTGTTCGCGTCCCGCGCCGCGTCCAAGGCAGCGTCGGACGCAGTGCAGATTCACGGCGGCTACGGCTTTATCAAGGACTATAACGTGGAGCGCTACTTCCGGGACGCCAAGCTCGGCGAACTGGGCGGGGGAACCAGCGAGATACAGATCAGGCTGATCGCGCGCGACATACTCAAAAAAGGCATCTGATCCCCGCGCCCTCTCATGCGTTTTTCGCCGCTCGCACTAAAATTAATTTTCTTGGAGACGACAAAAAACGCTTGACAGGGCACCAGTTGATTTTACGTGCCGCGATCCTGGCCGAAAAGACTTTTTACGAAGGCATCAATGTTGCGATGGAATTTTTTTCTCAAGCTTCGAACCTGGCGGGCTTATTCAGTCTTCCCGGTTCATGGTCACGAAGTTGTAGTTGTCCAGGTAATCGGTGACCCCGAAGGCGATTGAGTTTGCCACTTCCTGCTGGTAGCGGCTTGACCTGAGTCTTTTTTCTTCTTGGGGGTTGCTGATAAAGTTTACTTCCAGGAGCACGGAGGGCATGGTCGCTCCGGTAAGGACCCAGAAGGGTGCTTTTTTGACTCCCTTGTCGCGGGTGTCGGGGTACTTTTTGCTGATATGGGCGATCATGGATTTCTGGATGTATCGCGCCAAGGGTACGGAGTCCTCGACCTTGGAGCTGGTTATCATGTCCGCCAGGATAAGGTTGGTCGTGTCCTGTGTCCGGCGCATCTTCTTTTCGGTTACAAAGTTCTCCTTGGCAGCCAGCTTCAGGGAGGCCCGGTCAGTGGTGTTGTCCAGGTAATAGGTCTCGATGCCGCGGGCACGCGAGGTCCGGGCGGCATTGCAGTGGATGGATATGAAGAGGTCCGCGCCCATGGTATTGGCCATTGCCGTCCTTTCAACCAGGGTCAGGTAACGGTCGTCCGACCGGGTAAGGCGGACCTCAACCCCCGTCCGGCTCGACTCCAGGACTTTCTTCGTCCGCTTGGCAAGGGACAGGACTATGTCCTTTTCATAAGTTCCCGCGGGACCGACCGCGCCCGGGTCCTTGCCGCCGTGGCCGGGGTCAAGGACAACCACGAACTTCCGGTCTTGGGTGCGCTTGTTTTTCCGTGTTTTCTTCGCTCCTTTAGAAGCTACTCCCGGAGATGCCTTGTTTGCAGGATCGCCGTATACGTCGATCACGTAGCGGAAAGGAGTGCCGGGCAGGGCAAAGGCCTTGTAGTGGTCTATCCTTTCAATGTCCAGGACCACGCGGACCACGTCCTTTTTATACTGGCCGGCCCGGGCCTTTTTCAAAAGACCGTCGCCAATGGGAAGCGCGTATCCGAAACAGCCCTCCTCAGTGCTCTCTCTCCGCCGGAAGTCCTTGGATATGACCACCCCCTCGAAGTCGATGTACAGTCGGGGGGGAGTGCCCAGCTCGGGATCGTGCTTCAACATGTGCGGAGGCTTGTAAGGGACTTCCCGGTCAAGATCAACCACTACCCGGGTGTAGTCCCGGTTCGACCAGTGGCGGATTTCCACCAGCCGGGCAAAGTTATGAACGCCTTCCACGTCCTCTTGGTCGCCGGCCCCGGTCTTTACAGGCGTCCGCTCGGCAGAGGTCGTGCCCGCTTGGGGCATGTTCTTCTCCTCTAACTCGGGGGGAAGCGGAGGCAGGTTTTCTTCATCTTTTTCCTCTTTGCAAGGGGGGCTTGAATCTGCATCTTCTTTGCTTTTTGATTCATCTTGCTTGTTCTCGCTTGCGGACTGCGGGTCTTGTTTTGAAGGCGCGGGCTGCGGGTGACCGGTTTTTTCCGGAGTCTTCGGCCGGGCCTGTGTCAAATCTTGCGCTGATTTTTTTACCTCAATCTCCTCGAGCCGGTTGCGGGCCTTTTTGTCCATGTCTCCGCTCCGGAACCCGAGCACTTTTTTATAGGCCTCTTCCGCACTGTCGAGGTCTCCTCGAAGCATGTAGATTTCCCCGCAAAGGTACTGGGCGTCGTCAGCCAGTGAGCTGTGGTAGTAGTCGCGGCGCAGGGCCTGAAAGGCATCGAGCGCGCGGTCTAAAAAATCGGTTTCTCCGCCTGTGCGGTAGGCCCGGAGCGCGAGTACGCCCACCATGTAAAGCGCGTCGTCCGCCTTGTGACAGTCGGGATAGTCCCGGCATATGGCCTGAAAGGACTCAATCAGGTTATTGCACTGGTCTGCTTCCAGCTTGGAATCTTGTTTATATTGGTAGTACTTTTTGGCCGCCCGGTTATATTCGACCACGCACTCGGAGGTCCGCGAATAAACCGGTGTATAAAAAAGGAAGGAGGCCGCGATAAGAGCCGCTATCCACCCCAGCTTCCGCCATCGCATCCGCATTAGAACATCTCCCGCCAGAGCATTTTCCGCTTGGATAATTTACCCGATCACTTATATATATTTTATCGCGAACTTTATGAAATGGCAAATGGATTTGCTTGTCCTGATTTGCCGTGGGGGATTTGTTCTGGTAAAAATTAAACCGGAGGCATTATGTTAAGCGAGTTTCGAGAAAAGGTGGCCCGGCTTCAGAACCTTGACTTCAAGGGACATGACCGCCATGACTGGCTCAACCTTGATATGAGCGACGAAGAGATACTGGCCGAGCTTCAGAAGCGTGCTGACCCGGATTACTTTCTGGGCCGTTACTCTCGTGATGAGATAAAAAAGCGGCTTATGAGCCGGGGGATTTTGAGCCGTCTTGCCGACCTCGGCTGCCCTGAGGTGGAGGTCGAGATATCCACCGACCAGATATATAATCACCGGCTTTACGTGCATACCGGCTTGCGTGACTATGACCATATCCTTATTGAGCTCCGTCTCCGGGAAGGCAACTTCAGGCCGAAAAAGCAGTTCATCCCCGGTTATGTATTGGGTGAGATGTCCATGATCATGGTCGATTTCCTGCTCCTCCAGAACCCCGGCGAGAAGTTCAGCAAGGACAAGCCGGCGCTGCCGCAGCAGAGCCATCCGGGGCTGGGTATCCTGAAAGATTTGATACCCCTGGTGCTCGAGGTGGTTGAGGAGACGGGAAGGTCAGGCGTGCTCGACGTTCCCGAACACTTTCACGGCGCGCTTTTCTACTCCAGGTTTTTTAAGTTTCTAAACCCCCACATGGAGGGCAGGTTCCGGGCCATGAAGCGGGACCTTAAAAAGTACGAGCTTTCTCTGGTCAGCGAGTGCATTTTTCATGATTGTCTTATTAACACGACCAACCAAGAGCAGGAGAAATGGAACCCCGGCGAACAGGTTCTGCCCATCTCCGATCTCCTGCTTAATTACTTCGACCATCCCGTGTACAAAGAAACGGTCCGGGAAGCAGAGCAAAGAAACTCTTATGATCTTGACATGGACCGCTATCGCCGGGTCAAACGAAAGGAGGAAGAAAAAAGCGGAGCCGCAGGCAACGCCGCCTACAGTTGAAGAACGTTAGTGGAGACATCGCACTTACAAACTGCGATTCGGATAAATGCTTATACTCCTCTACTAAGCGGGCGACTTCAGTCGCGATCATCTGTTCTTGTAAAAGTTACAATACAAGCATAAACTTATAAAAGGTGAGTCTTTCGCGGCTAAAGCCGCTTGCGCGGCATACGTTATCTCAGGGGATACATTCGCTTTAGAGAACATGAACAGATGGGTGGTACGGTCAGACGCATTAAAACTTACGAAACTGTTTCAGACGCTGTCTATAGAAAGTTTTTCAACAATTTACATAGAGGAAAAAAGACATGGCAAAAAAAACCGGAGACGATATCGCGATAGCGAGTGACCACGCTGCTTTCGACCTCAAGCAGCACCTGGTTAAGTACCTTTTAAAAAAGGGCCGCGCCGTAATCGACATGGGGACCCGCAACCGCAAGAGCGTTGATTATCCGGCATATGCCCATAAGCTTGCCCGGTCGGTGGCGAACGGTGAGGTTCCCCTGGGCATCCTTTTATGCGGCACCGGCATCGGTACCAGCATGGCTGCCAACCGGCACAATGGCGTGCGTGCGGCTCTGGTCCACGACGTATATTCGGCGCAGATGGCCAAGGCTCATAATAATGCTAACATCCTGGTACTGGGCGGCCGCATGGTTGCTCCTCATTACGCGGAGATTCTGGTGGACACCTGGCTGGCGACGAATTACGAGGGAGGCCGTCATCAGCGGCGGCTGGACATGATTGACGAGGAATAAACATGGAACTGCGTTTCGGCAAGAAACTCGTGCAGAGCTTGAGCGGCCAGGAAGTCTCCGGGCCGCTTGCTTTATTGGCTGACAAGAGGTGCTCGGCTGTCGTTCTGGAGAAGCTTTCCTTGGAACATACAGTGGAGCGCGAGCTTGGCGGGCTGTCTCAGGATCATCTGGACGAACTCTGCGGCGGACTCGAGCAGGGCACTGTGCTGGCAGCAGGCGGCGGCGACATAGGATACGCAGCCAGGTACGCCGCCTGGAAGACCGGGTCCAGGCTGATAACCGTTCCGTTCGAGATATCCGGAGAATCGCTTCTGCGGCGCGACGTGATTACCTTGGAAGAGGGCTTGTTCCGGAGGCACGGCCATCATGACGACGAGTTAATCCTGGTGGACAGCGAGAATATCTGGAACGGAGACGAGCGGATAAGCCGTTCGGCTTCTGGAGACATTCTCGGCATATTGACTGCGGTGGAGGACTGGCGCAAAGCAGAAGGGGGCAGCGGCTTCAGCGAGTCCAAGGCGGAGCAGGCGGTTGATATAGTTGACGAGCTTCTGGACCGGGCGGACGAGCTTTTTGATCTTACGGAAGGAGGCATCCGGCGGCTGGTCGAACTTCTGAAAGCCAGGGAGGACATTGCCGCGGCTCTAGGCAGCCGGCGGATGATTGAAGGATCGGAGCGCATCTTCGAGGAATGCGCTATTAACGTCACGGGCAAGCCTCTGTCCCACGGTCCGCTCCGCTGCCTGGGTGTCATGGCCGTAAGCGTACTTCATGGTCTGCCGGTCAAGTCCTTGAAACAGTTCCTTCACTGGATACAGGTGCCCTGGAAGCCGGAAGACCAGGGGCTTTCCGACACCGAACTCTGGAAGATACTGTCATCGCTGCCCGCGTTTGTACGCAAGTACGAGTATCCGGAGACCATCCTCCATCACGTGGAGATGGGAGAAGAGAGGATCAACCAGGTCATTACCGGCATTCGCGAGCCTTTTCTGAAAAGCTCGCTCGAGACGCGGAACGAATGATTTTGAAACCGCTCGAACGGAGCCGAGGATGTGGGGCAAAGACAAGCTGATAAGTGAACTGAAGCGGATCGACGGCAAAGGCTACAAGGCTTACAAAGACATTAAGGGCAGCTACCGATTTCCCGACTTTATACTTCACGTGGACCACGTACAGGCAGACCCCTTTGCCGCCCCTTCACGGCTGTGCGTAGAGGTCGACAGGAAGGACGCGGACCTGGGAGTTGAGCTCGACTCCACCGCGCCGGCGAGGCTTGCGCTGGAGGACTACCTGGGACGGTCCTTCAGCCGGGCGGTCCGCAAGGTGAGGGACTCGCGGAAGGGCGGCCGCAGAATGGGCAAGAGCGGGACCATCGAGATAGACGCGGGCGGGCAGGAGATAATAAAGCGCTCCGCGGTAGTCGTCTCCGACGAGACCGTGGAGGTCCGTTTCGTGCTTGGTCTGCCGGCGCGGGGCAGGACGGTTCTGGGCAGACAGGCCATCGAGATGCTGTCCTCTGAGGTCCCGGAGATCGTGAACGGCTCGCTTCGCAAGAGCTCGCTCGACTTAAACTCGCTTAAGGAGCACGTCCGAACCACCGAGGACTGGACCTCCCTTCGAGACGCGCTCTCCGAGCACCGTCTGGTGGCTTTCGTGGCCAACGGGTCGGTGCTTCCGCGACGGGCGGGTGTTGATCCCCGGCCGCTTTCCGAGGGACCGGTGGTCAAGTTTCAGAGCCCGCCCGAGCTTCAGGTTGAGCTCCCGCTTGCGGACGGCGGCACGGTAGCAGGCATGGGTATCCCGGAAGGCGTGACCCTGGTGGTGGGCGGCGGTTTCCACGGCAAGAGCACGCTTTTGGACGCGGTTTCTTTCGGCGTATATCCTCACGTTCCCGGCGACGGCAGGGAAAGGGTGGCCTCCCTGTTCAGCACCCTGAAGGTGCGGTCGGAGGACGGCAGACGGGCCTCGTCGGTGGACATCTCTCCGTTTATTGACAACCTTCCTTTCGGCAAGGATACCACCGCTTTTTCCTCGGACAACGCTTCCGGATCGACCAGCCAGGCGGCTTCCATCATGGAAGCGCTCGAGCTCGGGGTGTCTGCTTTGCTGGTTGACGAGGACACCTCAGCAACCAACTTCATGATCCGCGATAAAAGGATGCAGGAGTTGGTGGCCAAGTCCAAGGAGCCCATCACACCTTTTATCGACCGGGTGGCGGAAATCTACCGGGTGTTCGGATGCTCGACCGTACTGGTGGTGGGAGGGGCCGGTGATTACTTTGACGTGGCTGACACCGTGATCCGGATGGAAGAGTACCTGCCCCATGACGTCACTGCGCGTGCCCGGGAGATAGGCACTCGGTTTCCCACCGGCAGATCCGAAGAGCGGCCCGCCAAAATGGACAGCATCGCTCCACGACATCCTGCCAGGGAATCGTTCGATCCCAGCAAGGGAAAGAGGGACGTCAAGATCGGGGCCAAGGGCATGAAGGAAATCCACTTCGGTACGACGGTGCTGGAGATATCCGCGCTGGAGCAGATGGTGGACATCAGCCAGACCCGGGCCATAGGAGAGCTCATCCACCTGTATTCGACCCGATACCTGCAAAAACATGACGGCCTCCGCCAGGGTGTGCACGCCATGATGAAGGACGTACAAGAGAAAGGCATGGACATCCTCTCCCCAGGCCGAACGGGCAACCTGGCCCTTCCACGCCCCCTAGAGGTCGCCGCAGCCATAAACCGGATGCGGACCTTGCATATTTCCCGGTAACAATTCCACTTTATTTGCAAATTGTAAGAATCGGTCACAGTAACCAGTGCTCTGTCAAATGCTTCTCGGGGAATGAAAGAGAACCGTGCGAGCGAGTTTACTCGCGACTTAAGTCGCTCGCACACTATGCGTCAGTGTGCTCTTGACAACACAATAGTGCACTGCCAAATGCTTCTCGGGGATGCTTGCTTATCTTTTGCGCCGCGAGCTGGAGCGGGCCTGGAGCGGCTTGGACATTACGGTTGAGGAGGGGCTGTCGCTACTGGGGAGCTTATGCGCGCAAGAGGTGGTGATCGGCTGCGAGAGCGGTCACCTCTCCGTGCCCAAGCCCCGCCCAAGCCTCGCGCGTCTCTTCGACGCCCTTCACATCAAACCTCTCACCAATCTCCCCCGCAGCCAGGCTCATGCAGCCACTAAACACAAGCTCCCCTCCCCCCCCCTGAAATAACTTCAATAATTGGCAACAGCGGCTTCGGAATATTAAGGGAACATCCGCTGGAAGCCAAAAAAAGCGATAAACGCAATCTTTTTCATAAGCTGGTCCACCTACTCATTTACCGGATGAGCCAAAAATACCGGGAAGAGCTTTACTCTTTTCTGCGTATTAGTGACATGAACAGCACGGAGGCGAGTAACGTCCCCAGTACGCTTATAGTGACCCAGAGGCCGATCCGGAATGAGACGGGCTGATATGACATTATCACCTCGTGTCTTCCTGAGGGGACCACAACTCCCCGAAAGGCGTAGTTAGCCGGCAGGAGCGGCTTTTCCCGTCCGTCTACAAACGCTTTCCAGCCGGGGAAATAAACATCGGAAAAGACCAACAGGCGACTTACAAGCGCAGAGGTCTCTATGCGGACCTGTTCAGCGGTGTGGCGCTTTACTGTTGCGCCCTCTCCCCTTTGCAGGTCCAGTCTCGGCAAGTGGGGCATTTGGCCTTCCACCACTGCTTCCTGCCGCGGATTTACCCGGTTTTTCTTTATTAGCTCTAAGGTCCTGCTCCTTTTGGATATTGCGGCGCGGGAGACAAGCATGGCCGGAGACATAGCTTTGCCGTTCCTGAATATTTTGAAGCGGGAGGTAGACAGTGGGACCTGTTTGAAGTACTTTGACGGGTTTGTTATGACCGGGTCGGAAAGGACGCTGCCGGAGGGCCGGCCTTTCAGAGTAAACGAGTTGAAACATGCGTTGACGACTTGTGACTTCCGGCAGAGAGGCACTCCATAAGCCTGCACTCCTCCTTTGTCAGCATACCTGGCGTATACGAGTCGATGGGGCTGCGGTTCTTTGGAGGATAATCGTAAAACAGTCCAGTTGCCCCGGCTTTCCTCGGGAAGTCGGAACCCGAGCCGGTCTTTTGGCTGGACATGCAGCATGCCGCAAACGTGTCCGGAAAAGATAAGCCGGTCGGACACCTTTTTTCCATGGCTCCGCTCTACCCCGGCGTTGTTTTCCCTTGTCAAGAACACCGAGTCCGGATAAGCCAGAAAGTGACGGTCGGCAAACTTCAGGTTCCGTTGCTCCGCAGCCACGTAACGGAGACCCATAAAGTTAAGCCATGGAATGGTCCTGTCCTCGATAAAAACCCCTTCTTTGAGAACGCGGGTAACTTCCAGGTCCGCGATCTTGCCGTCCTTCTCTCGAAAAGCGCCGGGCACAAGAGCGCCCAGAAAACGAGTGTAGCGCTCTGACGTGACCGTGATATAGCCTCCCATGGAACGGGTGTGGTGAAGAATGCCCGCTTGAAGGGGGATGCCGATGTTCTCCCATCTCTTCCACGGATACACGGTCTGCGTCCGGTGAAGTCCCTGGTGAGACTCCATAAAGCTTATGTACTCCTTGGGAAAATCGAAGCCGTCCGACGGGTTTTGCGGCATGGCGTACAACCACGGCGCAGCATAAACCGCGAAAGCCAACAATATAAGCACGAGCCGTGGAAAAGGCTTCCATCTCCGCTCCAGACGGGAGGAGAAGAAGAGAGGAATGGAAACCAAAAAAGCGGCAAGCAGGCAGTAATCCATTGCATCCAACACTCGTAGAACCACCTCGCGCATGTTGGGCTCTGCAATGTCGGCAAGACCCTCTGCCAGGGAAGAAGGAACAGCCGTCCAGATCATGGGCACCGCCATGCTTACTAAAGCGGTTGCAAAAATCCAGGACTTGCGATGAGCGGACTCGAGCATTCCGTCTATGCCCAATGCAACCATCACCATGATCAGGATGCGGGCGCAGAAGATGATCCGGGAATGAGCCAGAAGCCCCTTCAGCAGCGGGATCTGGTAGATAAGCCACAGAACCCCGCCAACGTCGTGGATCAGGAACATGCAATATAAAAGTCCTATAAAGGACAAGAGAAGCACGAGCGAACGCCGAACGCTTATGACCGCATATATGAAAGGAACCGGCACTAGCCCGCATATCAAGTAAGGCAGCCATTCCTTAACATTCTCCATCCCTGACCAGATTTTGAAGTACTCGAACGATATGCCCTCCCCCCTGATGCTGTAATGAGTAAGCTCGAGGGTGGGCAGGGATTGGACCTGGGAGATAAGATATGAAAGTAGAAAGGAGAGCCCGAACAGCAGATATGCCCCTGCAACCGCCTTGGGCTGTTTGCGGTTATAGATGCCCCAGGCGATAAGCACGACAGCCACCACCTCGTAGGCCAGGCCGATAAGCTCGACCTGGCCGCCTAAGTACATGAGCAGGTTGGTAACAAGGAACAAAGCAAGGTAGAAAAAGCGCCGTTCGCAAAGCAACCCGATAATGGATATGAACAAAAGGGGAATAAAACTCCCCGTCCGGATATTGGGAAGGAAGTTGCCCAGGCTGCCGCTTATGAAAATCGCCCCTCCTATAACCACCGCGAGAAAAGAAGAGAAGCTGCTTGCACCAAGCTTCCGGCAAAGGAAGAAAAGACCCGACCCGTAAATCAGAGCGTGGACCCATTGGTTTATCCACGTTGCGCGTGAATAATCGAAAACAGCGTAGATCGCATTAAGGGGGTACAGGGCAGCCGAATGGGACCAGCCCAGAAAAGGCATGCCGCAGTACAGGTCAGGCGTCCAGAGCGGAAAAAAGCCCCGCCCATAGCTGTGGTTTATGAAGGTCTGATACAAAAGCCATTGCGACTCGTCCTGAAAGGAAGGCAAGAGCGTGGTTGCGCCCGAGAAAAAATATGGACAAAAAAAAGCGGACAGGTAAGCTATAACAAGGAGCGAAAAAAACCAGGCACTCCTTCTTTCCTTGTTCTCCTTAATCTGCTCCGACATATCTCTCATTTACAGTTCGATTGCTTTCTAAGCACAGAGACCCCAAACGGTGCCGCCGGTTGTTGAAGACCTCTGTCTCCAAGGCATGCCTGTTCCGTACAGAAATGCCATCAATGCCAACCCGCGCCAGACCCGTGCTTTCGCCAAGAATCGTAATGCACGGAAAGTACGGCAGTTGACCCGCCGGGAATTGTGCCGGTTCCTGGAGATATATTCAGCCATGGCACATCTGACGAATCGCCGATAACTTTTACATCATCTGGTGTGGTTTCCCGGAAATATGTTCACATAATCGGTCGATCTTTTCAAAGATCGAGTCTGCGGTCGCGGTCCAAATGAATGGCCGAGAGTTTTTGCTATAGGCTTGGACAAAGTTATCAATTTGGTTCATCATGTTTGATGCGCTCGTAAAAAGTCAAAATAAGCCTATTAGAGCTCTGAAAGAGCGACGTTCTATAGCCCAGGCCAGTGCTCCGTCAAATGCTTCTCGGGGAATAGAAAATAATCGTGCGAGCGGATTTTTTCGCGACTAAAGTCGCTCGCACGCAGCTTATAAATTTTAATGTGATCCGCTATTAGTGCCTCGTCAAAAGATTTTTGGGGAATAGAAAATAGCTTCTTGGGAATAGAA
>CAYQTK010000137.1:0-11576 GCA_964420375.1 uncultured bacterium
CTCTCCGGCATAGTAAGTTGAGATCTATCCTTTACAACGAACATTGCTCCGCATGAGGGATAAGGGTTCAGTCGGGTAGTATCTTGTCAAGATTAAAATGACGCATAGTGTGCGAGCGACTGATATCGCGACTAAAAGTCGCTCGCACGAAGAAAATCCGTCTTGTAAGCGACGAAAGACGCTTGACTGTGCTCGTGCGTTGTCAAGATTAAAATGACGCGTATCGTGCGAGCGACGGAAGTCGCGACTAAAGTCGCTCGCACGCAGCTTATAAATTTTAATGTGATCCGCCACTACTGCTCTGTCAAATGCTTCTCGAAGAACAGAAGAGAATCGTGCGAGCGGCTGATACCGCGATCTTCGTGCGAGCGAAGGAAATCGCGACTGAAGTCGCTCGCACAAAAGGACTGCTTTTTGTAAGCGGCAAAAACAATTGTTAGCAAACACTGGTGTCTTATCAAATGCTTCTCGAAGAACAGAAGAGAATCGCGCGAGAGGCTGATACCGCGATCTTCGTGCGAGCGGCTGATACCGCGATTTTCGTCGGCCTTGTTCCCCTTTTTTCGAGTGACAGAGCACTATGTGACCTGCTTCGGCTGTGGCAGACACCATCGCTATTGCCGGAGGTTCATCATGATGAGCCTTTCAGCCTGTAGCGTTGCCACCCACGCAGTTTCGGGGAAGAAACTGCGTGGGCCACCCCGGAGGCAATGACCAACAAATATGTCGCACACCCGCTTGGACATGAACATACTCCCGAAACTGATAACCCCCCGGAGCAGGTTCCGGCTCAATAACCCTGCATCAGTAATGCTTTCTTGATTTCAGTGGCCCCGTATAGTAACAATTGTGTATCAAAGAATTTTCTCCCAAGGAGTCGAACATTGAACGGCGGGATTTTTTTAAAGGGATCAATGGCTGCTTTTGCAGGCGCGGGTATTGGTTTGCGGACTCCGGCGTGCCAAACGTGCTTTTCCTGCTGGTTGACCAGTTGCGAAAGCCGGTGTGGACGCCGGAAGGTATCCTGCCGAACCAGGACCGGCCTGCCGCAAGGGGGGTCTCTTTTGAAAACGTTTTTTGCAGCGCGGTAATGTGTTCTCGGAGCTTATGGCCCGGGAGGAAAAGCTGCTGGACGACTTCCAGGGTTAGAGATGCTTCCAGCCTTAAAAACCGGGCTTTTGCCTGGATCCAATACTGCTTTTGAACAAGGATTTCCGCCATGGACAAAAAAATCATAGCCGCAAAAAAGGGAGCGCTGCTGGTGACAGCGGCTCTATTTTGCCTGTCTGCAAAAGGTTCGGATTTCGATCCTTCCTTCAAGATAACCCCCGCCAACTGGAAGCGCCTCAAGTCGGGCGAAGTGCTGGTTACCGAAAAGGTGATCGAGAAAGGAGGCGACCAAAAGGAACTCCGCTTCATAGCCACCGCTTATGTAAAAGCTCCGCCCCGGGAAGCCTGGAAAACCATCCGCGACTATGCTCACTACCACGAGTTCGTGCCGCGTCTCAAGGAGTCAGAGGCCATCAAAAGAAACGACGGTTGTATCATCATCCGCTACCTTGGCGAGGTTTTCTGGGTTGAAGTGGGATATTACATCGAAGCCTGCGCAGAGGTCCCCGGTAAAAGAGTTATCTTCGGACTTGCCGAAGGGTACGAGAGCTTCATGAAGTCCGCAGACGGTTTCTGGGAAGTGCAGAAGGCTCCGAAAGGCAAAGGCGCGGTTGTAAGCTACTCCGCCCGCCTCGATCCCGGCGTGCCCGTGCCCGATTTCATCACCCAGAAGGTGGCCCGCCAAAGCCTGGTCGAAGTCCTGCAGAACTTCCGCAAAAGGGTGGAGAGCGGCGGGAAGTGGAAGAAGGATAGTTGAATGTCAGGTAGAAAGAGGAACTGAAATACCCATGAAATGAAAAGATCGAAAGGGGCGGATTGATGCAGCCTTCATCATTTTATTATCCATCCCTTCTTCTACAGGTTCGAGGTCAGCTCGCGGCTTTCTGCAAGAAAACGCCAGGGCCGGAGCAGGGTCTCGCGATATATCTCGGTGGTGTAGTTCTGGTACCAGGCGCATTGTCCTCCGCACTGGTTGCGTGCCGCTCCGTGGAAGCCGGTGGGATTGACCACTTTTGAGGCTTCGTCGTACATCTCCCGCACGTTTTTGAAGTCCGTCACGTTCACCATCTCCGGCTCGACGTTCACGCTCGCCCGGCAGGGCCACGGCAGGACTCCGTCGGGTCCCACGTGTGGCTTCATGGTGGTCATGCAGGTGTAGGGCCTGGCATAGAGGAACTTATCGAGGAGCCGATATGACCCGATGATGGAATATTTCTCCTTTTTTCTCCGAAGCAGCGTCTCCACGAACTCGCGATAGCGGGGATCGTTTATAAGCTCGGGATCGGGCCGCTCGTTCTTGTTGGCAGGCACGCAGGCGTAGAAGATGGAGAGGTCATTGGCCCAGTCGAGCACCGACCGGGCCTCCTCGATGCTTTCCTTGGTGACCACCGAGTTCACGATGAGCATGAACTTGTTGGTCTTCTGCAACTCGCGCAGCATAAGAGCGTTAACCAATACCTGTCTTCCGTAGTTCCGCTGAAATATGGAGTCGAGCTTGTCCGGCGAGAGCGCGTCCACGCTCACTACCAGTATGTCCAGCTTTCGCATCACGTCCTTCCACGCCGGGTCGCGGAGCTTGTCGTGCAAGACGGTGATGTTCGAGTTCATGGCCATGGGAAAGTAGCCGAGCTCGAAGCCGTGGTCCACCATCTCGGGCAAGTCCTTCCTTATGGTCGGCTCTCCGCCGCAGAAATAAATGGAGCTGCATCCCGTGCGCATGAACTCCATGAGCTTCTTCGCGGCTTCTATGTCCAGGGTGTTCCGGTCGTCCTTTTCAAACCAACCTTGCCCGGCGTGATCGTCACAGTAGACGCAGCGAAGGTTGCAGGCGTTGTGCATCACCCAGATCCAGTAAAGCGGAAGAAGGCAGCCGTTCCCCGACTTCAGCCGACGCCGGTTCTCGAAGAAGGTGGACAACGTAGTCACGTAGCTCTTTCGTTTCCTGTTAAGGTTCTCCAAGCGGTCGGAAAAGGTTATCTCGGAGTCCTTTTTGATGTGCGCGGATATGTCTGCGGCAAGCTCCCTTGCCTCTGCATGGAGATCGGCCCAGTCGGGATGACCGTCCCGGGGCTTGTAAAGCTTGAAGCTCGGAAGTCCGTTAATAGCCATGTCGCCTCCTTTTGCTTATTTTCCGCCCAAGCTTATCGGATTCGGAGAGCAAATACAAGAGGATATATCCCGGCCGAAGTTTTTCCCGATGAGGCTCTGAAATGAAGAGCAAATTCACTCTTTTTTATATTGACAAATTGTGAGCGTTGAGATAAATTATTATTAAAATGGCAAATGTCGGCGTTGACGTCCTTTTAAGGCGCAGCGACCAGGGAGGCGTTATGAAAAGGAACATGTTGAAATCCAAGATTCACCGGGCAACGGTGACCATGGCGGACTTCGATTATGTGGGCTCCATAGAGATTGACAGGGACCTCATGGAAGCCGCGGACATCGTCACCAACGAACAGGTCCACGTGTGGAACATTACCACTGGGGACAGGTTCATAACCTATGCCCTGCCCGGCGAGCGCGGCTCGGGCACCATTTGCATAAACGGCGCCGCAGCCCACTGCGCCAACCGAGGCGACCTGGTGATCGTGGCGTCCTTTGCAGAGACCGACGCGGAGGAAGCCGAAACCTGGCAGCCGCGGCTGGTGTTCGTGGACGCTGAAAACCGGGTAATACCGGACCAAGAGCTTACGGTCGCTGCGCGCTGATTCCCCTTTTTTTCTTGCAACTTTAAAGCTGCGGTCAGTGAAGGTAGCCGAGAGCCTTTAGTTTTTCCTTCTCTGCGGGGCTGAGTTTTTGCGGATCGGTTATGATGTCTGCTTCAGGTACGGTTTTTGAGAACTCCTCCATTAATTGCCTGCCTTGGTTGAGGGCCCCGGGATTCTTTTGGGACAGGTCGTTAAGCTCTTCATAATCGGTACGCATATTGATAAGCTCTTCTTCACCATCAACAGTGGCCATGTACTTGTATTGGTCGAAGTAGAAAGCTTTTTGGGTCTTAGAGTCCAAACACTCGCAGTCTGATTGATCAAAGTTTTTATATCTCTCGGCCATTGCTTTCCATGAATAGGTTGGATAGGAAATTTCTCCTGCTAACCCCGCCCGCTCCAATACGATTCGATACACGTCTCTGATCTCACTCACTGAAGCGGGACCGTCGGGACTCCGGCGCCGGCGATATTTAATAAGTAGAGGAACATGTATGAGCTCCGAATATAGACTATAGCCGTGATAAATATTTTTATGCTCTCCGAAAGCTTCGCCGTGGTCGGAAGTCAGGATTATCATGGTGTCTTCATACAAGCCTTTCTTTCGGAGGGCTTGTTCAAACTCTCGTAATTTCATGTCCAGATAAAGGATACAACTGTCATATTGAGCTTCCAGATGGGCCTTTTGCTCTGCCGTCAAAGAACAGACCTCTCCGTCGGAACACAAAAGCCGCTCCGGGGACTCATCATGTAAGCTCTTTTTATATCCATCAAAAGCATCCAGCAAATCGGAAGGGGCATAATAAGGATAATGAGCCTCCATATAATTGATGAAAAGGAAAAAAGGCTGGTCATCTTTATTTCCATCTATCCATTTAAGAGCCAGTTTATTTACCAGATCGGCGGTTATGTGAGGAACAAAGAAAGGATAATCCAGGCTGGAAGGCCCCTTTTTTTTCAAAAGTTCAATGATATTTTTGGGAAACTCCACGTATCCTGTTTTCAAATACAGGGGGTTTCCTCGATCGCAGAAATAATGGAAGCCCTGATCCATATTAACGCCTCTTCCTGCAAATGCGTAATTGGCAGATACTCCTCCGCACTTATACCCCTTTTTCTTTAAAATTTCCGCCAGGGTCTCAAGTTTCCTGCTTAAGGGATGATAGTCCCGGGAATTTTCATCCATTCCCTGCTTGTAAAAACCGTGGGAACCGTGACTTGTGGGATACAAGCCGGTGAACATGGAAGCATGAGAGGAAAGGGTTGAAGAAGCATTGCTGATTACATTCTTGTATGCCTTGAAATCTCTCTTGGCAATTTCGCTGAGATATGGAGTGGTCTCCCTTTCATAACCGTAAGCAGAGAGATGATCACTTCGGACGGTGTCCCATACTATCAAAATTATGTTCGGTCTGTCTGCGTTGGACTCCACTTTATCCGTGGAAGACAGCTCATTGGGACCGCAAAACTCCTGGACATGGTTGTGGTCTATAAAGGCTATCGTAACAAACAGAATGACAACCGCACTCAACTCGATAAAGAAGGGAACAGCGGAGTATCTTCGCAGAGCGTAAATTAGTGCGATAAACAGAAATAACATCAGGACCGACGGATATGATCCCTGGGTAAAGAGCCACTCCGGCATGATCACGGCCCAGGCAATAAAAATAAGAACCAAAGCGAGTAAAAGAGCATATAAATAAAAACCGCTTGGTTTGCCCGAGCGGGACCATAAGCAGCCCGTGGCCATCAATCCTATACCGACAACCCCCAATAAAAGGGCCCCCTTGGCTGGAGTAGTCAGAGAAGTAAAGGTCAACACGCCGATAACAGAGAACACAAAAGTCAGCACTGAAAGCACAAGGGCAGTAATGAAAAGAATGTAGGGGACCCGATTATCATCATAGCGCTTACTTAATAGATGGACTACGATGACAGCCACAAACGTTAGGATGAAGAAAGGGACCACGTAAAGAGCGGATAAGAACAGGGGAAGGTGTTGTCCCTGCAAATGATGCATGAGCAGTTGGTCAAGAACAAACAGGAAAAGGCCCGGCAGAAGACAAAAAACGAGAACAATCAAAACCCTCTTTATATAACTGTCGCTGTCATTCTTTGCCATGAGACCCCCTGAATTCAACCGGAGATTTACCGGTCATTTTAAGCAACTGCTTTGTTTTAGTAAAATGAACTTTCCAAAGGCGTTGTCCTTTTTTATGCTTGATATATCATTATAACCAAACCCATTGCCGGATGCATAGGGGCCCTAAACAAAGCATGGCAGATCATGACCAATACTTTCGATACGGATAAAGACCTTCCCGGCAGGTTCCTGGGCATAGACCTGGGAACCAAAACCATGGGCATTGCCGTGTCCGATCCCGGCGGGACCATAGCGGGCAGCGCGGGCACAATAAAGCGAAAAAGCCTTGAAGATGACCTTGCCCGCATCCGGGAGATAGTGGAGGACAGGGATATCAAGGCCGTGATCCTGGGTCTGCCCCTGCATCTCAGCGGCAAAGAGAGCGAAGGAAGCAGTCGCTCCCGCGAGTTCAAGCACGTCCTGGAACAGAGACTTGGACTTCCTGTCATCCTGGTGGACGAGTCCCTGTCCACCGCCCGGGCGGAGGAGGTCCTGTTGGAGGCCGATCTTTCCAGGAAAAAGCGCAAGAAGGTCATTGACGGCCTGGCAGCGCAGGTTATACTCCAATCCTACCTTGACGAACGCAAAGAAAAGGACCTGGAGAGCACCTGATGGAGGACCGGCAACCGGAAATCACTGACCAGCCTGCCGGCTCAGGCAGGAAGAGACCGGGTCTTTTCGACATCATGCTCCGGAGCATGGTAAAGGCTTTCGCAGTCCTGGTCGTTATCGCCGGCGGAGTAGCGCTCTGGCAGTACCTGGACTACAAGTCGTACATAAGCTCTCCCGACCCTGCGCTTGAAAAACCCCGACTCCTCGAGATCAAGCCGGGCATGAACTTCAACCAGGTGACAGAGATGCTCCGGGCGGAAGGGGTCATAAAAAACCGCACCTGGTTCAATATCATGGCCCATGCCCGCGAGCGGACCACCAAGGTGCAGGCGGGCCAATACGCCTTCCGGCCCGGCATGACGCCCCTCCAGATGCTGGACATGATCACCAGGGGAGACGTAACCACTGTCCGGCTTCTCGTGCCGGAAGGGCACGACGTCTATGACATAGCGGAGAAAGTAGGCAGCCTGGGACCGTGGTCGGAAAAGAAATTTATTGATATAGCCACCGGCAAAGCCAAGTCGCAGCAGTACGGGGTGCCGGTGTCCAACCTCGAGGGGTACCTGTTCCCCGCAGTCTATGAGCTCAAGATGTCCATGTCGGAAGAAGACATCATCGACCGGATGGTAAAGAGAGGCCAACGGGAAGCCACACCCCAAAGGATGAAAAAGGCCGGCCAACTGGGCTACACCTGGCACGAGGTCCTTACCATGGCATCGCTTATCCAGAAAGAAACTTCCCTGGAACACGAGATAAAAACCATATCAGGCGTGTTCAAAAACCGGCTGGATAAAAAGATGATGCTTCAGTGCGACCCCACCGCGGTCTATGGTGACACGGACTTCGAACCACCCGTCAAAAAGTCGGACCTGGCAAGGATATCCCCCTACAACACCTATCTCCACTTCGGACTGCCGCCCGGACCGATATGCAACCCCGGCGAAAAAGCCATTGATGCCGCACTCGACCCGGAAAAGCACGACTACCTGTACTTCGTGGCCACCGGCGAGGGAGGACACAACTTTGCCAAAAACCTCTGGCAGCACCGGAAGAACGTGTGGGAATATAAGAAAAAACTCCGGCAGAAAAACAAGGGGAGTTGAAGCTTGCCAAAAGAGCAACGCAAAGATTCGCGGACGCAGGAGAGCCTGCTGGTAACAGAGATATATCCCTCCATCATCGGGGAAGGAACATGTGCCGGACTCCCCGGAGTGATTGTGAGGCTTACCGGCTGTAACCTGCGCTGCTCCTATTGCGACACTGCTTATGCCTACACCGGAGGAGAGCACATCGAGCTTACGCAGTTGATAAAAAGAATCGAGAAGCACCGGCTCCGCCGCGTGCTTCTCACCGGCGGAGAGCCCCTGCTCCAGGAGCCTGCCGTGTGCAGACTGCTTAAGACACTCATAGACAACGGTCACCAGACCGTGATCGAAACCAACGGCACCATGGACATAAAGCCAATCCCCGAAAAGACCCTGGTAATAATGGATATAAAAACCCCGGGCTCCGGCTATGCGAGAGAATTCAACCTGGATAACCTGGAGTGGCTCAAGCCCGCGGACAACATCAAGTTTGTGCTCACCGGAAGAAAAGACTACACCTGGGCGCGGAACATCAACAAAAGAAAGCGACTCGACCAGAGGTTCAAAGTCATCTTCTCTCCCGCCCACGGCATGCTGGAGCCTGCCGAGCTTGCCGAATGGATGCTGCAGGACAAAACGGACGTCATGCTCGGTCTCCAGCTCCATAAGTACATAGGCGTCAAGTAACCTTTTCCCCTCCCTGCCGTCTTTATAAACAGAAATGACTGACCGAAGGAGGGAATGAAATGGACATGCCTGCTGAAGAATACCTGGACCGGGAAGCGCAGAGGTTTTCGGAAAACTATGGCCACCCTTATGATGATGCCAGGAGTGCGCTGGCGAGGTCTTACAAGTATTACAAGGACATCGGGGAAAGCGAAGATGATGCCCGCGACAAGGCGCTCGATCTTTTGGGGTCCGCCCACGTGCAGGCGCCCATGGTCGGCTTCACGCTCCGGTGCATGATCGACCACCTGCTGTTCTCCATCTTCCACCGGACCCAGACCCTGGCAGTTCAAAAGAAGGCCTGAGTCTTGATAATCAGGATCAAAAAGCTATAATAGAAAATTTGGTGTCTAAAGCTACTTTTCCTTTCAAAAACCAATTATATAGGTCTTGTCAAAAGCTTTTTGGGGAATAGAAAACAGCTTTTTGGAGGACAGAAAACAGCTTTTTGGGGAATAGAAAATAATCGTGCGAGCGGCTTTAGCCGCGATCTGCATTGGATCCGTTCCCCTTTTTTCGAGTGACAGAGCACTAGTGTCCGTTGCGAAACGGAGGATTAATTTACTTTTTCGGCGCTGTTTTGGAGTGCCGCAGCAAGCTGTCCGCTGTTTCCGCCGGGAAGCAAACTTTCCGGAGATGCGCTCCACAAGAGGCTCACAGTTTACGAGGCGTCCTTTAATAAGTTCCGGCAAGCCGGAACTTATTAAAGCGAAAGCAAGCTTTCGCACTCCAAAAACGGAGTTTTCGCAGCAGGCACTATCTATTCCTTCAAAAAGATCGCGGTTAATAGAAAGTAGAAGCTGCAAAGGAGAGCACTATGGTCAAATGGGATGAAAATTTAAGCTTAATAAAAAGCGATGCAAATAAGTTCAAACGCTCTTACTTTGAGGAGCCGGGTGAACCCAATCTCTTGCGGGAGGACTTCCCTTACACTGAAGTGCCCCGAATAGCCTTTGACGGTGTGATCCTGCCGGCCCGGCCCGCGAAAGACATCTTTATTACCGACACCACCTTCCGGGACGGGCAGCAGGCCCGGCCGCCTTACACCGCCAGACAGATCGTGGATATCTATTCCCTGATGAGCAGGCTCAGCGGACCCGGCGGTCTTATCCGCCAGACCGAGTTTTTTCTCTACAGCGACAAGGACAAGGAAGCGGTGGAGAAGTGCAAGGAACTCGGTTGCTCTTACCCGGAGATCACCGGCTGGATCCGGGCCAACAAAGAGGACCTGAAGCTGGTCAAGGACATGGAGATAAAAGAGACGGGCATCCTGACGTCGGCCTCCGACTACCACATCTACCTTAAGATGAACAAGAGCCGGAGCCAGGCGATGGAGGACTACCTGGCCATAGTCAAGGAAGCCCTGTCTCTGGGCATCTCTCCCCGCTGCCATTTCGAGGACGCCACCCGCGCCGACGTTTACGGGTTTTGCGTTCCCTTCGCCCGCGAGCTCATGAAGCTGATGGATGAATCGGGCATCAAGATCAAGATCAGGATTTGCGACACCATGGGCTATGGCGTGCCCTACCCCGGCGCCGCCCTGCCGCGGGCGGTGGACAAGTGGGTCCGGGCCATGATAGACGAAGCGGGCGTGCCCGGCGACTGCCTGGAATGGCACGGCCACAACGACTTCCACAAGGTTCTGGTCAACGCGGTCACCGCTTGGAACCACGGTTGCGCAGCAGCCAACGGGACCCTGCTGGGCTTCGGCGAGCGGACCGGGAACCCCCCGGTGGAAGGACTGGTCATCGAGTACCTGTCCCTGCGGGGGAACCGGGCCGGCGCGGACACCCCCGTCATAACCGAGATCGCCGACTACTTCGACAAAGAGCTCGGTGTCTATATCCCCTCCAACTATCCTTTTGTGGGCGAGGAGTTCAACACCACCAGCGCGGGCATCCATGCCGACGGGGCCATCAAGAACGAGGAAATCTACAACATCTTCGACACCGCCAGGATACTCAACCGGCCCATGCGAGTGATCATAAACGACAAGTCCGGAGTAGCCGGCATAACCTACTGGCTGAACGATTATTTGGGTCTTCGCGGAAAAGATAAACTCAGCAAGCGACACCCGGGCGTCATCAGTCTCCATCAGAAGATCAAGGAGCAGTACGAGCAAGGCAGGGTCACATCCATGTCCCAGAAGGAGATGCGGCAGCTTGCGGCGCGTTACCTGCCCCAGTACTTCGTGTCCCATTTCGATAGGCTCAAAAAGCACGCCGAGCATCTCGCCATGGAGCAGGTCGAACAGCTCATCGAAAGCGAAGATTTGCGCAGCATAGACCCGGAGAGGATCGAGAAGGCGCTCGCCCGGCTTTTAAAGGAAAGCCCCTACATCCAGTACGCTTACGTGGTGGACGGCGACGGCAAGCTTATCACCCATCCGGTAACGCACCCGGAAGACAAGCACGCCTTCTCCGATGAGGTCATAGGAAGCGACTACTCGGACCGGCAGTGGTTCCGGACGGCAATGGAGGACGGCAAGGTCCATGTAACCGACTTTTACACCTCGAGGATAACCAACCGGCTTTGCGTCACCGTGTCCGGGCCCGTCCTCGACATGGAAGGCGAGGGAATCGCGGGGATACTCGGGGTGGACATGATGTTCGAGGAACTGCTACGCTATGACGAACAGCTCCAGGACGAGAGTGAAAACAAGTAAGGAGCGGCAGGCAATGACAAGTGAACCGGAAAACTTCGACGAGATAAAGAACAAGCTGAAATGGAACGAGCAGGGACTGATACCCGCCATTACCCAGGACGTGGAAAACGGGCAGATCCTCATGATGGCGTGGATGAGCAAGGAGTCCCTGAAGCTCACCCTCGAGTCAAGGCTTTGTCACTACTACAGCAGGTCCCGGCAGAAGCTCTGGAAAAAAGGCGAAACATCGCAAAGCCTCCAGCACGTCGAGTGGATAAAGTACGACTGCGACGGGGACACCCTGCTCGTGGGCATTCACCAGGACGGGAACGCATGTCACACCGGAGCCAGGTCATGCTTTTACCGCGACCTGGAAAAGGAATAGTGCTCCGTCAAGCGCTTTTCATCGCTTACAAAAACAGTTCTTGGGCGAGCGGCTTTCTTCGCGACTGAAGTCGCTCCCACGCAGCTTATAAATTTTAATGTGATCCGCCACTAGTCCCAAAATAAGCGCATATTTTTAGGCTCGACATTTTCGCCGCCGAACG
>CAYQTK010000138.1:0-11565 GCA_964420375.1 uncultured bacterium
CGCATTTCCGACAAGCAAGCTTCCCGGCGGAAAAAGCGGACAGCTTGCTGCCGCAGTCCAAAATAGCGCCACAAAGCAGGCAAATCCTCCATTTTGCAACAGGCACTATTTAAAAAAGCGGTGAGTTTGTCTTCCTTACTGCCCCATTACCACCGGGTTTTCCAGGCTTCCGATGCCCTCGATTGTTACGGCAACAGTGTCGCCGGGGCTAACGGGCCCCACCCCCGGGGGAGTGCCGGTGGCGATCACGTCGCCCGGCAAAAGGGTCATGACCCTGGAGATGAGCTCGACCACTGCGGGCACGTTGAAGATGATCTGTGCGGTGCTCGACTCCTGGACAGTGTCGCCGTTCAAGAGCGCCTTTACTGAAAGCGCGGCCGTTTCCAGATCGGTCTCGATCCAGGGACCTATGGGACAGAAGGTGTCGAAGCTCTTCGCCCGCGTCCACTGGCCGTCCTTTGCCTGGAGGTCTCGCGCGGTCACGTCGTTTACGCAGGTGTAGCCGAAGATATGGTTCGAGGCTCTCTCTCGGGGTATGGCCTTGCCCTGTCTGCCGATCACGATGCCCAGCTCAGCCTCGTAATCCACGCGAGCGGTTATGCCTCCCGAGGGATAGACAATGTTATCGTCCGGGCCGATCACCGCGGAAGGCGGCTTTAAAAATAATATCGGCTGCTCGGGAATGGGCATCCCCATCTCCCGGGCGTGGTCGCGGTAGTTAAGCCCCAAAGCGATGACCTTGCTCGGCTGGGCGGGCGCCAGAAGCTTGACTTCGGAAACAGCGACAACCTCGCCGGTCCGCCTCTCGGGTTCGAGCGGATCATCTATAACTTCGATCCGCTCCCCTTCGATTACTCCAAACAGGCTTCGGTCGCCTTTTTTAAACCTGCATATCTTCATGTTCCGCCATCCGGTTTAAAGAAGTTACAACAAGACACGGTCACGCATAGAAAAAAGCTGAACCGTCCAAATCTCAACTTGTGCGAGTGACTTCAGCCGCGATCGAGACCGCTTTCCAATACCTTACACCATCATCTCCTGCATGGCATCTCCGATGGCCGCGGGGGTTGCGGCAACGTTTACGTTGGCCTGTTTCAAGGCGTTGATTTTGTCCCCCGCTGTTCCCCGTCCTCCCATGATGATGGCGCCGGCGTGGCCCATCCTGCGGCCGGGCGGAGCGGTGGCGCCTGCTATGAAAGCGGCCACCGGCTTTTTAAACTCGGAGCGAATGTACTCCGCCGCGTTTTCTTCGGCCTCTCCGCCTATCTCGCCCACCATGACCACGCCCTTGGTCTGCTTGTCCTTGTTGAAGAGAGCGAGAACGTCGATAAAGCTCATGCCCACTATAGGGTCCCCGCCTATTCCCACGCAGGTGCTCTGGCCCATGCCCAGCTTTGTCAACTGGTAGACCACCTCGTAGGTCAGGGTCCCCGAGCGGGAGACCACGCCTATGTTGCCCTTCTTATGGATGTCCGCGGGCATGATGCCCGCCTTGGCCTTGCCCGGCGAGATAACGCCCGGGCAGTTGGGACCGATAAGCTTGCAGCCGGTCTGTTTCACGTAATGATAGACCGGCAGCATGTCGCGCACGGGTATGCCCTCGGTAATGCAGACCACCACCTTGATGCCCGCGGCAGCAGCCTCGGCAACAGCGTCAGCCGCTCCTTTTGCAGGAACGAAGATGAGCGAGCAGTTGGCCCCCGCCCGTTCCACCGACTCCAGGACAGAGTCGAACACCGGAACGCCCAGGACCTCCTCCCCGCCCTTGCCGGGAGTTACTCCGGCGACCACGTGCGTGCCGTAACCCATGCACTTCTCTGCATGGAACTTGCCCTCCCGGCCGGTGAGTCCCTGCACCACCACCCGGGTCTTTTTATCCACCAGTATGCTCATGTTCCCTCCTTCCGCACTCTGAAAGCCTTGGAAAAAATTATGACAGAAAAGAAAAAGCCGAACAAGCTCTCTACACCACTTCCAACCGGTAGTTGCGGGAGCCGAGCCCCATCTCTTCAGCGTGCCCGACCTGCACTCCGGGGTCGAGCTCGGGGTAGAAGCTGGAGAAAACGTCCTTGCCGGTATGGTCCGCGGTAACGTCAATGGTGGCCTGGTCAACGGCCACTATGTCGTCGGACGCCAGTATGCCCACGTCCGGGGCGTCCTTTGTCTGCTTCCGGTTTATGCAGTCGCAGTCCCGGGTCACGTCGGCGATGATGTTCATGTAAACCGCTTTTTCGCCGAAGTGACGCAGGACCCCCGCGGCGTGCTCCGCCATTGCTTTCTGCAGGGTGGGGGATTCGGCTCCCCAGTTGAAGCTGACCGCTCCAAAGCGGCAGACCGCCAGGCACTCGCCGCAGCCGATGCATTTTTCTTCGACTATGTATGATACCCCTTCCCTTTCTTCTATGGCATCGGTCGGACACCACTTTCGGCATTTTCCGCAGTTGGTGCATTCGCCGGGTTTGATGCGCGGAGTTATGGTGCTGTGTTGCCGCATTTTCCCGGCGCGGCTTGAAAGGCCCATTCCCACGTTTTTAATGGCCGCCCCCATGCCCGACGCCACGTGGCCGGTGGCGTGGCTGATGACCGCCAGGAAGTCGGCCTTGAGTATCTCGGAGGCTACCTTTACGCTTTGGTGAAGCTCGCCGTCAATCCGGACCTCGCTCTCCTGCTCGCCGGCAAGGCCGTCCACCGGTATAAAAGGTGCGCCCGTCTCGTCGATAGTAAAGCCGTGAGCATGGGCGTGAAGGATGTGCTTGATGCCGTTTTCCCGCTCTCCCTTGTAAAGTGTCGCCGTATCGGTGATAAACGGCATTCCTCCCGCTTTCTTCACCAGCCTTGCAACCGCGGCAACTATGGCGGGCCTCATATAGGTCACGTTCCTTCTCTCGCCCACGTGGACCTTGAGCGCGGTCATGTCGAGCTCGCTGATCCGCTCGGTAAAACCTGTCGCCCGAATCGCCCGCCGGGCCGCCCGGCATTGGGTTTCCTCGCTGCTGCCGTCTTTAAGTCGGGCCATGTAGACTACGGGCTTTTTCATTTTTGCCACTCCTTTCTTTCGAGTTTTGCCGTCTTCGCACACTGTTAAAAGAGAATAACCAGTTTGCCCGCGGTGTTGCAAGGCGTTCAGGCAAAGGGTTGTTAAAGCGCCCGCGGTTTGTATGGCGGACCGGGCAATGGCAAAATAGTTCGGGGAGGAGATTATGTTCCAAGACTGGATATATGCGGTCCGCACCTGCAACGTGGAGGACCCGGACAATCTGGACCCGGTGGGCAAGTGGCTTATCATCAGCCGGTCCTGCGTTTTTTCCATGACCCTGATCTCGGGACTTATCGGCGGCCTGCTCGCGCTGGCCGACGGCCGGTTCCGGCCGGGCCTGTTTCTGCTGGTGCTTTTGGGACTGACCCTGGCCCATGCCTCGAACAACATGGTCAACGACCTTTTCGACGTCACGGGCGGAGTGGACACCGAGGACTACCCGCGGGCCAACTACGCTCCCCATCCGATATTGGACAACCTGGTCAGCAAGCCGGGCCTCATTGCCGCCATCATGGTCTGCAACCTTCTCGACCTCGCAATCGCCGTTTACCTCACTGCTTCTGCGGGATGGCCGGTGCTGGCGTTTGCAGCGGCAGGCATCTTGACCAGCGTGTTTTACGTGGCTCCGCCTTTGAAGCTCAAGCACCGCGGTCTCGGCGAGCCGGCGATCTTTCTTATCTGGGGCCCGCTCATGATCTGCGGCACTTATTACGTTATGGCCGGCGAGCTTGGCTGGCCGGTGGTTGCGGCTTCGGTTCCTTACGGGATCGGTGTGACCTCGGTGCTGATGGGCAAGCACCTTGACAAGTCGGACAAGGACCGGAAAAAGGGGGTCAAGACCCTGCCGGTGGCCCTGGGCGATGAAAAAGGTCGGACAGCCACCCAGATCATGGTGTTCGCCTACTACCTTATTATCACCGCGCTGGTGGTCAAGGGCTGGATGCCCTGGCCGGCCATACTGGCGCTTTTGTCCCTGCCGCGGGCGGCCCGCTTCATCACCGTGCTGAGCGAGGGCGTGCCCTCCTCGCCGGTGGAGGCTTTCGCCCGGGCGGAGGACGTGATCCCCGCTGACTTGAAAGAAAAGCTCGACGTTCGCGCGGACGCGGACTCGTTTCCATTGTGGCCCCTGTGGTACGTTGCCTGGGGAGTATGGTGGGTCCGCGTCGCCGGAGGCTGGCTGGTGGCCGGTCTTGTGCTGGGGATATTAACCGGGTAGTAATTGTAATGAGTGAAAGAAACTCTATTATGCCGGTGGAAAGGATCGAAACACTGATCCTTTACATAAGAGAACAGCGGGTTATTCTCGACGTTGATTTAGCTCCTTTATATGGAGTCTCTACAAAAGCCTTGAACCAGGCGGTCAAGAGAAATCGGGAAAGGTTTCCTGAAGATTTCATGTTTCAGTTGACCACCGATTTTCGCAGAAGGTTTACCGTCATAAAAACCTATAACTGAGTTTCCGGTTGCCAAGCCATGATACCCGGTCGGAAAGGTTTTGCCAGGGGACTTTTCGGAGCACGGGGTTGTGTGCGCGGCGGGGGAATGTGACCTTGATATCATTATCACTTAATTCCACCGTCCCTTTGCCTTTTACGAAATTCCGATAGATCCGGGGCGCATCGCAGTCCTCGAAGCCGCGCAGATTCTGAGCGAGCAGGTAATAGAGGGTGTCGGCAACCACGGTGAGCATCACGTCGAAATGGACCTTGACCAGGACGGGCGAGCTGAGGGCGTTCAGGTGGAAGAACTTCACCGCCTCGGCGATGCCGTTCTCCACGCGCCAGCGGCGGGAGTAGTCGCCCACCAAGAGCTCAACCGGTTGTTGATAATCATTGCTGATCAAGAAGCTCGGCTTCTGTCGGCCCGTGCCCTTGATGATGACCTGCCTTATCGGTTGGGGGAACTTGCGCTTGACTTGGGTTACATCGGATGTTCCCTGAATATTCCGAAGGCGCTGTTGCCAATTATTGGAGTTATTTCAGGGGGGGGGTGCGGCGGGAGGGGAGCTTGCGTTTAGTGGCTACATGGGCTTGGCTTCGGGGGAGATTGGTGGGCGGTTTGATGTGGAGTGTGTCGAACAGGCGCGCGAGGCTTGGGCGGGGCTTGGGCACGGAGAGGTAAGCGCCCTCGCCGCCGATCACCACCTCTTGCGCGCATAAGCTCCCCAGTAGCGACAGCCCCTCCTCAACTGTAACGTCCAACCCTCTCCAGGCCTGCTCCAGCTCACGGCACAAAAGGTAAGCCAGCATCACCACAAAAACATGAGCCCGCGTGCGGGCAGCCTTGCGCACGAAAACCGGCCGGACCTCCAGGTGCCCGGTCTTCATGGTCCGGAAAGCGCGCTCCACCAGCGCCAGGTCTTGTAGTTTTCTGTCAAACGAGAAAGGAAAATAAAAAAACTGCGAAAGTCGCGGTATCAGTCGCTCGCACGCTATGCGTCATTTCAATCTTGACAAAACATTAGTTTAAAAAGGTGAAGACAGGTTGTCCCTTGTTAAAAGCTTCTATCCTTTTACTTTGCATTTCGATTTTCCGGAGGATTATAATATAAGCCACTCCAGGCTGAAAGGAAGGAGCAGGCAATGGCTTATGATAATGGAAACAAACACGACGAGGTCGCCTGCGATGATTTGAAAGACGAACAGCAGGTGGAGAACACGGCTGACAAAGGCGAGATGTGCGAAGACACCTCAGAAGAGGACGACGTGTTCCAGGGCGCGGAGCCGTGGGACCCCATCGAGACCAAGATCGTAGTGGGGTCTTTTATCGCGGCGATTTTTTTCCTGGCGGTTTTCGGGTATCTCATCAACCGTTTCATCCTTTAGGGGTCCGGGCATGCTGACTTTCAGGCTTATCTACGAGCGCGGCTACTGGATCGCGGAGTGCGGCGACATGCGGGCCCGGGCCGCGAGCCTGCCCGAGCTTGATAAGAAACTCGGCAAGGTGCTTGCCGATATGAACCCCCACAGCTCGGGCAGCAAGACGGCCGTGCTCATGACTTTCGACAATTCCGTCATCCCCCAGTGGATGAGACAGTACTCGAACCATTACTTCAACCGGGTGGTGACGATCAAGCTGGCATAAAGGGCCTGCGGGCCAAGGGAGGTATGGTAATGTCCGGTCCCCCCTCATTGGAAAAGAGAAGATGGTACTCGGGAATGTCAACCACCGAGGACTGGTGGTCGGTCTGGGTCGGGCTGCTGTTCTTCGCGCTCGGCCTTCTCTCCCTCACCGGACTCGACCTGGTCGGCTGGATAGCATACCCCTCCGAGTGGGCCGGGTTCAGCGGTGAGACAGGCGTACTGTCTTCTGTAAAGCCTCTCGGCAAATGGTATCAGGAACAGAACCTGGGGATGTGGAGCATCCTTGTATCTTATGCCGTCTTTACCATACCGGCAACCATCGGTGCCATTGCCATGAAGTGGGACTTAAAGAAGTTCATAATCGGCTGGACCTTTATCTTCTTCTTCACTTATCTGCTCTGGATACTCGGACATCACGCCTTCCTGGCAGCGAACAAAGTGGACCTGGCAGATCAGGGCAAACCCGGCAAGCCTGATTACGGTCTGGAACACAGCCTCTCCCTGGGAGGAGGGGCTTCTTACATCCTTGCCCTGGGGGTCGGTCTTTTGATCGGCAACCTGATAAAGCCGCTGGCCCGGTTTTTGAGCGAAGCAGCCAAGCCGGAATGGTTCATCAAGACCGCGATCGTGTTCCTGGGAGTCAAAGTCGGGTACATGGCGCTCGATTTTCCCCGCGACGTGTTCGAGCTGGCCCTGGCAGGCGCTGCAGCAACCATCGTGGCCTATCTTATCTTCTGGCCGGGGACTTATCTCATCTCCCGCAAGCTCTTCAGCCTGCCCCGCAAGACAGCGGCAGTGCTATCCAGCGCCATATCCATCTGCGGCGTGTCTGCGGCAGTGGCCACAGGCGGCGCGGTGCGGTCCAAGCCCATTGTGCCCGTGATGGTGAGCGCGCTCGTGGTGGTCTACGCCGTGATCGAACTGGTGATTCTGCCGCCTCTGTTCACCAAGTACATGATCGACCAGCCGGTGGTCGCGGGCTCTGCGCTCGGAATGTCCGTGAAGACCGACGGCGCGGACGCTGCCGCAGGCGCGGTCATGGACGAGATGATGCGGATCAAGAAGGAAAACGAAGACGGCGTCGAGTGGGTCGAGGGATTCATCACCACCAGCGCGGTTATGACCAAGATTTGGATAGACATGTTCATCGGGCTGTGGGCCTTCCTGCTCGCACTGGTATGGGTCTACAAGATCGACCGCGTGGAGGGAGAGAAAGTACCGGCAATCGAGATATGGCACCGGTTCCCCAAGTTCGTCCTGGGATACTTCTGTACCTGGTTCGCCTACCTGGGGCTCCTGGTGCTGCTTCCCGAAGCTAAAGAGACCGTCCCCGCTGCCGAGGCCGCAACTGCCGAAGCCTCGAACTCCATAAAGGACTATCACGAGCTCGCCAAGATGGGGGCCATGCCGGTTGAAAAGGGCATGCGGAAGCTTTTTTTCATGCTCACCTTTGTCAGCATCGGCATAATGACCGATTTCAAGAAGCTCGCCGAGGCCCGTTTCGGAAGGATGATCGGTGTCTACTTCGTGGCGCTGTTTTTGTTCGTCATTCCGGTGGCTCTCATAGTGGCCTGGATTTTCCACCACGGCATGACCGTGCCGGTGGTCGGCGGGCAGTAAGCTTGTTGTTTGAAAACAGGAGATCATCAGGGTTGGTCTCCCGGAGAGAAGCCGGCAAGTGCTTTAGTTACGAAACCGGCGCATGTAGGAGAGAAGGTAAAATAAAAACATACGCCATCTTGGCTTCTCTCCGGAGAGACCGCTCTAGAATGTCCCTGTACTACATCCTAGAGCTCGAACTCGACCCCGCCGTACACTATCCTGCCGTAAAGAGGCTTGTAAATGAATGCTGCATCGTCAGTGTGTCTTTCGTCCTGGACTTCGTCAAAGATGTTTCTTCCTTTTATGAACACGGTCGTACCGGGGGCAAACGTATAAGCCAGCCTTGAGCTTACTGTCCAATAAGGGTCGGTATGCTTGATCTTGGAATCGGGAGCTGTCGGGTCCTCGTTCTGGTTATAGTCTATGTACATTCTTCCGGTGTAATTTGCGTTGATATTAAATACCAGGTTGTCCGGGGCCCAGGTCATGCCTATCGACCCGGCCCATTGGGGAATACGGGAGATGTAAATGCTCTCGTCCTTGTACTTGTTTCCATGGACGGGATTATTCACCCAATCGGACCTTTCATCGTCGTAACGGGCGTCGGTATAGGTCACCCAGGCGTTAAGGTCGAGGTTGTAGGGAAGCATGAACCTGGAATCGACTTCCACCCCCTGTGATTGGGCATCGCCCAGGTTTTCCCACTGGTAATCGTAATTCAATGCCTTGGCTTTCGGCGATGCATCAGAGAAACCGATTTTATCTTCCACCCGAGTGTTGAAGTATAAGAGGCCCAGCGCCATTTTTTCGGTGTGGTAGTCCGCGGAGAGGTTATAGCTCAAGGAACTTTCCGGGTCCAGGCCGGACGGTTTGTAAACGCGCGGCGATCCGCTGCATAGATGCAGGTCCTCGCTGAAGCCGTAGGGGACCCTGAAGCCGGTGCCTACGCTTCCCCGGAAGGTGAGATTCTCCGCCGGCCGATACATGACTGCTAATCGAGGGTTCCATCTTTGTTCGTCGATTTCCGACGGCTCGATGTCGAGGTCGGCCACGCTACCGGAGCCCTTGAACTCGTCTTCCGATTCATGAGAGTCCCACCTGGCCCCCGCCACTATTTCCAGTCTGTCATCTATAACAGTATACTCCGCCTGGGTGTACACGCCCATGTTTTTGGCCCACTTTTTGCTCTTTGACTTGTAGGCCTCGCCCACGTTTGGGTCCGCCGGGTCCACAATTACGTACATTCCGCTTTCATTCAGAACATTATACGTGTACTGGGCCCCCAACAGCATTCTCAGTTTGTCGCCTATGGGATGGCTGTAATTGGCGTCCGCAACGTACAACTCCTCGTTGGCGATGTAAGGCATGAGCTTGTCGGAGCCCGGATACGCTCCGCCGTGGGTGTCAAGATAGTCGCCTATAAAGGTGTCGTTGGTCGCCGCACGCTCGTGCTCGGTATAAGCCAAATTGGCGACCAGTTCTCCTCCACCGTCAAAATTCTTCCTGTAGATAATACTCCCTTCCGTCCTGTCGGTATCAATATGTTCCGCGCCCTCGGCAAAGGGGTTTTCGTAAGTCTTGGACTCTCCGCCCTTTCTTTTCTCGGTGCTCATACTTCCCTTGATGCTCAGGCTGTCGTCTCCCATCAGCTCGTAGTAGGTAACGCCAATGCCCACATTGGCGTTTTTTGACTCAATACGGTCATAGACCCCGTCATCGTTTTCGTCAATGGGCCCATTCTCGGACCGGCCGGCTGTCACGATTATGTCCATGTCTCCCTTGCTGTAGGCCGCTTCTCCGTAGTAACGGTTGGTCTTTTCTTCTCCGAATTCGGCTCCCGCTTTCATATACGGCTCGGCGCCGGGTCTTTTGGTAATGATGTTTATGACCCCGCCGATGGACTGTGGACCGTAGAGAGCGGAACTGGCGCCCTTGATTATCTCGATCTTCTCAATGCTGCCTGCGGGAATCTGGTCGAGACCGTACACACCTGCAAGTCCCGAAAAGATCGGCTGGCCGTCAATGAGTATCTGTACGTGTCCGGATTCAAGTCCCTGCATGCGGACCTGGGAAAAGTGACAGTATGAACACTGTCGCTCGACCCTTACGCCGGGTACGGATTCAAGGATCTCGTATAAAGTAGAATCTCCTTTTACCTCGATTTCTTCCTTATCGACCACCTCTGTTCGGACGGGGGCGTCCTTGATCTTCTCCTCCCGCTTGGTGCCGGTTACAACTATCTCTTCGGATTCGTAAATGTCCTGTTCATCCTCTTGTTCTTGAGAGAAAGATACGCCCGGTAATCCCAGGAAAAAAGCCAAAATCAAGACCGATGCAGCTATCGCTTTAAGTTTGTGTTTAAAAATAATCATCTCCTATGTCCTTTCTAACTGTTTCAGTGGCTCCTTGAAAAAAAGAAGCTGGTATTTCAGGTTTAAAATATCTATAATACTAATGACGACGTGCGCACCATTCCTCTTTCAAAGAACTGAAGGGCGCAATCGTGTCGGTCGAGTGACCGGGCCCCGGTCAAAAGCCCGGTCGCTCGACTTTAATTAACAAAAGGCGGGCTTCTTTGACTCATTTTTTTCCCTCCTGCCGGATCAATTGATTTTGAACCTGATCGGAACTATCATCTGACACGCAACTTTCTGTCCGTTATAAACGGCCGGCGAAAAGCGGGCCCGCTTGATGGCCCTGACCGCCTTTTCGTCCAAACCACCGCCGAGTTTGCGGACCAAACTTACGCTTTGCACGCGGCCGTTCTTCCCCACCACTATTTTCAGCTTGACGACCCCTTCGATTCTCCTGGCCAAGGCCTTTAAGGTATAGGCCGGCTTGGAAAAGCTGACTAACTTGGGTCTTGTAGTTACTTCCCTCATCCTGTAAAGGCTTTTGACTTTTTCAGGAGGAGTAAATTCTTTCTCCGGTTCTTTCATCAGGGTGTTGCCGATCGGGGACGCTTTTCCCGAACCCTTGTCGGAGACGCTGTTTTTGCTGACTCCGAATACTTCTTTCGGCTCCTCTCCGGGTTTGGGGGGCTTTTTTGCAGACTTGTGGGTCCGGGGCTCGGGCTTTTTGTCGGCCTTGACGATTTTGGGCTTGGGCTTGGGCTTGGGTTTGGGTTTGGGCTTGGGCTTGGGCGGCGGAGTCGTCTTCGGCTTTTTCTTTTCCGGCAAAACCATCTTTTTTTCGGTGACCTTCACCAGGTAACTTTCGTCTCTTTTTGTCCTTTCAGCAGGCACTTTTTCAATAGCATATATACCTGCCGTAATCAGAGCGGCAGCCGGCAAAAGCGCAATCGCACTAAAATAGGTTCTCCTTTTTAAAGTTCCGGGTTGGGAAAATTTGACCTCGGTTTCTATTTCCGGAGAATTCCTTTTCCATCCGCGTCTTCTTAATCTGACCTTTCTGTTTACCATGGCGCTAGCCTTCTTTTTGAACGTTTAATGCGAAATCCGTAACTCCTGAAGATTTGACCAGGTCAATGATCCATATGACGCTTTGGTACGACACTTGGCCGTCGGCGGCAATTATGACCTGTACCTGCGGCTCTTGCTTCACGGCTTTGCGAAGGGCCTCGGAGGCCTCTTGTCGGTCGGTCTTCTCTCCGTTTATGTAAAGCTGTCCGTCTTTCTCCATTACCAAAGAAAAGGCCTTGATCGGCGGGTCTTCCGCGTTTGCAGCACGCGGAACGCTCACCGGTATGGCCGGGTTCAGCATGAAAGTGGTGGTGACCATGAAAATAATTAGCAAAACCAGCATGATGTCCACCAAGGGCGTTACATTGATAGTGCCGAGGATGCCTTCTTCATCGTTTGAATTGTATATGGCCATTACTCG
>CAYQTK010000139.1:0-11535 GCA_964420375.1 uncultured bacterium
CCGGCTTGCCGGAACTTACAAAAAGGCGTCTCGTAAACTGTGAGCCTCTTGTGGGTCAAATTTCCGGGAAGCAAGCTTCCCGGCGGAAAAAGCGGACAGCTTGCTGCCGCACTCCAAAACAGCGCCGCAAAAGTAAATTTAACCTCCGTTTCGCAACAGTCACTATTTAATCAAGTCAGCGGCCAATAGCCGCGTTTGGGGAGGATTGAATGGACGACCCCGATCTTCAAGGCGTACTGGGGATAGTGCCTACCCCTTTCAACAGGGAAGGGTACGTGGACGAGAACGGTCTTCGTCATCTGGTGGACCACTGTGCGAAGAGCGGGCTTCACGGAGCGGTTGTTCTGGGTTCGAACGGGGAGTTTCCCTACCTTACTTATGATGAAAAGGTCCGGGTGATGAGAGCTTCGGTCGAGTCTGCGGGCGGCAGGATTCCGGTTGTGGCGGGAGTGACTTCTTTTGGTACTCGTGAAGCGGTAGAGCTTTCCAGGCAGGCAGGTGTGGCCGGTTGTCGTGCGGTAATGGCTGCGCTTCCTCTCTACTTCCAACTGGAGTTCGAGGCGGTAAAGGAGCATTTCAGAATTCTTGCTGATGAGGGCGGCGTTCCGGTGATATTCTATTATTTTCCAGAAGTCACTTCTTTGGTGCTCGGTCCTGACCAGTTGGAGGAGATAGCTGGGATTGAGGGGATTCACGGGGCGAAGATAACCGTTTTCAACCGTTCTTTTTTAAAACGGGTTATCCGTCTTACCCGGACCCAATTGTGGGCGGTGTTTGCAGGCACTGCGTTCATGCTCCAGGACTCGATCAAGCTTGGCGGTGCAGGCGTTATCTGTCCGCTGCCGCTCATCGCGCCCGCTGATTGCCTGGAGCTTTATAACGCCCTGCAGGATGGAGACTTCGACACCGGCCAGGAGCTCCAAGACAGGATCATGGCCGCTGCCCCCCTGTTCGCCGGTCTGGACATACCCCGGTCCGTGGCCGTGGCCTATTACAAGGCCATGCTCAGAAAGCCTTATTCCGGTATTTCCGACCGGCCCGAGTCCAGGGTGGCCCTGATCAAGGAGGCCCTCCGCCAACAGGGACATCCCATCACCTCGGTGGTCCGGCGTCCCTGCCAGCCTCTTTTTCCGGAGGACAAGGAAAAGGTAGAAGAGACCCTCACCAGCCAGGGATGGATATGAAGGCATAAGAATGTCCGAGATAACAGAAGAGCTGTGGTACCTCCATCTTCCCCACAAAAAGATAGTCGAGCTCATCTGGATACTGGAGGGCTATGAAGGGATTGCCGCGACCCGGGTGCTTTCCAGGCGGGAAGGAGTGGTCGAGCTCCTGGTGGCCCCCGATTTTGCAGAACTCCTGGAGTCAGTACTTGAAGACCTGCAAAGGTCTTTTCCAATAGAACGCATACCTCGGCCGGAGGGTGTGAAAAGTATAGCTTTTGAAAAATGGTAGTCTTAAAGGGGTCAACGACATCTTTCGACCAGTTCCGCTTCGAGGGCTTCAGGGTTTTTGAGGCTTACATAAACCGGCCTTTCAGGAACGGAAGGATCGTCAGTCAGGGTCAGGGTGTGGCCTCCCCACTTCCTTTCCGTCATCTTGAAGCGAAGCATTCGGGGAGGGCCGGCCAGCTCCGGCTCGATGGCCACTGCCAGTGGAATGACCCCGTGCAGGTAAAGTCCTTCGTATCCGGCCACGCTTCCGAAGATGGCGCCGAGCCAAAGGGCGCCGCTTATCTCGCCGGCCACCCACTCGGATAGGGGAGTGTCCGCTTGTTTCAATTCATTAAGCCCGGAGATATCAACGGATGCGTCGTCCATGATCTCGTTGGGATAGAGGTTTAAGTCCCTTACGTGTTCAAAGATGTATGCTGCCGCGTGCGGGTCCACGTTCAGGTTGAGGTCCCGGTATCCGGTATAGCGGGCGTAATAGGCGTCGGAACGCTCGCCCAGTTCTCCCATGAACTCACCCGAGCCCACGTGTAATTCTTTCCAGTTTTTTGTAAGGCAAGGCTCGTGCATGACGGCTGTGGCCATGTTGGTAAGCGGCGCTGTGGCCACAATCTCGACTTCCCCGGGATGGGACAGCACGGTGTTGATGATAAACCGCGATGCAGGGGTGGGTTTGCCGAGGTCTTGGGGAGACCGTGCTCCCTGGAGTACGGGAACGTCGCTCCTGCCGGTAAGATCGAGTATCTTTCGCGCGGAATCCATGCATACTTCAGTGGTGGAGCACCCCATGGAGCAGGTCACGCCCAGCACTTTCACATGAGGGTCAAGCAGCGCGTAGATAAGCTCCAGTCCTCCGTCGGGATCGGTAATGGGTATCCACGGGTACTGATAGGGGCCTGCGCGGGCCACCTTGCTCCGCAGCATGCCCTGGTCGTCGTCTATTATAAGAAGCCTTTTGCCGGTCGTCCGTGCGTTTTGGAAGCCGGTTTCGTTGCCGGGCGGAGGAGCGGCTTGCGTTGCCGTCCGGCAAAGCAGGAAGAATAAAACCGCGATCAGTGCTTTTTTCTTGATGTTCTTATCCTGTTTTACCGGCGTGGTTTGGTTTTCAATCATGCTTGTTCCAATGGTCATCTTACTTTTTCATCTTACTCCACTTTTTCATGTATTCGTCCACGTTCGCGGGGGTGACAATGTCCACTTCCGAGTCAATCACCGGCTCCTCCGGATACTTGTCGTGCACCACGATGTTGTAGAGGATACGGGTGGGAACCGCTCCCCATCCGAAGTACTTCTGCCCGAGGGCGAGCTGGATTTTTCCTTCCTTTATCATCACGGGAGCGGGCGGGATGGTGTCGAAGCAGATGACCTTGGTCTGTTCGGGGTCTACCGGGTCCAGGATATTTTGGGAATAGCCGGGCCAGCCGCCCACGCTCAGCCATGCCTTGAGGTCGGGATAGGTCTCGGTCGCCGTCTTGATGGCCCGGGCCGCGGTAATGGACTCGTCCTGCACATTAAAGGTCTCCACCACCTCGATCTCAGGATGCTGATGGATAACGCTTAAAGCTCCTTCGAGGCGCTTGGTGAGGTTGTCGGCCCCCCGGGTCGTCAATACCGCGATCTTGCCGCCGTTCTCGCCGAGAAGCTTCTTAAGCTCCTTGCCCATGATAACGCTGGCCTCGAAATCGTTGACACCGTAAAAAGAAGCCCGATTCGAGCCGGGCGCGTCCGCGTCAAAGGTAACAACCGGGATGCCCTCCTCCATTGCCTTGTTGATGGTCGGCGTCAGGAACTCGCCGTTCAGGCAGGACACTGCTATGCCGTCCACCCCTTGCTTGATGAACTTCTCCATGATCGCTTTCTGCTTTATCAGATCGTTTCTGGAGGGGCCTTCCCACAGTATCTCCACATTGCCGTACTTCTCGGCCTGCCTCTCAGCCCCCGTCTTCGCATACCTGAAAACCGGAATATGCTCGCCCTTTGGTATAAATGCGAACTGTAAAGTCTCTTTCCGGACGGCCACGGGGTCCGGGGGCTGCTCCTTGGCCCCCGTTTTTTTCTTTGCCGGGGTCTTGGGGGGCTTAGGATTTTCCTGCGGGGTATCTGCAGGCTCTTCTTCTCCGGTACATCCCGCGAAAAAAGAGATGAACATCAAAAAGCTCAAATATAATATAATAGAAAAAAGGGCGTGCCTTTTCATAGCAATCCTCCCCGAAGTCTAGTTTGATTTAAGATCATACCATAAAAACAGCTTTCGTGAAAGGAATTTAAGGAGTCAAAAGTCCGCGGGTTTTTGTCCGCGAAGTTTTTATTATTAGGGACATAGAAAAGAGGATCCTCCAAAGAATCTGTGGGTGGTTCGGGTGCAATATAGGGGAATTAGTGCTGTAATATCAAGAGGTTGATTCAATTACAGCCTCCTCCCGTCCCCCCAGGGGGAGGCGACAGCATGGGTTCAGGGGCTCGAGCAAAAAAACAAGGGCGCCCCGACCATACTGATGCATAGTATGCGAGCGACGGAAGTCGCGACTAAAAGTCGCTCGCACGAAAAACATCTATTTTGTAAGCGACGAGAAACGCTTGACAGAGCACGAGCAGAATCGTTTGATTTTTGCAAGCGCAGGCAAGGACGTGCCCCTTTAACCAAGGTTGTCATTCCTGTTGGAGGAGATGAAATACACTCATCGTAGAGGGCTTGTATGACAGTTATTCACCCATAGAACCTTGTGAGAAGCCGAGGAGAGAAAGGAGATGAAAGGCACGCTTTATTTGAAAGGATTTTCCACCACTATGGTCTGTTCCCGGGACCTTCCCACTGATATAGATGTAACCGGGACCTCGAGGATTTCCGACATGCGATCCAGGTATTTGCGGACGTTTTCAGGCAGGTCCTCCAAGCGGGAGACCTTGGAGATGTCCTCCTTCCAGCCGGGCAGCTCTTCGTAAACCGGCTCGCAAGCCGCCAGGTCTTCCAGGTCGGCAGGAAAATCATCGAGCATCTCTCCCCTGCACTTGTATCCCACGCATACCTTCAAAGGATCGATGCCGGTAAGTACGTCGAGCTTAGTTACTGCCAGATCGGTCATTCCGTTTATGCGGGCGGCATATGCGCCTGCAAACCCGTCCCACCAGCCGCATCTTCTCGGCCTGCCGGTGGTGGCCCCGTACTCCGCTCCGGTGTCCCGCAGACACACGCCCACCTCGTCGTCCAACTCGGTGGGAAACGGTCCTCCTCCCACCCGGGTGGTATAGGCCTTGGAGATACCCATCACACTGTCCACCCGGCACGGTCCTATGCCCGTGCCCGTGCACGCCGCACCTGCAATGGTGTTCGAGCTGGTCACGTAAGGGTAGGTCCCGTGCTCCACGTCAAGCAGGGCTCCCTGGGCGCCTTCGTACAGGACCCTCTTGCCTGACCTTACCGCCTCATGGATGACCTTGCCGGTGTTTCTTATGTATGGCTTCAGCTTGTCTGCGTAGCCGGTCATTTTCTCCACCAGGCCGTCAATTTCAAAGGTCTCTTCTTCGAGCACCTTGCTCAAGTAAAGGTTCTTCTCCTCGAGCAGCACGGAAAGCCTTGCCGCTATCCTTTCTCGGTCAATGAGGTGATGCATGCGAAGGGCATGTCGTGATATCTTGTCCGCGTAAGAAGGGCCGATCCCCCGGCCGGTGGTGCCGATGGCTGCCTTGCCTTTTTTTTTCTCGCCCGCTGCGTCCTGGACGCGGTGGTAGGGCATGATAAGGGTCGCCCGGTCGCTTACCATTAGCCGGCTGGGATCGTCCAGCAGGCCCTTGTTACGGAGGAAGTCTATTTCCGCGATCAGTACTTCGGGGTCCACAACTACCCCGTTTCCGATCACGCAGGTGGTATCGGGGTTTAATGCCCCTGAAGGCACAAGGTGGAATATGGTCTGTTCTCCGTCAACCACCAGGGTATGGCCGGCGTTGTTGCCTCCCTGGAAACGGACCACCATGTCGGCACCGGAGCTGAAGTAGTCCACCAGCTTGCCTTTGCCTTCGTCTCCCCACTGGGCCCCCACCATTACTACCAATGACATCCGAATCCTCCAATGCCCGTTTCAAAGCAACAGCCGGGCCTTACACCGGAAAAAATCCATTTACTGCTTTCGGCTCAGTCCAGCTCGACCTGGTTTACATATATGATGTTAGGCAAGTCCGCAAGATCGTTCATGGTGTCCTGGTCCACTGTCGAGTCCAGGTTGATCATGCACAGCGCCCGGCCTTCCCGGCGGCCCAACTGGAACCTGCCGATGTTGTAGCCTTTATTGGCCAGGGTGTTGCCGATGTTGCCGATCACGCCGGGCCGGTCATAGTTCTGGATGATAAGTACCGGCCCTTCCGGTATGGCGTCCATGTAGATTCTTCCCAGCCTCACTATGCGGGGGTACTTCTTGCCGAACAAGGTCCCCCAGATGTCGTTCAACTCTTCGCCGTGGCCTTCCAGGTTGATCCGGATCAGGCTGGTGTAGTCCTTGGCGTCGCGGGAGCTGGTCTCCTGGACCTTGATGCCTTTCTCCTTGGCCAGGGCGGGAGCGCTAACATGGTTCACGGGTGTGTCGGTGTATGATCCCAGTATCCCTTTAAGCACTGCATGGGTCAGCGGCTTGGTCTCCATGTCGGCCAGTTCCCCGCTGTAGGTCACATTGATGTCGTGAAGATGGCGGATAAGCTGGCCCAGCATGGACCCCATCCTCTCCGCCAGGTCGAGGTAGGGCTGGAGGTCTTCCAGTACGTCGCCCGACACCGACGGGAAGTTCACCGCGTTGTTGATGACCCCGTTCAACAGGTAGTCGGCCATCTGGCGGGCGATCATCTCCGCGACCTTGGCCTGGGCCTCGCCGGTGCTGGCGCCCAGATGGGGGGTCAGGATGACCTTGGGATGCTGGAGGATGGGAAGGTCGGCTCCGGGCGGCTCCTCCGGGAATACGTCAAGTGCGGCGCCGCCGACCTGTCCGCTTTCCAGTCCCTCGTAAAGGGCGTCCAGGTCAACGACGTTGCCCCGCGAGCAGTTGATTATACGGCAGCCGGGCTTCATCTTGGAGATGAAATTGCGGTTGACCATGTTCTCCGTCTCCTTTAAGCGGGGCACGTGCAGGGTTATAAAGTCAGACCTGGAGATAACGTCCTCCAGGCTGCCGACCTCGATCCCCAGGCTGCGGGCCCTGTCCAGGGCCACAAATGGGTCGTGGGCGAGGACATTCATCTTAAAGCCCCGGGCCCGGGAGGCCACGATCCTGCCGATCTGTCCCAGACCCAGTATGCCCAGTGTCTTCCCGGTGAGCTCGACTCCCAAAAACTTCTTTTTTTCCCACTTGCCCTGCCGCAAGGAAGCAGTGGCCTGGGGAATATGGCGCGCCAGGCTGAGCATCAGGGAGACGGCGTGCTCCGCGGTGGTGACCGTGTTTCCGCCCGGCGCGTTCATGACCACCACGCCTTTCTTGGTTGCCGCGGTCCGGTCGATGTTGTCCACGCCTATGCCCGCCCTGCCGATTACCTTGAGACGGGGCGCTTTCTCCAGGACCTTGGCGTTGACCTTGGTCCCGCCCCTGATGCCCAGGCCGTCAAAGTCGCCGATGATCTCCGCCAGGGCTTCCGGCTTGTTGGTCGACTTGTCATTGTCGACCAACACCTCGATGTCGCCCGTGGCCTCGAGAATCTCCCGGGCCACCGGAGCCATACTGTCTCTCAACATTACCTTGTACTTGCTCATGATATCTTCACCTTGTCTTTTGACATATCAACGTTTGCTCTTCACGGATACTTAATCCAGTTCAGTTCTTATTGACGTAAAATTATATCTTCCTAAATGTCAAGCTCGGCAATAACCGCCGAGGTTCCCGCTCCGGGGGGGAAAGAATGTCCCAGCCCGGCCAGGGTCTTCTCGAGTGCGCCTATGGTTGCGAGCAAGTCCCACTTGCTTATAAAACCCATGTGGGCGATGCGAAAAATTTTGCCCTTTGCCTCTGCCTGGCCTCCGGCGATGGCTATGCCCATCTCGTCCCGCATGATCTTCACCACCTGCTGTCCGTCTACCCCCGGGGGCGCCTTGATCGCGGTGAGTGCATCGGAAGGCGAGTCGGGTGCGAAGAGCTCGAGGCCGAGAGCGACGGCAGCCGCTCGGGTGGCCCGGGCCATGGCGGCGTTTTCCCGGTAGATGTTCTCAAACCCTGCCTCTCTGCACTCCCGGAGGACCTCCCTCATCCCGATGATAAGGGTGATGGCCGGCGTATAGTTGGTGCTGTTCTCCTTGATCTTCTTGTGCTCCTTTTTGAAGTCGAAGTAGAACCGGGGCAGGTCCGAGCTCTCCGCGGCTTTCCAGGCTTTTTCCGACAGGCATGCGAAAGCCAGCCCCGGCGGCAGCATAAGCGCCTTCTGGCTGCCGGTGACCAGCACGTCTATGCCCCACTCGTCAAAGGGTATGGAGGTCACACCGACCCCGGTTATGCCGTCCACGAACAACAGTGTTTCCGTTCCCCTGGTCAGCCGGGCCAGCTCTTCCACCGGATGGGTGACACCGGTGGACGTCTCCGTAAGCTGGACCATCAGGGCCTGAGCCGGTTTTTCCAGCTTCTTTCTGACCTCGGCGGGAGCAACCGCCTGCCCCCAGGGAACGTCGATGTTGTCAACTTCAAGACCGTAGGCCTCACTGATCTCCGCCCATCTTTCTCCGAACTTGCCGCCGCGGACGACCACGACACGGTCGCCCTTTTTAAGGGTGTTGACCACTGCCCCCTCCATGGCTCCCGTGCCCGAGCTCGCCAAAAGAAGGACCTCTTCTCTGGTCTGGAAAAGCTCCTTCAGCCCGGCACGCACTTCCTCCAGGACGCCCTGGAACTCGGGATGACGGTGGTGGATGATGGGTTCCGCCATAGCGGTCAAAGCCGCGTTCAATACCGGGGTCGGCCCCGGCGTCATGAGATACTTTTTCTTCATCAATCATCACTCCTTTTATATGGATTTTCTCTCTGCGCCGAAAAGCGCAAAGCGGACGTTCTTCGGGCCGTGAATTTCCATGGCTCGTAAAACCTAGTTCCCTGAGTTCCGGGTTCCGCTCTTGTTTTTTCCGCTTTTCCGGGGACGCAAAGAGGCCCGGTCCCTCCTGGTCCGGGTCTTGAGTCGCAAGGCGTTGATCCGTATGAAGCCGGTGGCATCTGCCTGGTCATATCCGCCGGCCTGGTCGAAACTCACCAGGGCCTCGTTGTAAAGGCTCAATGCGGATTTCCTTCCGGTTACCATGCAGTTCCCCTTGTACAGCCATAGCCGGGCGGTGCCGGTGACCATTTCCTGGGTCTGGTCCACCAGTGCCTGGATGCCCTCTCTCTCCGGAGAGTACCAGAACCCGTTGTATATAAGCTCTGCATAGCGGGGCATCAGCGAGTCCTTTAAGTGCATGGCCTCCCGGTCCAGGGTGATTGATTCCACTGTCCGGTGGGCGGTGTGAAGCAGGGTCAGGCCGGGGGTTTCGTAAACCCCCCGCGACTTGATGCCCACGAAGCGGTTCTCGACCATGTCCACCCGGCCGATGCCGTGCCTGCCGCCCGTCTTATTCGCCTTTTCAAGCAGGGCCGCAGGTTTGTACTTCTTGTTGCCTATCTTTACGGGGACCCCTTTTTCAAACTCGACCACGAGCTCTTCCGGCGTGTCAGGGGCCTCCTCCGGAGACACGGTCATCTGGAACATGTCATTATCGTACGCCCGCCAGGGGTCCTCCAGTATGCCGCCTTCATAGCTTATGTGCATGATGTTGCCGTCCGAGCTGTAGGGCTTGTCCCTGGTTACCGGGACCTCGATGCCGTGCCTGCCGGCATAGTCCATCATCTCCTGCCGCGAGTCAAAGCTGAACGACGGGTCCCGCCACGGAGCAATGATGCCAAGCTCCGGAGAAAGCGCGGCCACGGTAAGCTCGAACCTCACCTGGTCGTTGCCCTTGCCGGTCGCCCCGTGGGAGATATAGCCCGCTCCCTCCTTCTCCGCCACGTCAACCAGCTTTTTTGCTATGACCGGCCGGGCAAGGGACGTGCCCATAAGGTATACGTCCTCGTAGCGGGCGTTGGCCTTCAAGGCGGGAAACACGAAATCACGCACAAATTCCTCCCGCGCGTCAACTACTACAGACTTGACGGCGCCCGTGTCCAATGCCTTGCTCCGAATGGCGTCCATGTCCTCGTCCTGGCCAAGGTCCACGGCAACAGCAATAACATCAGCGGCGTACTCCTCGATAAGCCACCGAAGTATGACCGAGGTGTCCAGCCCCCCCGAGTATGCAAGTACTACTTTTTTTTTGCGCTGCGCCATCTGATACCTCCACCAAAGTATAATATTTTATAAAACCCTACCACCTGATGCAAATGGCGGTTTACGCGGAAAGCCGAGGAATAAGCCGTAATTGTCCACTGCTTTGGTTTTCAGGCGTTCGATTAAGTGAGGATAAAGTTGAGATATTATAAGTCTTGCGGACAGTGGAGCTATTTTTCCATGGCATAGAGGGCCTGGTCCAGGTCAGCTATAACGTCTTCCGGGGCCTCGATGCCCAGGGCCAGCCGGCATAGCTGGTCGTTGATCCCCAGCTCGTACCTTTGCTTCCTGGTGTAGCGGTAATAGCTTACAGTGGCCGGGTGAGTGATAAGCGTCTCAACTCCGCCCAGGCTGGGGGCGATGTATATGCTCTTCAGGGCGTCCAGGAACTTGTTGACCTGTTTGAGGTTGCCCTTGACCCAGAAGCTGAGCACTCCTCCGTATCCTTTCATCTGCTCGTTGGCGATGTGGTGATGAGGGTGGCTCGGCAAGCCGGGATAAAAGACCTTTTTGATCTTGGGGTGTTGCTCGAGGTACTCGGCGATCTTCATGGCGGATTTGTTCTGAAAGTCGATCCGGAGCGCCGCTGTCTTCAGTCCGCGCAGGAGCAGGTAGCAGCAATGGGGATCGATGATGGAGCCGGTAGCGTGCTGGTAGTCGCGGATGGTGGTCATCAGGTCCTTTCCGCCGAGTACGGCACCGGCGAGGATATCGTTGTGTCCTGCAAGGTACTTGGTCGCGCTCTGGATAACCAGGTCCATACCCCATTCCAGCGGCTTCTGGTTGTAGGGGGTCGCGAACGTGGAGTCGATTATCATCAGGGTCCCGTACTTTTCCTTTATTTCTTTCATCCGGTTAAGGTCGATGATATTGAGGTAGGGGTTGGTCGGAGACTCGGTAAAGATGATCCTGGTGTTCTTCTTGACGGCTTTTTCCATCTCTTCGTAGTCGCCCATCTTGGTGATGGTGTAGTCTATTCCGAAGCGGGGCAGGTGCCGGGTGGAGAACTTCAGGGTTTGTCCGTAAAGGTCGTCGGTAAGGATGATGTGGTCGCCTTTGCTGAGCAGTGCCAGCAGCGTGGTGGTAATGGCGCTCATGCCGGAATCGCACACCATGCAACTTTCCGCCCCTTCCAGTATGGCCAGCTTGTCTTCGGCAGCCTCCTGGGTGGGGTTCCCGTACCGGGCGTACTCGTAACGGATCATCCGTTTCGAGGTGTATCTTTTTATCTCTTCCGTGCTGTGGAACACGTAGGTCGAGGTCTGCACTATGGGAACTGTCAAAGCGTCCGCGTACTTCACCCTCATTTCGCCGGAATGTACGGTCTGGGTGAAGTGCGAGCTCTTTTTGCTGTTAATGTCCTGTTTCTTGGCCATGCCACTCCTCCTTGGCGCAAGAGACGAAACCTGTCTATAGTTGGAAACTGTTTATTACCAGAAGTTCCCTGGCTTTCATAATTCTTTATTTCTGCCTATCCTTCACCTGAAAAACAGTCGTTGTCGGGAAAGCGCCAATAGTCGCCATCTTCAGTCTTTTATAACCTTACATCACCACCCGCCGGGTTATCTCCCTTACTATGTCCTCCGGCTCGTCCATTACCTGGAAGATGTCCAGATCCTCGGGGGAGATCATGTTGTGCTCGAGCAGACAGCACTTGAACCACTCCACCAGTGGAGCCCAGTAGTCCTTTCCCACCATTATCACCGGGAAGGGCTTTATCTTCTTGGTCTGGATAAGAGTGATGGCCTCGGAGAGCTCGTCCAGGGTCCCG
>CAYQTK010000140.1:0-11403 GCA_964420375.1 uncultured bacterium
CATATGCAATATGCTCTCCGATTATAAGGGGCAGTTGGCCGGACGCTTACCCATTAACTCTCCTTCATTCTTCTTGCTCTTTTTCCCGTTTCTCCCAGTCCAGCTTGTAGATGCGGATTTGGGAGAGTGGGGGCGGAAAAGCTCCCGGCTTGCCGAGCCTTTTTACTTGTTTGAAGCCGGCTGTTTTTGCAGGCTCGGGATATAGTTTGGCGAGCTTTTGGGGGAAGGCGAAAGTCACGTAATAGTCCATGTTGTTATCTTGCATGTACTTGACGATCATCTTCCATTTCCTGGCGGGTCGAGGTCCTGCTTTTTTATAGTAGTCGAAGATGTCCGGGTTTATGAGCGCACCCTGGTCGAGCACGTATCTGTCGGAGCAGGCGCCGATGACACCGAGTCCGGTGTATCCTGCCATGATGCGGGCGTCGGAGGGTGTGTTTTTTTTTATCCAGCTTGCGGCATCCATACGAAGACCGGTATTCAAGAGAACCTCGCGCCTGAAGTCGGTGCGGGCTTGTGCGAACTGGAAGCTCCACAACCAGCCCGTATAAACAAGGACCAACAGTGATGCTGCAACAGCAACGTACCGATACCATGTATGAAGCGCTCCGATCCTGTCCGCCAGAAGACGCGCCAGGGAAACCAGTCCCGGGACACCCAGCATAATGGCGGGCACGAGCATGGGGGCTATGTATCTTATATAATATCCTCCGAACTCCGGTCCGACCGGGAAAGAGAAGCCATATGCTGCGGGCAGGAAGAGGTATCCGGCCAGCACCAGCCTTCCGGCCAGCGGCCATGTATCAAGGCCCTCGCGGCGGAGAGACCAAAGCGCCCGGCCGATCTCCCAGATAATTCCCAAACCAAGAAGCGCTGCCAGTGCCCGGAGCCGGAGAGCGAGCTTGATCCATCCGCTCACCAGGTAGATGATGGCGGTAACGGTCCTTTCCAACAAACCCCGCTCGAACTCTCCCGGGCTTATGCTCATGATCTTGCCCATGTAAGTCGTGGGCAATGGCGAGCCGGTCTCCGCGTAAATCCAGGCGGCCGCGGGCAGCGAAAGCACAGCCCACGCAGCCAGGAAAACCGCGGGCTCCTTGATGCCCGGCCTTTCCCTCTTGAGCAGCAACAGGATGAGCCAGGCGATCACCACTCCGAGGGGGAAGTAGATGCCTTCGGGCCGGTTCAAGGTGTAGATGCCGGCCACCACTCCCGCGAGTGCCGGTCTCGGAGTTTCTCTCATGACCAGGGAGGCGAACAGAACGAGCAGGAACATGGAAAGGGGGGACTCCATGCCGGAGATGGCGTTCATGAACAAAAGCGGAGAAGCGGCGATCAGCATGCCTGCTATAAAAGCGGGCAGTGCCGCTTTGGAAACGCGCTTTAGAACATAAACGGCGAGCACTGCCGTTACTGCGAAAAGCACCCCTCCGATCCAGAAGACCGTTGTCACGTAAGGCGGCGAACCGAGAAGCCGCAGCAGTGTCGCGATGATCACGGGCCATGCCAGGCTGGTCCCGCCGAAGCTGGTCTCGCCGGGGTTAAACGCGAATCCTTGTCCGGCTGCCAGGTTCTCGGCGTACTGCATGAATATATAGGCGTCGTCAATGGGAAAGCCCAAGCCTAGCTCGTTTTTGTTAATGATGAAAAACCAGGTGACCTGGATCAGGCAGACCGCCGCGGGAACGAGATAGAAAGGAAGCTCTCTCTTCCAGCCTTCGTAAGGACGGAGCATGGCTTGATTATACGGCCGGCGCCGGAGGCTGTAAAGCTGTTTGCCGCAACGGAGAGATCAAATTATAATACATCTTGTATGGACCTTTCAATCGTAATCCCCGCTTATAACGAATCGGACAGACTGCGGGCAACCTTGTCAACACTTGTCCATTACTTCTCGGGCTCCGGGATCGAGTGGGAGATCATTGTTGTTGACGACGGCTCAGAAGACCGGACTCCGGACACGGTGGCCGAGTACAGGAGCGAGCAGGATGATTCGATCGCGTCCAACATCCGGTTGAAGTCCATCTCCCACCAGGGCAAGGGGGCGGCGGTTGCAGCAGGGGTGGAAGATTCACAGGGTTCCTGGGTCCTGATGACCGATGCTGATCTTTCCACCCCCATAACCGAATGGGAGCATATTGAAAAGGAGCTCTCGAACGGTGCGCAAGTGGTTGCCGGGTCCCGCCAGATACGGGGCGCGCAGGTCGAGATCCATCAGCCGTGGCTCCGGCAGAGCCTGGGAATCATGTTCGGGTTGATGGTGCGGCTGCTTTTTCGTCTGCCGGTCATAGACAGTCAGTGCGGGTTTAAGGGGTTCCAACAGGATGCCGCGAAAAAGCTTTTTAAAGACCTTTCCACCCCCGGCTACTGCTTTGACGTGGAGATACTCATGCGGGCGCGGGAGGAGGGCTACTCCATAGTCGAGGTCCCGGTAAGGTGGTACAACAACCCGGACAGCCGGCTTCGCATCTCTCGCGACTGGATCGGCATCCTTGGCGAGCTTGCCAGGCTCCGCTTCGGTCATTACCGGAAAGGCGGCTCCCGCGGGGAAGGCGGATGAAGGTCGCCCTGGTCTTTCCCCGGACCAGGTACCCCAGTGGCGATCCTCCTTTGGGTGTGGCCTACATGGCGGCTTCATTGCGAGACTCCACCGGGCAGACACCCGTCATCATTGACACCACCTTTTCAAAAGAGCCTCTCCTGCATATCCGCGGAGAGCTTCAGAAAGACAGATATGACCTGGTAGGCATATCCGCGATGGTGACCATGGCGGGGGAGGCCCTTGCTGCGGCCCGACTGGCAAAAGAGACCAATCCCGACTGCCTGGTCATAGCCGGCGGGCCTCATCCCACCACGCTCCCCCTCGAGGTGTTGGAAGAGCCGGCAGTGGACGCGGTGTGCATAGGCGAAGGGGAGCGTTCTTTCACCGAGGTGGTGGAAAAGTCAAGCCTGGAGAACGTTCCGGGCATTTATACTCGCGACGGCTCCGGCGGACTTGCCGGAGGGGCTTCTCTTCCTGTTGCTGACCTTGACGGCCTGGCTTTTCCCGCGCTCGAGCTTCTGCCCATGGAGGACTACTTGAATCATTGGTTTCAACTTGACTCGGTGCAGCCGGGTCTCCAAGGCGTGCCGGTGATGGCCACCCGGGGATGTCCTTTCAAGTGCTCCTACTGCCAGCCCACCCTGGACCATCTGTTCGGGAAAGGTGTGAGAAAAAGGTCTCCGGAAAACGTTATAGACGAGCTTGCCTTGCGGATGGAGCAGTTCGGCATCAATGCTTATATTTTTGCAGACGACACCTTTATCGCGGACCGGAAGTGGGTGCTTTCATTTTGCGAGGAGCTTCAATCCCGATCGCTGGGGTTGACCTGGGGCTGCAACGTGCGGGTTGACCTTGTCGACCGGGAGCTTCTGGCGGCCATGCAGGGGGCCGGCCTTTCCAAGATATACATGGGCATCGAGGTGTATGACGACGAGCGGCGCAGTGAGGTCTTCAACAAGCGTCTTACCCGCTCCCACGTTGAAGAGTCCCTGCACGCTGCACGCGAGCTCGGTATTCATACGCAAGGCTACTTCATGCTGGGCGCTCCCGGTGAGTCAAGGAGCGACGTATGGGACACGGTGCGTTATGCATGGCGTCTTCTTCTTGACGACGCGACCTTCAATATCACCACACCGCTGCCGGGGACCTTGCTTTTTGACAACTATCGCGACCGAATCGTGTGCCGCTCGGAAGACATGGACTATTACAAACGATATGTTTTTGATGAGGGGAACGGCATCACGCAGGGCTTTCTTTCCCGGATGCAGGTCATAGCCTACAGCGGCTTTTATGCAAAGCCGCGAAGGCTTTTCAAACAGGCGCGGGCGCTTGGCTCCCTTTCTGAGGCCCGCCGTTTTGTGAGCAAGGTGAGGCGGGTGATTTGAAAGACCGGGAGTACGAAAAGATGTACCGCGCGGAGACGCGGTTCTGGTGGTTTGTGGGCAAGGGACTTTTATTGGAGCGTCTTTCCGAGAGATGGCTTTCAAAAGAAGGCGATTTTCTGGACCTGGGCTGCGGCACGGGGGCCAACCTGGACCGCATGCAGGGACGCGGCAGGTGGATAGGCGCGGACTCGAGTCCACGGGCCGCTTCTTTCTGTACGGAGCGCGGACACCGTCTTTTAGTGACCACCGAGGCACAACGTCTTCCTTTTTGCGATGGTTCTTTCGAGGGGGTGATCGCTTTGGACCTTTTCGAACACCTGGAGGACGCTGGAGTCGCTGCACGGGAGCTTGCGAGATGTCTTTGTCCCGGCGGCCGGCTTATTGTCACTGTTCCGTCGTATCCTTTTTTGTGGAGCCCCCATGACGTTGCCATGGGCCATGTCCGGCGATACAGCCGGAAGAGCCTGGTTCCCTTGCTTTCGGAGTCCGGTTTAATTATATTAAAGGTTACGAACTTCCTGGGTCTTGTTTTTCCGCCCCTGGCTTTAGTGCGCATGGCGCAGAAGTACCGGGGAGGGTCGGCGGACACCATAAGTTATGAATGGCCGTTATGGGCGAACCGATTTTTTGTGGGAATCATCAAGCTGGAGCTGGCGTGGCTTTCGAGGTTTTCCATTCCGTGGGGGACCACGCTTGTGGCTGTATGCGAGAAGCCCGGCGGCTTGAAAAGCGATGATTAAAGGGAGGCTGTCATGGCCAAGTTCCAGATCATGAAGGAGTTCTGGCAGTTCATCAAGGAAGAAAAGGTGTGGTGGATAACTCCGATCGTGCTGGTATTTCTTCTGCTTCTGGCAATGGTATTACTCGTGGAAAGCGGCGGCGGAGTTATGCCTTTTATTTACACCATCTTTTAGTAAAGCCGTCCTTTAATGCATTGTGTTTCGACATGATGAGGAGGGCACCTGTAACCTTTATATTTTTCCGGGGGCTCTTAGCGAAGAGCCCGGATTACACTTTCGCTTGAAAGCGTTTTAAGAAATTGCGAGCATACCTGACAAGTTTGCGGCACAAATGGTGGTTCACTCACTTGCTGATTATTGCCGCCCTTTTTGCGGGAATCATCAGTTTTCAAGGCGCCAATATATCCCACTTCAACCTCGACGATTACAAGCTCATTGTCAACAACCCCTCCATAAGGGGCCTGGAAGGTATCGGCAACGTGCTCGCCTCCGGCCGGCCGGTTCGGGGGCTGACCTTTATGCTGGACTATCGGCTATTTCATTTCGACCCCCTGGGATACCACCTGTCCAACGTGCTCTGGCACTGGCTGGGGACCTGCCTGTTCTATTTGCTGATCTTCAGAATCTTCGGAAGCATCAGGGTAGCGGGAGTGGCGGCATTTCTGTTCTTTGTACATCCCGTGCATTCCGAAGCGGTCATGAGCATCGCCCACCGCAAGGAGATGCTGGCCTTTACCTTTCTGCTGCTCTCCTACCATGCCTTCCTTTACAGAAAAAGATATCCTCTCTTATCACTGGCCGCGGCCATGTTCTTTTTCCTGGTAGGTATTGGGAGCAAACAGGTAGTACTGATCCTCCCTCTACTACTGCTGGTCCACCTCTGGCTCGACCCCCGTGAAAAGCTCGACCGCGGTTCGCTGCTTTACATCGCTCCTTTTTTTATCGCCGGCACGCTGCTGCTCGGGCTCGGCCTGGCAATGTCTGCGCCTTTCCTGCGGGACTTCAATGTATTCGGCAAGGTTGCGCCGGCCGACTTGAGTGAGCATGGTTACGCCTCTATCATTGCCACTTCCATGAGCGCCTATCCGCTTCATTTGAGGTACATCCTTTTTCCGGCTCACTTCAACATCATCCATGACATACCCGTGGCCGGCTGGGACAGTGGTATGGCCTGGGCGGGAGTCGTCTTGTTCGCCGGAGTTCTCGCCTGCATATATCTTTTCCGCTCCCGTTTCCTGGCCGCCTTTTCCCTTGCCTGGATATTCATCAATCTGTTGCCCATAATGAACTTTATCCCCGCCAACTTCTTCTTTGCCGAAAGATATCTTTATATCCCTTCGGCAGGGTTATGCGTGCTCATTGCCGGCGCCACGGACAGGCTTTTTTCGAATCCGCAAAAACTTTTCCACCAACGGCTCTACCCGGTTTTCAGGTTTGTGCTGTTGTGCTCGTTCATAGCACTGGTTCTCGCCGGTCCGGTCAGCCATCGCTTCACCGCTCTATGGCCGCCTGTTATCGGTTACAGGACGAGTCCAGAATTTACCATCATGGTCTCCGTCCTGGTGTTTTCCCTGGCGGGAGCCTTCCTTTTCCGGGTTTCGGAAAGGCCCCTCCTGCAAAGGTTCACCAGCAAAAGATGGTGGTCCGAGATCGTTTTTACATATGTATTGTTGGCTTTCCTGCTGGTGGGAATGATTGTGTTCATCGAGTGGCTGGTCCAGGACCGTTTCGGCTTTCCCCGAAAGGACATGGACCGTGCCATGAAACTGGCCAGTGAATGGATGCAGAAATACGGCCACAAAGGCCCCCGCTCCGACCAGTCGAGAATATATCTTTCCGGAAGCGCGGCCGCGGAAATCTATAACTTCTTTGTGTTTATTGTAGGGCCTGCCGCGTTGTTCACTTTGGCTCTCCGCCGGCTGGGCAGACGCTTTTACAATCAACATCCCAACCGCGCCCTGGCATTCTTCTCAACAGGCGTTGTCCTCCTTGCCTTTACCACGGCCAACTCCGCCAGGATACACGACTGGGCTTCCGAGCTCCGGCTGTGGAAACAGGCGGTAGCGGAAGACCCGGACTCCGCGCTGGCCTGGAACAACCTTGGCAAGGCGCATTTCGACAGGAAGAACTATGCAAAGGCGGCAGAGGCATACCGGGAGGCCATCAGCCACGACCCCGGCAAGGCGGAGAACTACCGCAACCTGGGCATAACCATGCTTGCCCAGGACAAGCTGGACAAGGCGGCCCGCGCTTTTGAAAAAGCCTTGCAAAAAAAGAGAGGAGATTTGAGCTCCAGAGAAAACCTGGCCCAGATATACATCGTTAAGGCCAAGCAAGGCCAAGACCCCGCAGGATTCAGTAAAGCCATTCCCCATTACCTCTTCATCCTGGAGAAAAATCCCGGCTCAGCCTACGCCCATCATAACCTGGCCTACTGTTACTACAGGCTTAGAGACTTGGAAAAAGCCATGACGCACATCATGCAGGCCATTCGCATCCAAGCTCACCGTCGGGAACGTGCCGAAAATAAAGAAGGTAATAATCTAAACAGTCAAAACCTTCGCAGGACAATACTAAACGCCATGCATCAAAAGAAGACGGAAAGCAACAACGATGATTGAGTGCCGCTGTAAGGCTCTCTTGTACGGAACCGGTCATCCTGGAGGGAAAGAGCCTTACAGGTCTTCGAGTATCTCTTTGCGCTTCTTTTTATACTCCTCTTCAGTGATGAGTCCTTCATCGTAAAGCTCCTGCAGATATTTAAGCCGCTCCTTGGCGGGACGTTCTTCCGCAGGCGGTCCCTTGTCCGAAGCCTCTGCTTCCGCTTCGGCTTCCGGCGGGGTCGCCTCCTTTTCCTGCGCCTTCATGCTGTCCAGGTTAAGTGCTAACCAGTTGTCCTCGATCTTATCCTGGTCGTTGTGGGGTACGACTTTGCGGAACTCCCGGTAGCTCTTGGTGGGGTCCAGTGTATTCAACTCCCTACTGTCGGGCGCCGCCTTTACTGCCATGTTGCGGAAAGCGACGTTGAACTCGCCGTCCTTTATGAACATCACCCCGTCGGTAATTATAAAGTTGCCGAGAAATGCCTGGCCGCGGAAGTTGTAAACCGAAAAGTCGATCCATTCCGTGGAACCCGCCCTGGAAAAAGCCTCGGCAATCGGCGCCGCAATCATGTCGATCTCCTTGTCCGTAAAAAGATCGTACTCGTCGCCCTCCTTGCCGGTAATGGAAAAGAAGCCCGGCTTGAAATATGTTATGGAAGACAGGGCGCGCTCTATGTCTTCCGCGCTTAAATCTACGGGATGATTAAAAGGCTCCAGGTCGTCGTTGGCCTCTTCTATCTTCACCCAGGTGTGCTGACCTTCCTGAAAGACCACGTTGTCCTTTTTCAAAAGAGACCACGAGCACGCCGACACCAAAAACGCCACACAAACCATTGTCAATATCAGCTTTTTGAACATTTTATCCTCCTCCCTGAATTAGGGAATCTAGCACCACACAGCAGAGCCCGCAAGATGAGTATTCATGCATGAGCCTCGAACCCGCGAACCGGAAACACGTCTCACAGCTCGAGGTGAACCCGCAGCTCCCGGATGCGTTCCTGTAGTTTTTCGTCGGACAAGCCCCGGTAGCGCTGGGGAAGCATCTTCCTGGAGCTGGACTCGAACACGGTGAGTATTTCCATGAACTCGATATAATACCGGTCGCGTGAAGGTACAAAATCATCCATGGCCTCTTTAAGGTCTTCTTCCCTGATGTGCTCCCTGTCTTCGCGGGAGGCTATCCTGTCCGCGGCAAGCATCATGCCTTCCAGGTCTGCGGGTGAGTAATGCAGGAGACCCTCGGCAACTTCTTCCAGGTCAATGCCCTCCAAACGGAGACGGTTCCTTTTTGCCGCGGCTCTCATGATCTCTGCCTTTTCCTTGTTATCCTCGGGAAAGAACAGGGGTATCTTGAGGTCCATTCTGCCCGGCCTTTTAAGGTCGGTGTCCAGCCGGTCGGGCCGGTTGGTCAACAGCACAAACAATATCTTGCCACGGTGGCTGGTGTCGCTCATGAACTCTTTCAAGCGGGCCATCACCCTGCTTTCGGTGCCGCTGTCCGACGAGTGCACGTCAGTGGAAAGGTTCCGGTCCGCTTCATCAATGATCACCAGCACGTATCCCAGTGCCTGCACGATCCCCAGAATCCGCTCCAGGTTCGACTCGGTGGACCCCACCCATTTCTCGCGGAACCCCTTGAGCTTGATGCAGGTAAGGCCGCTCTCCCTTGCAAAAGCCTCTGCCAGAAAGCTCTTGCCCGTGCCCATGGGACCCACCAGCATGATCCCCATGGGTATCCGCCGCGCCTTGCCTTGGCGAATGGAGTCGGCTATGGAAAGCAGGATGTCCTTGACCTCGGCAAGGCCGCCCACCGACTCGAAGCCGTAATCCGGCTCGAGGACCTCGACCAGGCCCAGGCACTCCCGCTCGATGACCTCCTTTTTCTTGTTGGAGACCATGTCCACGCTCACCTGTTCGCCGGCGTCCTTGCAGTTCTTGAATATGGACTCGATCTGAATGCGGGAAAGGCCGCCGGTCATGTCTGCTATGGCCCGGCTGGGAGGACCGGCAACGTCATATTTCTCGCGGCAGTGGTCTATAAACCGGGACCGCTCGTTCGGGTCGGGCAGCCCGAGCCGTATGCCCATCACTTGGGGCTGACTCCTTATCTTACGGTGGACCTCGGCCATGCTCTCCGCGATCATGATTACGATGTTGTCCGAGGCCAACAGTCCGGGATCGCGCGACCACTGCTGAAGGGCCACCAGGCAGGACCGGTCTTCAGAAGAGAGATAGGAAAGGTCCCCGTCGGGCACCAGGGTCTCGACATAATCGAGGACCACTGCTCCACGGTTCTTGATATCCGAGATGTACTCCCCGATAAGGCCCAGGGCCTGGCTGGGAAGCGAAGGCGTAACACCGCTCCAGCCCGGATGTCCCCTGGCCTTGCGGAGAAGGTTCACCCGTTCTTGAAACTGCGAGCGCATTTTATCGTCGGCAAATCCCATGCCCTCGGTCACGTTATAAAAAAGGACCACGTCCTTGGTCCGGGCCAGGAAACGGACCAGGAACTCGCGCAGGGTAATGTACTCCACGCTTCCCCCGCGGTTGTACTCCACCAGGTCGGCCACGTTGGAGTGAAGGAGGAACTGACCGGCTTCTCCGGAGAGGTACCCTTCCCGGAGTCTCGCAGCCCACGCGGGAAGTATGAGGTTGTCTTCTTTCATGGTTGGTTATTTCTTTACTGCGAACATGTTGGCGTCCCCGGTCAGCGCGTCCGACAGGTCGGCGTCCGCCAGGAAGGCCGCATACAGGTTGGTGCCGGCGAGGCTTGCTTTCTTGAGAACAGCCTTGGAGAGGTCTGCCCGGGACAGGTTTGCCCGGTCCAGCCTGGCGTAAGAGAGGTCTGTGTTGGAGAGGTCGGCCATTGCCAGGTTTGCGCCCCTGAGGTCGGCCTCCCTAAGGTTGAAGTTCTCCAGGTTTTCAGTAGAGAGGTCCACTCCGGAAAGGTCCGCGACCTGCCGGGGATGTTTTTCGCGAAAAGCGTTCCACCTCTCCCAGCCCATGAGCGCCAGCGACTTCCACTGTTTGTTGGTCATCTGGGTATCAGTCATTCATATGCCTTTGGCCCGGTTGAGCACCGAGTCCGGAAATTCGGCCTTGAAAAGATTGGCCTCCCTGAAGTCGGCCTCGTCAAGCCGGCAGCTTTGAAAGACCACGTTAAACAGGTTCGCACGGCTGAATCCGGCTTTAATAAATATGGAACCGGAAATCGTTGCCCCGAAAAGGTCGGCCTCGGTAAGGTCTGCTTCCGAGAAGTCGCAATCCACAAGCCGCGCTGCGTAAAAATCCGCCCGCAGGAGTTCGGCGCCGGCAAGGCACGCCCCCGACAGGTCGGCGTATGCCAGGACCACCCCGGTCAGCTTGGCCCCGGAAAAGTCCGCTCCGGAAAGGTTGGCGCTTTTAAGCTCCGAGCCCGTAAAATTGGCTCTCTTGAAGTCAGCCTTTTGAAAGGACGCCCCCAGGAGGCAGGAGTTGTTGATGTCCAGGCCCGCGGCCCGGGCTTCGGAAAAATCAGCGTTTACCGCCAGGGCAACGGGCATGATCGCGGGAGGGACCTCGCAGCCGTGAGAGCTCTCAGCCTCCGTGAGCACCGCTCCCCGCAGGTTGGCCTCTTCCAGGTTGGTCCCCTTCAAGTGAACGCCGGAAAGTATGGCACCTGAAAGGTCCGCACGGACCAGGATCGTTGCCAGAAGGTCCGCGCTTTGCAAGTTGCTTCCGGAGAGGTTCGTTTCCGCCAGGTTTGCTCTCTTCATGAGCGCGTCAGCGAGGTTGGCCTTTTCCAGGTTTGCGCCTGCAAGGTTCGCCTGGTTTAAGTTGGAATCCTCCAGGTTGATGCCGGAAAGCTGCATACCGTGAAGGTCGCCTTCCGAAAGGTCGGGCAACTCGTCAGGATGGGACTTCCGATACTCGTTCCACTCCTCTACACCCATATCAAGTAATTCTCTCCACTTGGTTAGCAAAAGCCTTTCCCTCTCTTGCATTCGATTATAAAACAATAGCCGGCTTATTATCAAACCCGAAAAGAAGAGCCCCTCCGCAAGAAGGGGCCCGGTAAAGCTTATGATATTAGATAGTACCTGTTGCGAAACGGAGGTTTAATTTACTTTTCGGCGCTGTTTTGGACTGCGGCA
>CAYQTK010000141.1:0-11379 GCA_964420375.1 uncultured bacterium
GAATGGCGTTTTTAACCGGGGACAAATGGTGGGCCGTGCAGGAATCGAACCTGCGACCAACGGATTAAAAGTCCGCTGCTCTACCTGACTGAGCTAACGGCCCTCGGAGATTTTGCTCGGGTTGCGGCTAGTGCTTTGTCACTCGAAAAGAGGGGAACGGGGCCGACGAAAATCGCGGTATCAGCCGCTCGCTCGGTTCTCTTCTATTCCCCGCGAAGCATTTGACAGAGCACTAGGGGGCAGCTTTTTATGAGGGAATTATATTAACACAGTGTTGGTGCTGGTTCAAGGCGGTGATGCCGGCTTCATTTTCTTTTTCCGCCTCGATGAGATAGAACAAGGGCCGCACTTGCACCCTGTTTTCTCGAAGTATACAATTGTTTTTAATCGCAGGTAATAAGCTTTTGGTGGCCGGCTTCAGGGGAGGATACTCGGCAAGATGATGCTTGGCTGCAAGAGCTACGAGGCGGTGTCGCGGCATGATGAGTTACTTTACCAACTTCGCAGCATCCGGCGATCCCAATGGTCCGGGCCTTCCCGAATGGCCGGCCTACACTCCTGAGGGCGGCAAGCGAATGTATCTTGATATTGCTGCCCGGGTGAAACATACCGACAACGTGGAAGAATGGCGGTTCTTGAAAGAACGGGATGTAATACTCAAATGAGCGGACCTGGAAAGCCTGAGGGTGACGATGACAAAACCTTACGCGATTTTGCCGTTCTGATCCGTAAGCTCAAGCAAGAGTTCGCAGACGCGGCCATGCACTCCGTCAAAAGCGAGTGGCTCATCAAGGGGGTGGAGTCCGCTGCAGAGGAGCTAGCCCCCCTGGGATGGGATGAAGGTCAGGCAGGTTTTTCCCACATTGTCACCCTGGACAGGACCGCGGTCGAGCTGGGCCCGCCCTCCATGCCTTCGCTGGATATACTGATGACAACGAACCTGACCGGGCTTGTGGACGACGGCAGGGTGACCCTTTTGGGCAGGGACCTGCCCGTGCTCGCCCGCGATGGAGACGCTAAATCGGGCTTTGTCCAGGCGTTGCTGTTGGCACTCTCTTCGGACGCCGATCCTGACAGGTTCGCGCTGGAAAAGAAGCGATACCTCATAAACCGCATTCCGGGCTACATGGTTCGGTCGGTGCCGGGTCGGTTATGGGCCCGTATAGATCACGGTCTGATGGAGAAGGGGTTTTCTTTCTATCACCTGGGCTGCGCCTTGTACAGGGCGTTTCAGGGTGAAGTTGAAGGGGTGGTCTCTTGCGAGCTGTTATTTGTGGCGGGGGAGGATACTGTTGTAAGCGCCTTGGAGGACATCTCGAAACAGGCCCGGCTGCTTTCCCGGGAGAACAAGAAGCTTCAGCTCGACCCTGACGGCACCTACTCCTGCACCGAGCTTGATTGCGAAAGCTGCGATGAGAAGCCTTACTGCGACGAGATACGGGACTTGATCAAGTTCCGTAAGAGGACAAAGTCGCCATGACGGACCACGTCAGAGGAGCCTCGGTTATCGCCTATCTGGGCAAGGGCGGTTCCGGCAAGACGGCGCTTTCGGGTCTTACTGCGCGGCTGCTTTTAAGCGGGGGCGGCCGCCGGGTTCTGTTGATAGATGCCGATCCCGCGTTGGGTCTTATTTACGCGCTTGGCGAGCAAGGCTTGCGTTCGGTGGGGGAGGTCCGCGACGAGATCATCCGGGAGGTGAAATCCACCAAGCCGGGAGACACTGATAAGGAGCGGATGTCCATGACCGTTGATTACCTGATGCTTGAGTCCTTGCAGGAGAGGCCCGGCTACTCTTTGCTGGCCATGGGCCGCACTGAGGGGCCGGGATGTTACTGCCCGGTGAACTCGCTTTTGCGGGGAAGCATCGAGGAGTTCGCGCAGAGTTTCGATTACATAGTGGTTGACGCAGAGGCCGGCATCGAGCAGGTGAGCCGGCAGGTGACCCGGCGCGTGGACCACTCTGTAATCGTGACGGACTCTTCATTACGTGGCTCGGAAACCGCGGGAGCCATCAAGGACGCCCTGCAACGGGTGGGTTGTCCTCCCCCAAAAGGGGTGATCTTCAACCGCGTTCATACGCCGGACGAGTCTCTTTTGAAAAGGATCGGGGATGCAGATATAAGTTACCTCGGGTGTGTTCCTGTGGACGATAACCTCGCCCGCTTCGACCTGGAAGGCCGCTCCCTGCTCGAACTTCCCGATGATTCCCCCGCTCTTTCCTCCCTTAATAAAATCCTCGAGAGTTCGGAAATTGTCCGGTTTGAATATTCCGGAAATAATGCTTGACACCGGAGTGCATTTTTAGTAATTGTAAGGACACGCATCAAGGGAGTCTATAAAAAATGGATAAGCATGATGTCCTTACCGAGTTCCGCGAGATTATCAAGGGACCCGACAATGCGTACATCCGGGAATGGAAGAGTTCCGGCGGGCCGGTTATGGGATACTTCTGCACCTACGTGCCGGTCGAGCTTTTCACTGCCGCGGGCATGGTCCCGCTACGCGTTCGCGGCGCGGGCTGCGAGGACTCGGGTCCTGCTGACGCTTATTTAAGTAACCGTGCCTGCACCTTTGTGCGGCACTCGACCGCGCTTGCGCTGGAAGAGAGATATGATTTCCTGGACGGCGCGGTGTTCTTAAATACCTGCGACCACGTCAGGCGGGCCAACGACGTATGGCGGGCCAAGACGGGCATCGGGTTCTTTGCTTTCATCTCGCTTCCCCGGAACGTGCGCGAGTCCCTGCTGCCGTGGTACATGGAAGAGGTTGGCAACGTCAAGTCGGAGCTGGAGGACCACTTCGGCGCCCGGATATCGGAGGATTCCCTGCGGCGGGCGATTGATCTGCACAACCGCGTCCGCAGCCGGCTTATCAGTTTGAACGAGTTGCGCATGCGGGAGCGACCACCCCTCTCCGGCGAAGAGATGCTGACCATTGCCGTGGCCTCCCAGGTCATGCCTCCGCATAAGTTCGTGGAGCTCGCGGACGATTTTCTGCCCGTCCTCGAAGAGGCCGACCCGGAAGGGGACCCGCCGCGGGCGCGGGTCGCGGTTATCGGGGGCGAGCTTGACGAGCCCGAGTTCCTCCGCGCCATCGAGAGCATGGGCGCGGCAGTGGTTGCCGACAACGTCTGTTTCTCGACCCGGTATTTCGACCAGTTGATCCAGAACGCCGGGGACCCCTTTGAGGCCCTCTGCCGGGGATACTTTTTCAACATTCCCTGCGCCAGGATGATAGGCGGATTTCCGGACCGCTATGATCGCGTGCAGGGCTTACTGGAGAGGTTCGGTGCAGATGGAGTGATCTTCCAGCGCATGAAGTTCTGTGATCCGTGGGCGGGCGACGCCCACAACCTCCTTCGCAGGAAAAAGAGCGGGGGCCTGAACCTCTTGATCCTTGACCGGGAGTACGGGGTCATCTCCACCGGCCAGATCAAGACCCGGGTGCAGGCCTTCCTGGAATCCATGGGCAAGTAGCAGAAGAAAGGAGAACACCGTTGCGATCGGAAGAGGAACAGAAACAACTGCGCATCTGGAAGCGGCTCTTCCAGTTCACGGACATGGGCTACCGTCTTTTCAGCGCCGACGAGGAAGGGCTTGGCCTTGCCGCGTTTGCCCGGACCATCCGCAGCTACACCGGCAGGCTGGTCGACTCCATTCAGAACGACAAGCCCATCATCTGGCACAACCTCGGTTTCAACCCCGAGCTCTTCCTGGCTTTTGAAGGGGTGTATAACCTCTGTTACCAGATGATGGGCGTGTTCCACATCATGAGCTATGACACCCAGGCCACGCTTGATCTCATCGACTATGCCGAGGCCGAGGGCGTGCCCAGCGACGTGTGTTCCGCGGACAAGGCTGCTGTGGGCGCCATGGCTCAGAGGTTATATCCGCGGCCGGTGTGCCTGTTGGCTATGAACAACCCTTGCGATTCCCAGGTGATGTCCACCCAGGCCATGCTGGAAATCCAGCCGGCGTCCATGTTCGTGGTGGACGTGCCTTATTACAAGGACGACCGCGCGGTCAGGCACGTGGCCGACCAGCTCCCGGACACTATCGAGTTCATCACCCGGCACACGGGGGTCAAGATGGACTGGGACAGGCTTCGCTACGTTTGCGAGACATCCAACCGGACAGTGGAGACCTTGTGGGAGTGGATGGAATGGAGAAAGCACGTTCCCGTAGTTCAGCCCAGCAAGCTGTGCTCTTTCATCACTCCGCTTCAAATGGTTATGTGCGGCACAGAAGAAGGGCTGGAAATGGCCCGGGACTTCCGCGACGAAGCCCGGCTCAAGGCGGAGCGCGGCCGGCCGGTAGTAGAGGAGAAGGCCCGGGCCATCTGGTACCAGGACCCGGTGTGGTTCGAGTTGCAGCTTTACGACTGGATGGAAAAAGAACTGGGCCTGACCGTGCCCATGGACCTGTTCGGATATTACACCAACGAGGGACTGATAGATACCTCGACTCCGGAGTCCATGCTCTACGGGCTGGCCAGGAAGATGATCCGCACCATGCCCATGACCCGGCAGTTCATGGGAGACGCCGATACTTTCATCTCCGACTTCATGAGAATCTACGAAGAGTTCCAGGCGGATTGCGGCATCTTTGCCGGACACCTGGGCTGCAAGCACGGCTGGGCAGTGATCGGTCTTTTCAAGGAGGCATGCAGGAAAGCGGGTATACCCCTGTTAATCTTTCCCTACGACATGCTGGACCCGCGAGTGACCAGCAGAGAAGACATAAAGTTCGAGCTGTCCAGGTTCGTGGAAGAAATAGTTCTGCCCCGCAAAGAAACCCGGGCCGCCGGTTGAAATGACGCTTACCGGGCGAGCGACGTAAATCGCGACTAAAGTCGCTCGCACCAAGAGGACTGCTTTTTGTAAGCAATAAAACAATTATGAGCAAACACTAGTGGAGCAGGATGATGGGACCGGCCGATAAAACCACTGACTTCGCGCAGATCACCGGTGGATTCCTGGCAGGCTTGAACGCCCTGGGCCCCTTGATCCGGGGACTCGTCGAGTACCAGGGCCAGGACTCGCCGCCCTCGATGTTTCTTCATCTTCAGAACCCGGAAAAAAAGATACTGGTAGCCCCGGGCCAGGTACCCATGGTGAGCCGGATAAACGGGGACGAACCTGAAGCGAACTTCTATGCCAAAGCCGACTCGGAAATGTTTCATTACATGGTCTGGGGCAGGCTGTCTTTTGCCAAGGCATTGAATGAGAAGCTTCTGCTGACGGAGAGCAGGCTGAACACCCCTCCGGAGGACCAGCCCGCCCTGGGTATGCCGGGAGGGCCGCTTTTGTTCAACAACGTCTTTTACGAGATGTACTTGATCCGCATAGGGGCGGAACACCTTATTACCGCAGACACCACTGCGCATATTCCCCTGCCCGGTGAAGGGCGGCCGATAAAAGAGATACGCCTTATAGAGGTCCCCGGCGGTATCGTGCCGAGGGCCGCGGCCCATGCTTTTGCCCGATGTCTCGGCTGGATACTGGGGCTTGTGCTGCGCGTTTACCTGAGATGGCGCAAAGATGAGGACCTGGAGGCGCCGCTCGAGTACTCCAGCGTTCCCGAGCCCCGGCCGGAGAATCCGCCGCCGTCCTCCGGGGCCAAGCTCGCGATAATGAAGGTGTTGTTCCGGAGGATTGACGTGTTTTCCGTGCTCGACAACCTTGTTAAAGGCATCATGGCCACCGGCCCGTTCGAGAAAAGGAGATGAACTCCCATGACGGACACGCAAAAGATTGAAACCGAGGTCGCGGTGGTGGGTTCGGGGCCGGGAGGCGCCACAGTTGCCCGCGACCTGACCATGCAAGGCAAGCAGGTGCACATCCTGGAGTGGGGCTCGGACAACCCTCCCACCGGCACCACCTTCGGAGGAATGAAGAACTACATGGGCGGATGGTGGATGCTCAACAAGGGCGTTCTCATCTCCAGAGAGCTGACCCTGATGGTCCGCAACATTACCACCGGCGGAACCGGCATGATGTACTGCGGCACCGCCTATGACCCCGACCCGGAGATGTGGGAGCCTTTCGGCTTCACCCTGGAGAAGGAGTCCGGTGAAATCCGTGACGACCTCGGTGTGGGACCTCTACCCGACAGGCTGATCGGGCCCTGCGCCGGCCGGGTCATGGCCGCGGCCCGCGAGTCGGGCCTGGAATGGAACAAGCTGGACAAGTTCATAAACCCGGAGAACTGCAAGCCCGGCTGCAACGAGTGCTCCCTGGGATGCAGGCACGGCGGCAAGTGGCACGCCCGCGACTGGGCGGTTGACGCGGTAGAGCGGGGGGCAACCCTTATGAACAACATGCGCATAAAGCGGGTGCTCCGGGAGAACGGCACCGCCCGCGGCGTAGAGGCCCGCGGTCCGACCGGGAAGACGGTGGAGATACGTGCGGACGCGGTGGTGCTCTGTGCCGGCGGAGCGGGCACGCCGCTTGTCCTGATGAACTCCGGTATTGAGAATGCGGGCACCCATTTTTTCATAGACCCTTTCCAGATGGTCTGCGGGGTGTTCGAGGACAAGGTCAACTCAGAGGGCGAGGCCCTCATGGTCGCCGGCATCCACCACAAGGACGAGGGGATCATGTGTACGGACATGTGCTATAATTTCTCGCTTGCCGCGGTAATGGCCGGGCAGGCATGGTACCGGTTCCCGCCCCTGCACAAGTACCGCAGCACCATACCGGTGATGGTGAAAATCCGCGACGACATGGCCGGTCGCATCCAAAAGAACGGCAGGGTCTCCAAGCCACTGACCGCTAATGACAAGGACAAGCTCGAAAAGGGAGCAAGCATCGTCTCCAAAGTCCTTGAAAAGGCTGGGGCAAAGAAGATATGGAAGACCGGTATAGGAGCGGCGCATCCCGGCGGCACCTGCCGCATGGGCGCCGTAGTAGACGAAAACCTGGAGACAGCGATCAAGAACTGTTATGTATGCGATGCCAGCGTAATCCCGGTTCCCTTCGGAATCCCACCAACCATGACCGTGGCCAGCCTGGGCAGGAGGCTGTCCAACCATCTCCTGGCAAGGCAAAGCTGAAGCGCATGCCCGACTGCTTCAGACGCTTGCCGATAACACTCTTGCAACCCGTCTTCCCCACACCAGAGCCGATATGTAACCCCTGACGCCTGAACTTGTCGTATTGCATCCGATCCCGGTTCTTATCAAAGTAACAAGCCGTCTTTTCAATCTCCTCTTTCTTCTTGCTCCTGAACTTCAAGGATCTCAGGCAAGAGACGATCCGGGACAAATTGCCCTTCTTTAACTTTGTCGCCCGAGGCCTGCCATGTTTTTTCAATTAACCCGGATAAAGAGGACGTAAGGGCATGTCCTGATGACGAAAAGAGAAAAGTGAGACTCCGCAACCGGAACCGGCGGATACTTGATATCAGTGCGATCTGCGAGGTCTTCGATTCCGGCTCGGGAGTCAAGACCGGAGCGGTAGGGCGGGCGGCAGAAACGATTATCCGTTATAATGTAAATTGCCGTGACTGCCGCTAATAAAAATCGAAATTATCATAACCGCGACTTCTTTATTTTCTGCCTGCTGCTCTTATTTTCCGCAGCTTTAAGGACAGTGAGCCTTGACCAGGGTCTGTGGCTTGACGAAATCCGTTCGGTGCAAACCTATTTCCATGCGCCTTGGCTTTCCCTGTTGAACCGGATGCCAAACCCTAACCATCACCCGCTCTATTCGCTTGCCGCCAAGTTGATGATATCCGTTTGGGGCGGAGATGAATGGGCCCTGCGGCTGCCCGCCTTTGTTATGGGATCATTGACTCCTCCCCTTATGTACCTTTTTGCAGTTCGGTTCGTGAACCGGCAGACCGGACTCATTGCCGGGTTGTTCATGTCTGTTTCCATGTGGCCGGTATGGTTTAGCCAGGACGCCCGCGGCTACTCCGCAATGATCCTGTTTACTTTCGTGTCCACTTACCTTTATATCAGTTACTCAGAGAAAAGATCACGGCATCTTGCCGCGGGCTATATAATGGCCGCTGCTGCCGCGGTCTATTCACACATGTACGGGGGCGCCGTGCCTGCCGCCCATCTTCTGGTTGCGCTCTTTCATGCCCGCAAAAAGGACGAACGCAGTGGTTGGTTGTCTTTATCAGTTGTCGCCGCTTCGGGTTTATTGCTTGCCTTGATTTTATATTTGCCTTTTGTCCCTGATTTCGTTTCATATGTAAAAGGAGTTCGCAGTATCATAGGCCGCGCTGTGGACGCCGGGCTGGTATTTGACCTGCTTCGTTCCTGGTCAACCTGGAATAGCCCTTTATTTTTGCTGCCGGTGTTCCTGGTCCTTGCCGGCCTGGGTTTGGCGGTCTTCTCCCGCAGAGTTCCGCTGTTTGTGCAGGTCTGGACCCTTGCCCTGCTTATCGGCCTTGCCGTTCCTTTTGTTCTGAAGACATTCGCTTATGCCCGGTTTCTGAGTTACGCCGTGCCGGGCTTTTATCTTTTTTGCGCGGGAGGCATCTATTATTTGTGGTCTTTACAAAAGCCGGCATGGAGAGGGATAGCGCTATTATTAGGAACAATTTGTATGTTTGTCTTTGCGGTGAATCTGCATGAATACTACAAGTTGGGCAAACAGCCTTATAAACGGGCTTCCGAATGGATCAGTGCGGAGATCATCATGCCGGCCTGGAACCGTGAAGAGTGGCCTCTCCCTCGAGTCCTCTCCATAGGCGTTTCATCCGAGATATACACCTACTATGACCCTACAGCCGTGGAGGTGGGATGGGGAAAAAGGATACCCGCGAAAGCACTGAAAAATACCGTAGTGGTATGCTCGCATAGCTGGATGGTTGCCGAAGAAAACCTCGAACTTGTAAAAGCTTCATGTCGGAAGATGAAAACCTTTCCTTCTGCGGGTTACAAAGAGTATGAAGTAAACGTTTATAAGTGCCCCTGAAACGAACTCATGAGCTTGTTCAGCGCTTCTTTGGAGTCCCCAGCTTGAGCTCCCCGTCGGTGTTCCTGACGTACACGGGCAGGAGAGAGTGAAGGTGGTGGCTTTGGCCTTTGTCGAGGGTCTCCCGCGCCTGCTCGCACACCCACGACGCCCGCATGGTCCAGAGGTTCTCGGGCGCACACCGCGCATTTTCGGAAAAGGCCTCCATGATCTCGTTATAATAGCGGCGGAGACCTTCACCCAAAAGCAGGGGAGAGGGATCAAGACAAGGCAGGTCGCGGGGATTCAGGACCATATCATCGGACGTGCGGGCAATGTTTCCGCCGTCTTCGGCTTTGAAGCTCGCTGTAAAGACCTGGGCCTTCTTGGCGTCGATCAGGGGCAGGACCGTGCCTTTATATCCTGCTGCTGCCGTTGCCAGAGCCTCGAGTGATGATACTCCGACAACAGGCGCAGGGTTGGCCATGGTCATGCCTTTCAACAGTGAGATGCCGGTGCGAAGCCCGGTAAAGGACCCCGGCCCGAGACCCACTGCATAGCCTTCCACGTCGGCAGGGGATAAGTCAGCATATTGAAAGAGCTCTTTTATGGCGGGAGCCAGTTTTTCGCTGTGTTTTTTGCCGGTCTGGAGTCCGAGCTCGGCCAGGACCTTGCCGTCATCCATTATCGCAGCCGAGCGCACGCCGGTGGAGGTATCAAGACCGAATATCTTCACGCAAAGCCCCTCCGGGCAAAGGCGCACATAAAAGGGACTACAGCCCCAGCCCTTCCGCCAGGCCCTTCAAGTAGTCCAACATGCCGGAGCCGAAGTTGTAAAAATCGTTGACCGTGACCAGGAGCATCAGGGAGATGAGCAACATGAAGCCGAACCAGAAGACCCCTTCCTTGACCTTCATGTTGATCTCCCTGCCCATGGCGGACTCGACCAGGGTGACCACCACGTGTCCGCCGTCCAAAGGAGGAAAAGGCAGCAGGTTTAGAAGTCCCAGGTTGATACCGATGAGCACGGTGAGCTTGAGAAGCATGCCCAGACCGCTGTGGGCGGCCCTGCTGGTGATGGCCCCGATGCCTACCGGACCAGCCATGAGCCGGGGCGAAAGCTGGCGGGTGGCCAGCTTGTAAAGCACGGTGTAGACCTCGACCACCGAGTCAATGCAGAGGCGGAACCCTTCGCGTATCGAGCCGCCAAGGCCGTAGCGGACAGTCTCCTTGGGGGGAGAATGGCGGATGCCGAGCAGGAATGCGCCGTGCTCTTCACTGAAGCGCGGAGAGGCCTCGAGCTCGATCTCTTTGCCGTCCCGGTTCACAAGCAGGGTCAAGGACCTGTTTTCGTGGAACCACCGGAGCTGCTCCATGGGCAGTGCTCCCAGTGCGCCGGCCACGCGGGGGTTGATCTTCAAGGATATCTCGCGGTGGCTTGTATCGTGGCCGTTGATCTTTTTGATGATGTCACCGGGTTTGAGGCCCGCCTTTTGTGCTGCCGTGTCCGGCATGATCTCCCTTATCACCGCGTGGACCGGGGGAGGCCTGATGCCGGACTCGCCGATGGGTTTATCAGCACCTTCCCGGAGGGTCAACTCACGGGTGAGGGTCTTCCCTTCACGCTTGAGCTCATAGACTACGGTGCGGTTGGGGTTCAGAGCCTCCTGCTTGATGATCTCGTAAAAGTTGTTCACCTTTTTGCCGTTGATGGACAAAACAGTGTCGCCCGTCTCCATGCCCGCCTCTGCCGCAGGCGATCCGGCTTCGACATTTCCGACCCGGGCGGGAAGCTTTACCTGTTCCACTCCGACCAGGAACACCAGGGGGGCCACAATAGCGCCGAAGATTATATTCATGAGCGGGCCGGCCACGAAGATGAAAAGCTTGTGCCGGGCGGGACGGAAATAGAGGGCCTGGGCCTTCTCTTTCTCGGAGATGTCCTCGAGGGGGGTGTCCTCTTCTCCGCCTTCAACCTCGGTGGGGTCCCCGAACATCTTGACGTAGCCGCCGATGGGAAAGATGCCGATCCCGTACTCGGTGTCGCCGCGCGTTCTCTTCCATATCCATTTGCCGAACCCCAGCTTGAACACCAGGACCTTGACCCCCAAGGCGCGCGCGGCAAGGAAATGTCCGGCCTCGTGAACGAAGATCATTACGCCGAGAACCACGATAAAAGGAACCGCAGTGTAAGCCACCAGATCCCACAACTTATACAACACAGAGGAGATATCCATAACTCTACTTATTTTGAATTAAGGTTCACCTCCGGTCAAGCGGTGCAGGTTGTTTTTTGAATTTATTCTTTGAAAGGGACCAAGCAAACCTGCCATGGAGGGAATAAAGGACCGCTTTGGCGATATATGTATACCGCAAATGCGGCCGGGGATGTGCGACCTGTTTAGTGGTCATTGCCCCCGGGTGGCCCACGCAGTTTCGTCCCCGAAACTGCGTGGGCCGCCACAGGCTGA
>CAYQTK010000142.1:0-11358 GCA_964420375.1 uncultured bacterium
CCGGGAAGCTTGCTTCCCGGCGGAAAAAGCGGACAGCTTGCTGCCGCACTCCAAGGCAGCTCCGCAAAAGTCAGCAAAACCTCTGTTTCGCAACGGGCACTAATTATAAAGATCTGCCCCCAATTCCTGCTTTACTTCTTTTGAAGAACCAATTCTATGGAAGTGTGCCCTTCATACTTGGAGGAAGCCGGCCCGATGGTAACTGCCAAGTTCTGGTTGTCTTTTATGAAAAACATTTGTGAGCCCCCGCCCGACTGTCTTTCTCCTCTTAAGCTCCAGGACTTTTTTCGCAGCCTGCTCTTATAAAAATCACTTACCTCTTCGATGGCGGCGTCCGCCACGTAACCGTTCATTATTGCGTCTTTCTTTGATATGAACTCGGTCTTAACCGAGTCGGGGTATCTGGGCACGCCTTTGATATCTTTGCCCCCGACAACGTCGGAGCCGGGCAATCCCTTCTCTTTTCCGGAACCGCCGCTGTCAACACCAACCTCTGCTTCGCCTTCCTTGGAGCTTATTTTTATCTTGTCCTTATCAATATCCACATCAAGGTCTTTCCCCGACTTTTCCGCTATCTTCTCCGTTACTTCCTCTTTAGCCTTCTCTACTCCCTTTTCCGCCTGGTTGCATGCCGCTGGAAGGGCGAGAAGAGAAAGCAACCCAACCCAACACAAGATCCGTTGCATTGTCTTATACCTCCTTAAAGGTTGTTACGGGTGGAGGGTAAAAGAACTTGTTTTTTATTTCAACCTCGGAATAAAAGATGAAGCTTGCGCACTTCTTTGGTGCATCGTAACTTTAGGAGGGGCGGTATGCGAGTGTCTCTCAGCCGGGCTTGATTTGTTGCAACCGTGGTTGATGGTTGCTCTTTTAGTTCAGCCGCACCTGGTAAACCCGCATAGCTGGCAGGTCATGCATCCTTCTTTGAACTCGATCGGTCCTCCGCAGTCGGGACACATGGCGAGCGTTGTTTCGGGACGGTAGTATACTTGGGGGTCTTGTTCGGAGCGGGCCCTTACGGAGTGGTCTCCTGCGGGTGGCGAGGTTTCCACCTTGTGGGAGCCGTTCTTCGAGTAGTGTGGATACAGCTCGATGGCCTTGGCGATGGCGTCCGCGCAGGAGAGTATTTTGTGGCCTCCCTCCCACCATACCATCATGGGGCAGGAGATGCCTTTCAACTGCCTTACGATCATTTCCGCCTTGACTCCTGCTCGGAGGGCCAGGGAGATGAGCCTGGAGACGGCCTCCGCCTGGGAGGCTGCACATCCGCCCGCCTTGCCCATGTTGGTGAAGACCTCGAAAAGTCCCTGCTCGTCCTCGTTGACGGTGACGTAAAGCGATCCGCAGCCGGTGGGGATCTTGCGGGTAATGCCGTTTACCACGTCTTGGCGTGCACGGGGCTCGAGTGTCCCCCGCTCGATGTTCGGCTCCTCTTGCTGGGGAGCCTGTTCCTTGTTGAAGGAGAGGACCTGGTTGTCGCGGGACTGGTCGCGATAGACGGTGACCCCCTTGCATCCGGTCTTATAGGCCAGCCAGTACACCTTTTTGATATGGTCGCGGGACGCTTCTGCGGGGAAGTTGACGGTCTTGGACACCGCGTTGTCGGTGTACTCCTGGAAGGCCGCCTGCATTTTGATGTGCCACTCGGGGCTGATGTCCATGGCGGTTACGAAAACGTTTTTCACCTCTTCCGGTATTCCGGCAATATCTCGGACCGAGCCGTGCCTGGCCACTTCCTTCATAAGCTCTTCGGAGTAGAATCCTTTTTCCCTGGCCTCCTCTTCGAACTGGGGGTTTATTTCCACCAGTTCGTCGTTGTCCATGCAGGTCCGGATGTAGCTCACCGCAAAGTAGGGCTCGATGCCCGAGCTCGCCCCGCAGATGATGGATATGGTGCCGGTGGGCGCGATGGTGGTAACAGTGGAGTTGCGAAGCGGAGCGTCTCCGCGCTGCTTGAAGATCGACTCCTCGAAGGCCGGAAAAGGACCGCGTTCCTCTGCGATCTTCGCGCTCGCCTGCTTTCCTTGCTCGCGGATGAAGCTCATGACCTCCCTGCCGGTGTCCAGGGCCTCGTCAGAGTCGTAGGGAATGCCCAGCCGGACCAGCATGTCGGCAAAGCCCATTATGCCCAGGCCGATCTTGCGGTTCTTCCTGGTTGTTTCCTTGATTATCGGCAGGGGGTAGCGGTTGGCGTCGATCACGTTGTCCAAAAAGTGCACAGAAGAGTCGACCACCCGGCCCAGCTTTTCATAGTCTATCTTGCCGTCGGTGACCATCCTTCCCAGGTTTATGGACCCTAAGTTGCAGGACTCGTAGGGGAGCAGGGGCTGCTCGCCGCAGGGGTTGGTGGACTCTATCGTTCCCTGCCGGGGAGTGGGGTTGTCGGCATTGATACGGTCGAGGAAAACTATTCCCGGCTCACCGGTGCGCCAGGCAGCGTCCACGATCTCGTCGAACACCTTGCGGGCGGACACGGTCTTGAGAACGTCCCGGGTGCGGGGGTTCCGGAGCGGATACTCGCCGTCTTTCTCCACCGCTTCCATGAACTCCTCGGTGAGACCCACCGAGATGTTGAAATTGGTCAGAGTGGATATGTCCTCTTTGCAGCGGATGAAGTCTTCGATGTCGGGGTGGTCCACGTTGAGGATGCCCATGTTGGCCCCCCGGCGGGTGCCGCCCTGCTTGATCTCTTCGGTGGACGAGTCGAAAACCCGCATGAAGCTGATCGGCCCGGAGGCCACCCCCCGGGTGGTGTTGACCACGTCGTTTTTGGGACGAAGCCGGTTGAAAGAAAACCCGGTGCCCCCGCCGGACTTGTGGATCATGGCGGTGTGCTTGACAGCCTCGAAGATCGAGTCCAACGAGTCGTCAACCGGGATGACAAAGCATGCCGAAAGCTGTCCCAGCTCGCGGCCCGCGTTCATCAGCGTGGGCGAGTTGGGCATGAACTCGAACCGGGTCATCAGCCCGTAGAACTCTTCCTGGACCGCTTTCACGTCGGCCTGGGAATTGTATGTCCGGTCGATCTCGGCTATGGTGCGGGCGACCCGCTGGAACATCTCCTGCGGGATCTCCACCGGGTTGCCTTCCTGGTCCTTCTTAAGGTATCGCCTCTCCAGCACCCGAAGCGAGTTCTCCGGGATGGGAAGCTCGACTCCCTTATCTGTTCGTTTCTGCTCCATTTCCGATGTCTGCAAGCCCAGCTTCCAGCGCATCTCCTCTATCTTGGACTTTACCAGGTCGTCCAGGAGTTCCGGGGGAAGTTCAGGGATGTGCTGGCTTTTTATCTCCGCTTTTAATTGCTTAACCACTTCTTGAGACTGGTCAAGCCCGAGCCCCTCGTCCCGTATCAAGGTCTCGATTATGCTCTTTTCGTTAAATCCTGAAACTGCCGCCTTGGATTTGCCCCCCTGCTCGTCTTTGCCGTTGCCGCCCGAACCGCGCTTTTTTCCAGTTTCCGCATTCTTCGCTTCCATGTCATCCTCCGCTTTAAAAAGGCTCTCTGGTTTGCAAAAAAATTTCCCCTTCACGAACCCTTATACGGGCCGTGACCTGTCTTTTTTCAAGTTTTACTCGGATTATTTTAAAAGCGATCTTATGTTTTCGGCTTGTGGTTCTTTCCATCATAGCACTATATATTGTGCTGTCAAGAGAAAAATTCAAAAAATTTTCTTCACAAGATTAAATCCATTTATTTTAGCAAGTTGGAAAAGTTATCCACAAGTAGAAAAGGTGTGCGAAACCTGTGGACAATTTTTTAATGGCGACAAAAAGTCTATTTTTATGCCTGACGGAATCCTAGACTCTGCTTTAACTTTCTTTTATAAGACCAGAAAATCGTTGAATTATGTAAGATGTTTACTCTTTCCGAAAAAGCCGGCTCTCCAGGTCGCAAGGTACAAACCGACGCTTTTGGCAAACTTATCTTCAGGAAAGCGCAACAAAGAATTTTAATTAGACGGCTCTAATCTTGGCTAAGAGGGGAATATAAAAAGCAAACCAGCGTTACCCCGGCTAACATGGTGAGCTTCATGAACCGAGCTTAGGGGACCGCAGTGCACCAGCCCGGCAATCCTCAACCGAGATGTTTGGCATAAACTTAATTGTAAAGCTCCGACCCCCATTTGGGGTTCAGGGGTTATGGTGTGGTCTGGTTATTTTCTTTTTGTTTTTTTCCTCGGTCATTCTTATATAGGTTGCGTGGCGGTTTCTTATCTCTCGGACGTAGTTTACCGGCTCTTTTCCCCGCACGTATCCGAACCGGGCGTGGCGGTAGTATCGGGGCCTGGCGAGCAAGAGCATGGCTTCTTCCACGTTGTTGAACCACTTGTCTTCATCCATTTCCAGTCGCCTTGCAAGCTTGCGGGCATCCATTACGTGTCCGAAGCCCGCGTTGTAGGCTGCAAGTGCGAAGTTGTTCCTGACCGGCAGGGGAATGTGAGAGCGGAACCTCTCCCGCATCCTGCTCATATACTTTACGCCCCCGTGAATGTTGCTCTCCGGCCGGTAGATGTTCTCTACTCCCAGCTCGCGGGCGGTTCGGGGCATGATCTGCATTAGTCCTCGTGCCCCCGCCCACGAGCCGGCGTGGGGCCGGAACCTGCTTTCCTGGTACATCTGGGCCACGATAAGCTTCCAGTCGAACGCATACTTGCCGGCGTATTCTTTGACGATCTCGTCATAGGGGGACAGCTTTTCCCCCTGCCGGTAGCGGTGTTCGGCGTGTTTTTTCATGAACCTTTCATGCTTGAAGTACTTGTTGTAGACCACCTTGAAGTAGAGCCTTTTCTGAATTTTCTCGAGATAGCTGTTTACGGCTTTCAAAAGTTCCTTGTTCTCCGCCCGTACCGCCCATGCATGAGGCACGTCCTTTTTAAGGGGAAAAGCCGCCTTTATGTCGTCCCGGTAGGACAGCTCGATTTTCAGGATGTGCCTGTCCGCCACTGTGAGGTCGAACTCCCCCTTTGCCACCTTGTCTATGATCTCCTCGGTTTCCATCTCCAGCGGAGCGGCCGCTATCTTTACCCCGGTGTCCTTTTTTTCCTTGAGGCCCTGCAGGGTGTCCCAGTAAGAGCTGTTCTTTCTGACCACCAGCGTCCGTCCGGCAAGGTCTGCGAGCTTTTCCACATCGTCTTCCGGCCTTGCCACTACCACCTCGTCCACCTCGTTGTAGGGCTCGGAAAACTCCACCTCCGGCATGGCCTCGCGCCTTTCCGTAACCGTCATCGCGGCCGCGATGATGTCTCCCTTGCCTTGTTTCAGCCAGGGCACCAGGTCTTCATAGGCCGGGGGAACGACCATCATGATCTTCATCCCTTGTTCTGCGGCGAACTTCCGGGCCAGCTCGTACTCGAACCCCACAAGCTCGTTTTTCCACATAAAGTAGGTCGCCGAGTTGTTCCGGGTGAGTACTCGCAGCAGGCGCCGTTTTTTCAGTCCGGCAAGGTCATCCTTATAAGTTCCTCCGCTCAAGGACTCGAGCCGCTGTTCGTCAAGGAAACTGTTAATCTCGTCCAGAAGCTTGTCTGCGTCCGGCCGGACCGCCCAGGCCACGGGTCTCTCCCCGGTAAGCTGGAGTGGGGCCTTTATATCGTCCCGGTAGGTCAGTACCTTATCAACCAGGTTACTGTCCGCCACCGTAAGCTCGTACTTTCCCTGGGCCACCATGTCTATGATCTCGATGGTGTCATACGCTTCCTGGACCTCGGTTATGGTGATGTCGGGGTACTTCTCCTTGAGAGCCTCCAGGGTGTTGCGATAGGACGACGACCGCCTGACAGCGATTTCACGCCCGGCAAGGTCTTTTTTCCGCCTTATGTTCTCGTCCTTTCGGCAGACCAGAAGCTCACGAACCAGAAGATAGGGCTGGGTAAAAGCACCCTTTTCCTGCCGGCCGGGAGTAATGGTAAGGTTTGCCGCAACCATGTCTCCCTTGCCGGAAAGAAGATGTTCCAAAAGCTCGTCGTAGCTGGAAACATATACGAACTCCGGCTCCAGGCCTACCCTCTTTGCGAACTTCCGGGCCAGGTCCTGCCGGTAATCGGGCGGAGGTGAGTTACGGGGCAGGGTCTCGTTTATGTAGACGGAAGGAACGATGATGCGAAAGCGACTGCGATTAAGCAGGGCCTCCAGGTCGCCGGTCTCCTGGTAGGTGTCCGCTTGTTCCTCCTCTCCGGAGCCTTCGCAACCCCGGCAGGAAGAAAAAACCAAAACACCCAAAACACAAAGGACAATGAAGATACCCGCCCTCATCTTCCATCCCCTTTACTATAAAGAGTAGCCCAAACAGTAAATGCCATACCACATATCCCTCTGTGTCTGTCAAGGGAAAAATCAAAATTCGGGTGTACAACATATTTAGTGATCATTGCCTCCGGGGTGGCCCACGCGGTTTCGTCCTCGAAACTGCGTGGTGGCAACGCCACAGGCTGAACGCCTCTCCATGATGAACCTCCGGCAGTCGCGATGGTGTCTGTCTCAGCCGAAGCAGGTTACATTAAAATTCATAAGCTGCGTGCGAGCGACTTAAGTCGCGACTTCCGTAGCGCGCACAAAGATCGCGGTATCAGCCGCTCGCACGCTTCTCTTCTGTTCTTCGAGAAGCGTTTGACAAGACACCAGTGTTTGCTAACAATTGTCTTGTCGCTTACAAAAAGCAGTCCTTTTGTGCGAGCGACTTTAGTCGCGATTTTCCTCGCTCACACGTAATGCGTCATTTTAATCTTGATTAAGACTCTGCTCAACTGGCCCCTTACCCCCTTATGAGGAGAAATGTTCGTTGTAAAGGATATATCTCACCTTATTATGCCGGGGAGATAGCATGGTTTGGGAACACCCAGCCCGTGGCTTCGCCACCCACGCAGTTTCGAGGACGAAACCGCGTGGGCCGCCCTCCCTGAACTCTCAGCTCGCTTCAAGCTTTTCCACCACTTCCATTCTTCTCTTTTCAATCCCGCCTTCGCTCTTGCCCGTGTCTTATTCCTGATGATCTTGGATACTTTCCGATCAGTCTGCCAAAAAGCAGGCCGGCGCAACAGCCACCAAATATGTCGCACACCCGGAAAATTCCGACCGGTTCACTATAGCTTTATTAAATGATATAATAAATTTAAGGTAAATTATGCGGTATGGGGGGACAGGAACGTATCCTGGGACAGCCGGTTATTACAAACAAGGGTTGATCTGTTACATCCTTTCGGGCGGACACGGACAGAGGCAGAAAAGGCGCGTGCGTTAATGTTTTTTTTAAAACTGTTTCAGAAAAACCGCGGCTCTGATCGGGATTGCCGGAACTGTACTGATCCCGATTGCCCGGCAAGCCCGGTGAACCTGAAGGACTATCCCATAAGGGTCGCAAGAGAGGACCTGTATGATCTTTCCGGGAACCTCATCGAAAACCTGATTCCCCAACCCGCCGAATGCGCCAAAGATAAAAAAACCCGGGAAAAACTCAAGTCCCCCCCGCGGTCCCGAAGCTTTAAAAAAGAGCTCAAACTGCTCCGAAGCGAGGTCCGCGGCCTGTCCGAAGAGCTGTCCGCACACCTCGAGCGGGGCCGGGACCTCGAGCGTGCAGAGACCGATTTGGGAAGGTCTCTTACGGAAATCCGCTCCGAGGTCAACGCCCTCGAGGAGTCCCTTGCTGGCTTCGGCTTCAGCGAAGATGACGGCCGCGCCGTCCGCGAGTTCCTGCATAAAGTCGAGTCCATAAGTGACATGATCGCAGGCGCTGACGAAGTGGATGAGCTCCGGAAGCGGCTGGACCAAGCGGACGAGCGCGCAGCCGACCGCGAAAGCCTGGAAGAGCTCCGCAAAGAGATCGAGACCCTGCGACAGGCAATGGCCGGCAGAGAAGACCTCGCCGAGATCTCGGCGCGCCTTGAAGATGAACTTGCTAAAACCACCGAGCGCGAAACCGTAAAAGAGCTCCGCAAAGAGATCGAAGAGCTGCGGCGGGCTACGGCAGGCCGAACTGAGCAGGATGAGCTGTCAGCGCGGCTCGCCCTCATAGAGTCACTGCCAAGAGCCCACGCTGTCGATGAAATCTTTTCCGCGCTGGAAGACCTCCAGAAGCGCATGCCTTCCCGGCAGGAGGTAGAAGAGCTATCCTCCCGGCTCGAGCTCTTAAGTGCGGCAGCAGCGGACCGAGCCGACCTGGACAGGGCTTGTGCGGACATCCGCGACCTGAAAAAGAGCGCGGCCCGCAAAGAGAACCTTGAAATCCTCTCCTGCGAACTCGACGATCTTTCCGGCAGGGCAGCAGACGGCAAGGAGCTGGAAGAAGTCCGTTCCGCGCTTGAAAACCTCCGTCAAACAGCGGCGACCCGCGAGGACAAGGAAGCCCTGGACAAGGAGCTTGCCGAGCTCCGCCGCATATCCGCCGCGGGCGAAGACCTCGATAAAACCGCTTTAGAGCTTGCCGAACTCAAAGCAAGCGCAGCCTCCAGCGAAGAAGCGAAAGCGCTTTCCGAGCGGCTTTCCAGGCTCGAACACAGCGCCGCCCCTAAGGCGGCTCTCGAACATGCGGTCTCCAGGTTGGACAAACTGGAAGAGTTCTCCGCGGACAGAAAAGAGCTTAACGAGAGCATAAAAAGGATTTACGAGCTCGAGAGCACCAGAGCCTCGAAGGAACGGGTAGAGGGCCTGGCAAAGATTTGCGAAGACCTTGACGCTGCGGGCAATCGCAGCACAGAGGATATCGCGCGGGTCGAGAAAGAGCTTCACAAACGTTTGCATGTCCTCTCCAATGAGGTCAAAAGCCAGAGCTCGTTGAAGGCCGACCGGCAGGACATGGACGCGCTGCTGGACAAGGCCAGGGAGCTGTCCGCCAAGAAAGCGAACCACCAGGACCTGTTGAGCCTTGCTGAAAAAGTCAGGGAGGTCATCCGGCACTCCGCGGGCAAAGAGGACCTCGCTTCCGTTGACAGAGAACTTAAGGATTCGCTCCGGAAAACCGCGGGTTCCCTCGCAGAAATGCGCTCGCAGCTCGACAGTGCTCGGGCGGAATCGGCATCAAGAGAAAGCCTCATCGAGCTGGCGGAAAGGATTGATGAGCTTGTCGCCCGGCTCGACTCCGAAGAGCGCAGCAGCGCCCATGTCTCTCGCGATAAGGAAAAGCGGCTTTCCGAGGCCTCCGCCTCTCTGGACCTCCGGCTCAAGGAGCTGGAATCCGAAAAGATCGGCAGGGAGGAGTTGAACTCTTTTGGAAAAGAGCTCAATGACTCGATCCGGGAGACCGCGGCTTCGCTTTCGGAGCTTCGCGAGTATATCACTAAAGAGCGTGAAGGGTCTGTTGCCAAAGAGGAGTTTACGGAGCTTGCGGAAAAGATTGACGCAGTGACGTTGCGGCTCGAGTCCGGCGACGGCAATGCTGAGGGGTCTTCGCGGGAAGAAGAAATATTGGACCGGGTTTCAGCTTTTCTCAATCGTCGTCTCGATGAGTTCGACTCTAAAAAGGCGGGCCGGGACGAGTTGGAAGAGATAAGCTCGAAGGTCGACGAGCATGGGGAGCTTGAAAAGGACAGGTTGTCGCATCTTTGCTCGAGGATAGACGAGCTTCAGTCGCAGCTTTCCGATAGGGCTGCTGAGGACGGCAAAGAAGCTGTGTCCACGGAGGCCTCCCGGCAACTGGCCGAGGTGGCCAGGAATTTCAGCGAGCTCGAGCAGGGAGTACAGGACCTTCAGAACTTCGGCGCGGGGGCTGACGCCACCGGCTGTTTCGAGGACAGGCTCGGGAAGATGAGAGAAGAGCTCGCTTCGTCCCGCTCGGAAGCGGGAGGGGAAGAAGATTCCGAGCCATTGCAAAGGGTCCGTTACCTCGAAGCCCAGCACAAGGAGTTGAGAAGACAGATCAGGAAAGCCTTCGAGAACCTGACCAACTATCCCCTGCGAGAGCTTGACGAGCTTAAAAAGAAAGTAGAGGTTATCGAGCAGAAGCAGGTGTCACCTCCGCAACCGCGTCCCCGGCCCGCGGTGTATCCGCCCCAGCCGGGGCCAAAGAAAAACAAACGGACCGGCAGGCTGGCGGCGGCAGCCATGGCTGTCCTGCTTGCCGGGCTTCTGGGTGTAGCTCTCGCGTGGAAATGGACCGGGGCATCTGAAAGCACGCCGGAGGAGAATCACGCAAAGCCGGCGGAGACGGAACTGGGGTACATTCCCAACATGGTCTATGACAACCTTGCGCCCGCCTTGTCCGCGCCCACGCTTTACATGAGCGAAGAAAAAGTGAAGCTGGAACAGGGTAAAGCAGGGATCAGCGGCCATGCACCCGGAGCAGTGCAGGCGTTTTTATACATCAACAATGAAAAGCGGGCATCCGCGCCGGTTCGCGGGAAGTTTTTCGATTTCGGCAAGGTCTTCCTGGAGTACGGGGTCAACGTAGTCGAGGTCAAGGTTATTGACGGAGAGGGCAACGAGGCATCCTCCATGGCGGCGGTGCTCGAGCGGATGAGCGGCACTGCTGCGCGCGTGGAAAGGACGGGGATCATAAACCGGATGCGCGGTCCCGCCTATCTTCCCCACCTGGCGCTTACAGTTGACGGCGGAGGTTCCAACCACCGGGCTAAAGAGCTGCTCGACGTTCTCGAACAAAAAGGCATCATCACCACCTTCTTCCTTACCGGCAGATTTATTGAGAAGTACCCGGAGACAGTAAAGCGGATCGTGGCTGACGGACACGAGGTGGGCAACCACACCTACTCCCATCCCCATCTGACAACCTTCCATAAGAACCGGCGACATACCACATCGCGGGGCGTGGACCGGGAGTTCGTCCGGAAGCAGCTTACCAAAACGGAGCGGATTTTCGAAGATTTGACCGGTGTGGATATGGTCCCCTGGTGGCGGGCGCCTTACGGAGAGCGGAACAAGGAGGTCCTGGCATGGGCGGAGGAAGCGGGATACAAGCATATTGACTGGACCCGCTCGCCGGTAAACTACGACATGCTTGACTGGGTGGCCGAGCCTTCCAGCAGGTTCTACCTGGACTCGAAAGGCCTTTACAGCCGGTTTACCAGTATTGACGGGGGCAAGACCGGCGGAGCCAACGGCGGCATCATCCTCGTTCACCTGGGCTCCGACCGGGACAAGCATTACCTGGACCAGGTACTTCCCCGCGCCATAGAAGAGCTCCGCAGCAGAGGGTACAAGTTCGTGACCGTCTCCCGCATGTTTAACGACTGATCATCCCGATTCCACTGCTTTTAAGGACAACAAGTCGCTTGGCTGCTCGAGCGGTCCTCCGCAGTTTCACACGATTTACTCGGCATCCATCGTGAAGTTCCCCCAATTTTCTCCGCTCGTTCTTATTCGCATTTGATCGGCGTGCGCAACCGACGAAGAACCCGGCCGTGAAACAGCCTG
>CAYQTK010000143.1:0-11296 GCA_964420375.1 uncultured bacterium
ACATTAGCTGGCGGTCAAAGCACTAGCTTGTCAAGATTAAAATGACGCATAGCGTGCGAGCGACTTTAGTCGCTCGCACAAGAATCGCGACTAAAAGTCGCTCGCACAAGATCGCGGTGACAGTCGCTTGCACGAAGCAGGCACGCAGACAGGGCAGACAGGCACGCAGACAGGAAAGCTTGCTTCCCGGCGGTAAAAACGGACAGCAAGCTGCCGCACCCCAAAACGGCGCCGCAAAAGTAAATAAACCTCCGTTTTGCAACGGACACTAAGTAAACAAACGGAATTCCCTGCAATAACCGAAATGGAGAGTTATAATTATCATAAGGGGGATGTGATTTCATGAGTAACGGAAGGCTCGTGGTTGTGTCGAACCGTCTGCCCTCCTTGAAGCAGGAGTCGGACTGGAAGGCGGGCAAGATACCGTCGGCGGGAGGACTGGTGAGCGCGCTTCTGCCGGTCATGGAGTCGGGTTCCCAGGGCCTTTGGATGGGCTGGAGCGGTCGGACGACCTCGGAGGCCAAGTCGGGCACATTGTCCGAGATAAACCTTCCCATTGTCAAGATACTGGCCATGGACCTCAGTGAAAGGGAGCTGAACGCCTATTACAACGGCTTTTGCAACCGTACTCTCTGGCCCCTGTTCCACTGTTTCCAGAACCAGGTAAACGAAGACACCGAGAACAACAACTGGTACTTCAAGGTCAACGAGAAGTTCAGCCAAAAGCTCCTGGATTTCCTGGAGCCGGACGATGTTGTCTGGGTGCATGACTACCACATGGTTCCTTTGGGCCGCTACCTTCGCAGAGGCGGCTTTCAAGGCCCACTGGGGTTTTTTCTGCATATTCCCTTTCCGCCCCTGGAGTTCATCGAGATATTGAACGACCCGTTGGGGTTCATGGACGCCTGGCTCTACTACGACCTGGTGGGCTTTCATACCGAGCGCTACCAGCAGAACTACTTCGAGGTCATGGAAAGGCTCATGCTGGGTGTAAAAGAAGACGATTACCTGTTCGCGGGCAGGCGCGGCCAGAGGGTCGCCGTATCCCCCATCGGCATCGACACCCGCATCTATGATCCCCGAACGGGACAAAAAAACCAGTCCAATAAGAGCATCAAGTGCGACAACCCGGGATGCCAGACAATCCTCAGCGTGGACCGGCTGGATTACACCAAGGGCATTCCCGAGAGGATGTCAGCCTTCGAGCACCTGGTCAAAAAGAACCCTTCCTTGAAGAGAAAATTCTCGCTGACGCAAATCTGTTCTCCCTCCCGGACCAAGGTCAAGGAGTACATACAGCAGAAAGAAACCGTGGACGCCATGGTGGGAAGGATCAACGGCGAGCTGTCCGAGCATGACTGGACTCCCATCAGATACCTCTACCGGACCTACTCCCAGCAGGACCTGGCACAGTTCTACCGTAGCTCGGACATCTGCCTGGTTACGCCCCTGCGCGACGGGATGAACCTGGTGGCCATCGAGTACGTGGCCGCACAAAGGCCGGAAGCCCCGGGAGTGCTGGTGCTCTCCCGCTTTACCGGGGTGGCCGAGTTCTTTACCGAAGCCGTGCTCGTAAACCCCTACCTTCCCGACAGCGTGGCTGAAGGACTGGAAAGGGCATACTCCATGTCCTTACAGGAGCGGCGCGACAGGTATGAGGCGATGTACAGCTATCTGAGCCGCAACACCGCGGATGCCTGGGCAATGAACTTCGTGGATAAATTGAAAGCCGCGCATAAAGAGAACAAAAGAGAAGCCCGCGCCGCCTATTAGTGAGTAACCTGTCAATTGATTTTGTGCCCTGCCGGAAAACCGCCTGGAAAATTATGTTAAATTAAAGTATCTGCTGGGGGTTTTAAAAAACAATTTTTTCAGGTGACGGTCTGATAACTGTTTGACATTTATCTTCTAATCGGGTAGATTGTAAAGATATTATTTGCAGGGAGAACTTTTAGCCATGGAAATTTTTCGCCGCCGGATTTCATGGGTAATAGGAGCCGTTACTGTGCTCATGGCAGCCGCGCATGTTCATGCCGGGACAGCCAAGCTAACCGTCCAGACAAAACCGCCGGGAGCGCTGGTCTATCTGGACGGCAATAATACCGGGGTTAGAACTCCCGCCCGCCTCATGGTGGAACCGGGCAAGCACAGGCTACGGCTGGTAAAGTCAGGCTATCACCCGCTGACCAGGACCATAGAGGTATACTCCGATATAGGCTTTGCAAGCTTCAATCTGAAGCCGGACCGGAAACAAACCCCCAATAATGATAATAGTCATAATAACCATGCCCGACACCACGGCCGGACCAACCGGGTTTATAAACCGGCACCGAAAGAGCACGGCAACAACACCCGCCTGAATTCTTCTGATGAGAATAAAAAAAGACACCAGCCCGTCAGAAACGTGAGGGTAATTAGAAGGGGGACCTACCAGAAATCATCAAAACCCAAGAGGCAAGAACCAACCACTCTGAACGCGCTCCCCAAAAACAACCCCTTTAAAGAATGGATTAAAAAAAATGAAAGCCGGAAAAAAAGCAATGATAAGGCCCGGCCCTTGCCCGCCAAGCCGGAAAAGGTTCCGGAAGAACGGCAAGCCTTCCCCCTGATTAAAAGCAATAAAGAGAAAAAGACCATAAAAAATGAAGCTGAAAAGAATCCCGCGGCCGAAGCCTTAAAAGAGGATCCCTCCAAAGAAGATCAAACAGCAGAGACCGTTCCCCCCTTTCCCGAAGCTGCTGAAAGCCGGGACGTGTCCGCCCGCAAAGACAAGGCTGATCTGAATACGCTCGAAGAGAAAGAGAACGCTCCTTCCAACAAGTCCGCGGATGACGCCTCCGGGCTTGAAGAACAACAACAAGGCATAAGGCGAATTGAGGCCCCTGAAGATATCGAAACCGGCGAAGAGCTTGACGGACCGTTGATCGCTGCGCCCGCACCGGAGGTTGAGTGGCCGCCCTCTGCAGAGTCCACGCTTTACAGCTCGGCCCGGGGACTTCCCCATTTCCCGGAGAAGTTCAACGTGCTGCTTCTGGGGCTGGACCGCAGGGACAGAAGAGGAATCCTGGCCACCGGCGCCAAGATACCTCTTAAAAAGCTCCGCCGGAAACCAGCTAATGCCGACGTGATAATGGTCTTCCAGCTCGACTTTATAGATAACCAGGTACGGGCGATAAGCATCCCCCGCGATACCCGGGTATACATTCCCCGGCACGGATACCGGAAGATGAACGCAGCTTATGCCTATGGAAGGGAAAAGCTGGCCCGCCGGGTGGTCGAGTCCTTCCTGGACATAGAAATCCATCGCACCGTGACCGCGGACTGGCGGGGTGCAAAGAAAAACATCGCGCTCTTTAAAAGGCTGGGACTGGATTACCACGGCTACTCCGAAAAGGAGATGTTCTGGCACCTGCGCAAGCGCTCCTTCCGCAGGGGCGACTTCCGCAGGATCGAAAGACAGCAGAAGTTCATGAGGTACGCCCTCTCCGAGCTTCTCCGGCTTTATAACCGGACGCGTCAAGCCGAAGGGACCTCAGCCATGGTCAAGAAGAACCTCTTGGACATGGCCATCAAAAAAGCCTTGGAGGAGCTGATCACTGATTTCACTGAAGAGGAAATCCACATCCTGGCCTATGCCATGCGCGACTACGAGTTCCGGGAAATGTCCATGGGCAAGGTCAGGGGCAGGGGAGGCCGCAGACACGGCAGGTACTACTACTTTCCTTACCGGAACCACTCCTTTGACGATATCGTGGCCCGCATCGAGTAAACCGTGAATTTACGCTTGAAACCCGGTGATTTCTGCATCACTATAAAAGATGTGGTCGGGGAGACCTTGCAATAAAGGCAAGGCCCGATTTCCTGCAAGGAACGGCTATGAAATCGTACTTGAAAGACAAACTGGGATCGAAGCTCGGCATAACCCGGCAGGGAATGCCCAAGGAGGTCTACTTCGAGGCCGAGCTAATAAAGGTTCTGGAAGATACCGCGGTCTTTGCCGGCGAAGAGGGAGAGATCGCGGTGTGCCTGGATAAAATACTGCTGGTGAGTCCGCCGGAGGACTCTGAGACCGACCGAAACCCTCCCGGCTTCAAAGGCCACAGCAACGGCTGACACCATGAGCGCACGTTACCCCGAAAATGAGCAGCACCGGGACATCTCCTGGGAGGAATACTCCCGGCTGTGCCGGATACTGGCCCAGCGCATAAGCGAAGATTACAAGCCCGGCACAGTGGTGGGTATTGCTCACGGCGGCGTCATAGTGGGCGCCACTATAGCAACCATACTGGGCCGCGACTTCTTTCCCATCAAGCTCTCGAGGCGGGTCAACTCCCGGGTGGTGCGCAAACGGGCCAAGATGCTGGTGCCGCCTACCGCGGACCTTGCCGGAAAGACCGTTCTCCTGCTGGACGACGCTTCCCGCACCGGCGAGACCCTCAAGGCAGCCGTCCGATCCATTAACGGACATAATCCGAAAAAGATAATAACCGCGGTCCTGGTAAGGTCAGGAGATTACGCGCCCGATTACTACGCCTCCTACTTCCCCGGAGACGTCCGCTTCCCGTGGGAGATTGAAGAAGCTTCCCAAGAAACACATATGTCCGCGTTCCCCAAAGATAAAGAGGCCCCGCCCACTGAAGGCAGTACCAAATGATCCCCGTAATCGGAGTTACCGGCAAATCAGGCACCGGAAAGACCGAGCTTTTGACTGCTCTCATAAAAGATCTCCGCAGCAGGGGCCACGAGGTCGCCGCAATCAAGCACACTTGGCACCATGTGGACATCGATCAGCCTGGAAAAGACTCGTATCAAATGTTCCGGGCAGGAGCACAAGCAGTGGGCCTGGCTTCTTTAAGCCGGATTGCAATGTACATGGACACGGACCAGCAATGGGACCCGCGAGACATAGCTGTGAAGCTCTTTCCACGAGTCGACATCGTGCTGGTGGAAGGTTTTAAAGACGCTCCCCTCCCCAGGATCGGGATCGCGCGCCAGGAGATCGGAGAGCTTCCCGACCGGAAAGGACTAATCGCACTGGTGACCGACATGGACACCGATATGGACGTGCCTCTGTTCGGTCTCGATGACGTCAAACAGATAGCAGACCTCCTCGAAAAATACATCAGCAGAAAAGCTCCGCAGCGCGACGTGTCCCTGTTTGTGAACGGCTCGCGCGTCATGATAAAGCCGTTTATCAAGGACCTCTTTTTAAAGACCGTCTCCGCCATGGTCGACTCTCTGAAGGGAACACGGGACGCGCAACGCATCGAGATAGTTATAGACAAGCCCGGCGGGGCTTCCGAACAGGAGTGATCTTAGCCGCCTTCCCTGCTGTCCCACACCACCTCGAACTTCAGGTCATAGTAATCAATGATCTCGATGAACACTATAAGGAAGTCGTCGCGGCCGCCCGTCTGATAGGGCACGGTGATGGTGTCGAAGGAGACGAAGCGGGGCGTGCCGAATTGCAGGTCGGAGGCGTTTTGGATATCAGAGGCCAGAAGGTCGAGCGCGCTCGCGGTTTGGAAGAATGAGTCCACCTGGTAAACGTAAGGATCCGGCAGCGCCTGTCTCACCGGGGAGGCGGCGATGGTGCTTCCTTCCCGGCTTTCCAGCCGGTTGTAAATCTCCGCGGCCTGGAGCCGGACGCTGTTCATCTCTTCGCGGGCAGAGTCGGTCTTCTTTTCCAGCTCTTCCATTGCCTTAACCAGGCCGGGCTCGTAATTGCATTTGCAAACGGCCCTGGGGGGGATCTCCTGTGCTGGCCCGAGCCGATGCATGATATAAGCCGCCCCCGAAATTGCGCCGGCAGCCAGTCCCAATAACGGCAGGACAACCAAAAGGGCGATTATGGGTGCTCTCGATTTCATTAAAATGTTTGTTGAACGGACCGCGCTTTAAACCGGGTTGTCTGTTTACACTGTCAAGATAAAAATGAAGCATGTTGTGCGAGTTGGTGCGAGCGACGTAAGTCGCGACTAAAGTCGCTCGCACACAATGCCTCATTGTAAGCTTGACGAGACACTACCTGTTTCCGTTCCCCTCGACGCGCGACTTGATTGCTTCAAGCCATTTGTGATGGAGGTTTTCGAGGTCTTCGCGGGTCACCAGGAGGAAAAGGAACCAAAGCAAGTAGCCCTGGAAAGCCTCCCGCGAGGTTATCCGGGTCTTGCCTCCCTTGTCCTCGAAGGTGAAAGTGTGCTCCGCCCGCACCAGGTTGTCAAGGCCGCCTTCCCAGCCCAGCCGGTGCGGCCTGTCAAAGCTGTTGACCCGCACCCGCAGCGGTGTGCCCACCGGGCCGGCCATCTGCAGCATCATCCAGATGACCGAGCCGTTGGTCAGCGTCTCGTATCCGCCGCCAATGGACACCTTCTGCATAAACGGCTTCCAGGAAGGCCATTCCTTTACATCAACCATCTCTTCCCAGACCTTGCGGAGGGGTGCGTCAACCTCCACGGATTTTTCAACCACGTACTCTCCCATTTTATACTCCTTGTATGTCACGTTTGGCAATGCCATTTTATATCATATCATCAAGCAGCCCCGCCTGCCAGATTGCTCCCCGGCTATCTGAAACACGTCACCTGATTTGCAGGCCAACCACTCCGGAAGGCGGCAGCTCCACCAAGATATCAGCCAGGCCCGGACCGGAAGAGCCGGCCACCCGGCCGCCCCTTACCTCCTCGATCTTATCCTGCACATAGACCGTGACCGTCACCTCCTCGCCGGGCACGCCGGCAACGTCCAACTCCAGGGTCTCCTTCTGTGTTTCAGAGCTCGGAAAGCGCTTGCTGCTCATGGTGACGAACTTGTCGGTCTCGCCGATAACAGCCATGCCGTTTCCGAGCACGGGCGCCAGCACGTAGTAGAAAGCGTCGTTTATGGGCATGAACCCGAAGTCTATGCTTCCGCCGTGGTCTACTACCTTTTCCTTGCGATAGTCGTAGACCACGTAATCTCCGGCAACTCCCAGCTCGGCCAGGGACAGCGTGGAGTTGAACATCCGGTAGGGCCACAAATTAAACGCGGCCAGGTAGAAGGTTTTTCCGGTCTGATGATTGCTGTGGGTGGACACTGTCCACGGCCGGGTCTTGTCGAGGTACATGGCGTCTATGGGTGTGGCCGGCCTGTCCGGCTTCAAAAGCACCCCGTCCTTTCGGCAGGTCTTCATGAGCAGCTCTTTGTCTGTTCTGCCGATCTTGTCGCCCGGCCCGACAAGTCCCGCGGATAGAACCGATATCAGGGTCTCTTCAAAGGGCCAGAACTCGTTGCGAACCGGTCTTTGCATGGGCGTGGTCTGGAAGTTGTCCTTGAAAGGCCACAGCCCCACTGCATAAGAGAGCATCGAGGTCTTGTGGAAAGCGGGCCAGAAGTAGGTCTTGGGAAAGATGGCCTGGTAATCGCCGGACGCCCGCACCTGGGTCACGTTGTCGTGCTTGACCTGCTGGAGAAAGAAGCCCGGCGAAGCCATGCAGAGCTGTACGGTAAGGCCCCTTTCGTCCGCTTTTCTCATCATGGCGTCGAACCACTTCTCGGCGTTGTCAATGCCGGAGCGGAGCCAGGGGATGCTGTAGAGCTGACTAACCAGCCAGTCCTGCTCGTAGACCTCGACCCCGTAGCTCACCGCGTTGTCCATGATCTCGTTCCAGAAAGCGTCCTCGATGGGTAGGGCCGCGCTTTTTATCCCCTTGCCGTAAACGCACTCGTACCGGTCGCAGTAAGGCGAACTCCGGTCATACCAGCGGTTGTGCGCGATAAGCGGAAGACCGAGCTCTTGTTGGAAATCGTCCAGTCCTTGGGGAAAGAGCTCCTTCATGGGCTCCCACACGATGGCGCCGCCGGTGGCCATGGAAAGCAGGTTGTTGGTCTTGGCCTTGGGGTACCACCACGAGTCGATCTGGAAGTAACCGTAAGGGATGCCCTCCCTGTCAGCGTAATCCTTGACCGCTAAAAGCGTGTCGTGGTAGTTCATGCCCGGAGCCGTCTTATAGTAGTAATAGGCCCCGTTGTCCGTCCAGTAACCGAGGTGACTCAAGCCCACGTCCGCATAAGCGCTCTCCCGGATGTTGTCGTAATACTCCCTTAAAAGAGCGCCCCACTTGAAGACCGTCTCGTTCATGCCCCGGCCTTTCACCACCAGGGTCCGGAAGACGGTCCCCTCTGGTATGGACTCGACTTCGCCGTGAAATCCGCACCACCACTCGCCCTCCATCGGCGACTGGATGGTGGTCAGAAAGTAGTTCAACGAAGATACCGCCAGCACGTCCATGTCGTCGCTGTAGAGCACTGTAGGGCCCATGGAGGCCACCGGCTTATGGGTGGGAGGAGCAAACGCGCCCTCCTCGAAGCCGAGAACATGGGAGTACTGCGAAGGCGCGCGCATGGCGGGCGCGGCAAACGAGGGCCTTTCAAACGACTGGTTCGGTCCCTTGATGTCCTCTTCAATGCGGGTCTCGAGCATAAAGGCATCAAAGCCATCGCCCGCGGGAAGCTCGTAGACCATGACTTGCGCCACCCGTTCGCCGGCGCGGACAAGCCCCATTGATTCGGCTTGCACTGCGCCGTAAGGAGTGCTCACTTCTCCCCTGCTCCGGGGAGAGGTCGCGGAAAGCTCGGCATACTCGCCGCCCGCGGCCTGCGGGTCAGCGGGCCAGACAAAACGGAACTCCGCAATATCATGCATAGCGTCAGTAATCTCTCCGGCCCGTGCCATGGAAGCTATGCCCCAGCTAACCACCATGGCAGTTGCCAAAGATATTATCTTTTTTGTCATGGCAACTCCTCCTTGTCCTTTCTCACGGAACTTGAATATCCTAACAACCGCATTCCGGGCTTGCAAGGATGCCGTCTTTCGGTTGTCCGGGTTTGACACGTCTTCTCCATGGCCGTAACTTGACAGTATTCGGCCACAGAGCGGTTATGGGGAGGACAAAATGAAGTTTAACAAAAAGGCGGTATGGATAACCGGTGCTTCTTCGGGCATCGGGGAGGCGCTGGCTTATGAGCTTTCTTCGCGGGGGGCCAGGATCATCCTGAGCTCGAACGAGGCGGACGAACTTGCCCGGGTGAAGTCGAACTGCCAAGGGGATGATGTATCCACGCTTTTCGTGGACCTCTCCGACACCGCTTCGCTGGAAGGGAAAGCCCGCGAGGCGATCGCCATGCACGGGCATATTGATATCCTGGTCAATAACGGCGGCATCAGCCAGCGGTCACTGCTCCACGAGACCGACATCGAGACCATAAGGAAGATCATGGAGATCGACTTCCTCTCTCACGCCGCTATAACCCGGGCGGTGGTCCCCTCCATGATGGAAAGGAAGTCCGGGCACATCGTGGTGACAAGCTCGGTGGCCGGCAAGGTGGCTGCTCCGCAACGGACCGGCTACTGCGCGGCCAAACACGCCCTGCACGGCTTCTTCGACACCTTGCGGGCCGAGCTTCATGACTACGGCATCGGGGTCACCATTGTCTGTCCCACCGCGGTGCAGACCCAAATATCCCTCCGCTCTCTTACGGGTGACGGCAAGGAGTACGGAAGGATGAGCGACCATCTTGCCGCGGGAATAACCCCCGAGAAGTGCGCGCAAGAGATAATCAAAGCGGTGGACAAAGGCAAGGAGGAGATCATAGCAGGCCGCGACCGGCTGTGGCTCGCGGTCTATATTAAACGCTTCTTCCCCGGCCTGTTCTCGCGCATCGTCAGAAAACAAGAACTCAACTGAGCCGTTCTTTACGCCTTTATCCCTTGTCAGTACGCTTCGATGATAAAGCCCAGGTTGTAGATGAACTGATCTTTTTCGTTTAACAGGGCTTGGGGCACGTTATAAAAAGGCGCTGCCTTGCGTACTGCGCGGACCGCGGCAGCATCTATCAGAGGGTATCCGCAGGGGTCGATAACGTCAACGCTGATAAGGTCGCCATTATCTTTCATAACGATGCGCAGCCTTGTCTTCAGGGTGGTGCCGGGCCACTTGATATGGCTGAGCGCCTTTTGCGGCTCCCAGTAAAAGCGGATGATCTTGTTGATCCGGTTATAAAACGCAGCGTAAGTAAAAGCCTTCGAGTTAAGGCTGGTTATCCTTCCCCGCGCCACGTCCGACGGGAAGTACTCGATGGACCCGTCGTCGCTCTCATAGGTTTTACTGGCGTCGTACTGGTTGATCTGCAGGTCTTCTTTTTTTATCCGCTCGGTTTTCCTGCGGGTGATGCGGACCTCTGAGCCCTCTTTATCAACAGGAGGTGAAGGGGCCTCCAAAGGAGCGGGAGAGTCGCTTTGCCGGAGCCTTACTTGCGGCTGCGGTGATTCTCTTTTGTGACTCCTGCCGGGAGTCCGTTTCGCAAGCTCCTTGCCCGACTCCGGCTGAGGCGGTTTCGGCTCTGCAGGCTGCGATCGTGACGGGCTTTCCGAGGTTTCCTGCTCGCTCTTGTTTTTTCCCGCGGGCTTGTTCTCGTAGTCTTTGGTAGTAGGCTCCGGGTTTTTTGCAGGCTTCTTGCCCGGCTTCTCTCCAGGCGAGCCGGTGCGAGCGCGGGTCCTCTTGACCGTCTCCTTGTCGGTCTCGGTGTTGCGCTGGGAGAGAAACCGCGCGTCTTCGGGGGCCTTGTCCGGGTCTGACTCTTGCGGTCTGCCCAGGTCCACCAGGTATCTCTGTTCCGGGGGAACCAGGAATATCCTGGAAGGAAGCTTTTTCTTCTTCTTGTCCTCGGATTCGGGTTGACGTTTTTCCGGCTTTGGCTTGGGCATGTGAGCTTCCTGCTCCGGCCGCTGTTCGCTCTTTTGTTGACTCGGTTCGACCTTATCGGGCATGCGGGCAAGCTCGATATACGTCCGGTCCGAACCTGCCGTCCGGTCAGCGGGGACAGGAATAACATACGCCGCATACAGATGCACTACAACAGAGATCAACAGGGCCAGGAGCTCAACAGTTATGTTCTCCTTCTTCCTCATCCGCCTTCCCATACCAAGATATTAGCATAAACCGTCTCAAGTTTTACAAGCCCGGAATCCGGTTTCCATGCGAAAACGAGCGGCCGATCCAACGGAACAGCATTGAAGAATACGATTTTTTCACACCGGAAAGGCTGAACAAAACACGCCGCTAAACCCTACTGCGCTGTCAAGCGTTTTTCGTTGCCTACAAGAAAAATGATTTTTGTGCGAGCGGCTGATACCGCGATTTTCGTCGGCCCTGTTCCCCTTTTCTCGAGTGACAAAGCACTAGCTTGTCAAGATTAAAATGACGCATAGCGTGCGAGCGACTGATATCGCGACTAAAAGTCGCTCGCACAAAAGGGA
>CAYQTK010000144.1:0-11205 GCA_964420375.1 uncultured bacterium
CCGGCTTCCCGGAGCTGCTCGGAAAAGGCCGCGCCCTGATCGTTCCGGCTCACCATGAACACGTACAGGCTCTTCTCGAGAAGCTCCTGGGCGATGTTCTTGGCGGTCTCGGCGTCGGGAGCGCCTCCCAGGATGGCTGCGAAGCCGGGAGCCGACCCGTCCACGAACTCGACGCCGCGCTTTCTCAGGATGATGTCGTCCGCCGCTCCGGTCCAGAGCTTGTCGTCGGGCGGGTCCTCGCCCTGGAAGTAGAAGTCGGGTTCTTCCAGGTAGCGGACAGCCTCGATGAGCTCCTCTGCGAAATAGGTCGCCATGCCCGCGTCCAATGTGGGCCCGAGGTAGGGAAGGTTGTTCTCCCTTTTCACCGGCTCGGGCAGGATGCTCCTGCACACCTGGATGATGGGGAGGGCGTCCTTTAAATGCTCGACCTTGCGGCCGGTCATGCCGTAGATGATGGGAAGGTAGTAACCAGTGTTGGGAAAGCCGATCTCCTGGTTCTCACCGTGTTTATCAATAGCCTTTTTGACGGTATCTTCGGCGCGGTCCACGATTTTGTTCGCGCCCCTGATTGCCGCGGAAGCAATAATTTTAGACACTGCTCATTCCTCCTTTTCCTTCTGGATTTATCGCGAATATCACTCGAGCGCCCGGCGGTCGGCCATGTCAAGAAGGACGCGCTCCCTTGCCTTGTCTATTCCCAGGGCCTTGCGCTTCTTGTCGATATGGTCGATCATCTTCTGGGCGTGCTTGTCGGGGTCTTTCTCGTAGTCCCACATACCACCGATGCTCTCTTCCAGCTCCTTGGTGAGATGGTTCATTACGTTCTCGCTTCCGGTGAAGGGAAATGTGGTCCCGAACACGGTGTAGACTCCGGAAGACACGAAGTAATGTCCGATGGAGATGGCCTTTTCGCTCATCCACTCGGGCGCGCTTCCCGCGGCGGGAAGGTCGGCTATGTCGTCGCCGAGTCCGCCTTCCTTGACCACTGCCGCGGCTGCAAGGAGTATCCTCGAGTTGTCCACGCAAGAGCCCATGTGGAGCACGGGCGGGATTCCCACCGTCTCGCAGACCTCGGCGAGACCGGGTCCGCAGAACTTATGGGCGGCCTCGGGAGAGAGCAGGCCGGCCTTGCCGCATGCCATTGCCGAGCAGCCGGTGGTGAGCACGATCACGTCGTTTTCGAGGAGCTTCTTGATGATGGTGAGGTGGTCGTGGTCATGCTGGGTGCGGGCGTTGTTGCATCCGACCACGCCGCCGATGCCGCGGACTTTTCCGTTAATTATGTTGTCGTTCAGGGGACGGTAGCTTGCCCGGAACAGACCGCCCAGCATATAGGACACGGTCTCGTGGGAGAAGCCGGCGACCACGCTGTGTTTTTCTTCCGGTATTCTCACCTTGTTCTTGTCCCGGTTCTTGTAGTTCTCGATGGTGGTTTCCACGATCTCGCGGGCGGACTTGAGTGCGTCGTGCTCTTCAAACTCGATATGCTGGGCTCCGGGAATCTTGGCCCGGTAGTTGGTGGTGATGAGCTTGGTGTGATAGCACTTGGACACGTCGGAGAGCGACTGCATGATGCACTGTACGTCCACGATCATCCCGTCGAGAGCGCCGGTAACAATGGCCAGCTCCTGCTGGAGGAAGTTGCCGGCAATGGGCAGTCCGTGTCTCATGATGATCTCGTTGGCGGTGCAGCACATTCCGGCAATGTTGATTCCCTTGGCGCCGGCAGCCTTTGCTTTTTCGATCATGTCGTCCTGCTGTGAGGCGACCACGATCATCTCGGAGAGCAGCGGCTCGTGTCCGTGTACGATGAGGTTGACGTGGTCTTCTTTGAGGCATCCCAGGTTCATCTCGGAAGCGATGGGCACGGGGGTGCCAAAGAGGATGTCCTGGAGATCGGTGGCTATCATGGAGCCTCCCCAGCCGTCGCCAAGAGATGCCCGGGTGCACTGGTGGATGAGGTTCTTGTAGTCCATGTCCACTCCCATGTGGGTCCGGTGCATGATCTCGACGATCTCCCGGTCCACGCCGCGGGGCTCGACGCCTTCCCTCTTCCAGACTTCCTGTCTTTTGAGGGGAGCCCGCTTGATGCCCTTGATGGGTCCTTCCTGGCTGCCGTACTCGCCGAGTGCGACCTCGCCTAGCTCTACTGCTATCTCCTCGTCGGACTTGTCGCCGATCTCGACTCCATAGTCCATTGCCACTGCGTAGAGCTTCTGCCGGTCATTGATCTTGTAGCCGGGGATCTTTCCCTGGGAGGCCAGCACAAAGACCTCGGCCACTGCGCGGCCGTGGTCGGAGTGAGCTGCTGCGCCTCCCGCCACCATGCGGGCGAAGTTCCGGGCGACGATAGTGTCTACGGTTGCACCACACACTCCCTGGGGCGCTTTCTTGGTAATCCGGCAAGGGCCCATCGAGCAGATGCGGCAGCACACGCCTTCCGCGCCAAAGGTGCAGCGGTTCTTCTGTCCTTCGGCGACCCTTTGGAAGGCGGTCTCGCATCCGTCGTTCAATGCCTTTTCCAAAAGCGGGGCCACTGTTGGGTCCACGCTTACGTTTTTCGGATCGAATCCTTTTTTAGAATCTTTTTCATCCGCCATTTTTTCCTCCTAACAAATGACAACCTTTTGTTAATGAACCGAGCCCCGGAAGCTCACTTCCGAGGCCCACTCTTATTAGCACAGCTCGTCGATGACCTCTTGAACCTTGGCTATGGAGTCGGGATGTCTCATGACCACCAGGTCGGACCCGGCCAGCAGCAGGGTCATCGCCGTCAAAGCCTCGATGGCCAGGGCCCTTTCCTTGGGCGGGCCCATAAGATCGTCCTCGATCCATGATTCCTTGGCCTTCCAGGTCTCGAAAGAAACGTAATTTATTATGGGCTGCTGCATCTTCTCGTCCTGCTGCACGAGCGCTGCCATTCGGTCCCTCTCCATGACCGAGTAGGAGTACTCGAGGCCGTAACCCAGGCCGCCGGTGGTGGGATCAATGATGATCTTCTCCGGCTTGACTCCCAGGTTGGTCAGCAGGGTGTTGAGCTGCTTGGCCAGGTTAACGTCAATGGGGGTGCTGGCAACAGCCACGTGGTTAAAGCCGAGCACTCCCGCGCCCACGGTTTTATATGTGCCTTCCACTAACGGGCAGAGGGCCATGTTTTTTCCTTCGCATTCCTCGGCCACCTTGCGGAGCACTTCCTGGTCCTTGGTCTCGTTGGACACGCCGAAGATTATAAGAGGCACGTCCACTGCTTCCAGTACCTTCTTTACGGTCTCCGCCGCCTCTGCCGCGGGCTTATCCATGGCATTGGGGTCGGTGCTGGTAAGCCGGAGTGCGATGATCTCCGCTTTGAACTCGTCCTGGAGCTTCTTGGCCCATGCGGGAGGATCGTCGAGCACGTCCGCGAAAGGCTCTTTTGCAGCTTCAGGCCAGAGCTCGGTCCCGGCGTCCCACATCTCCCAGGCGATCTTGGGCTTGTTGCCCATGTCGCCCTCGAACCAGTAAAACGGATACGCAGCAGCGCCTCCTATCTTCACCGCCTTGTCGCCGGTGCCGATCTCCACTTCCCTTATCTTGCCCGAGTATGTTTCTTTTACCTGTTCAACCACCGATCTGTCCTCCTTTTTTCCGCTCTTCTGAAAAGGGCCTTACGCCGGGGTCTTGCGCTTCTCGCTGCCGTACCAATCATCCGAGTACCAGTAGCGAAGACCGGTCTCCAGAAAACGGAGAAGCTCTCTTCTGTCATCGCTCAGTCTCTGAATCCACTGGTACTTGTCCTCCCGGGTGCAGCATCCCTCTTCATAGGTCTCGCCCAGGATTTCCACCTCTGTCCCGTCGAATCGTTTCTTCTTAATGGTTGGCTCCGCCATGCAAAAACCTCCTTTCAATAGCTAAACTATATATACACCTCTCCCATGGTCAACATAGACCCGGGGCCTGATCCTCCATGTCAAAATATTGTTTGATTACCCTTACCAAATCTTACTTCGGGACTTATAAATAAATCGAACTAAACAGCCTATGCGTGGATTTCTTTAAAAATTATACCACAACTTTCCGGCAAAGAGCAATAGGAAAAAGCACTATGCAGGGCTGGAGCGGGAATGTGCTCGGCAAGTCTTTTACAAAACCAAAGACCGTCCTGAAAAGCGCCCTGAATTCAGCCGACTGTAAAGCAAGACCCATTTTATTATTCTTTCAAAACAAAATTAAATTAAAATTAAATTAAAATTAAATCTTTTTAACCGAAAAAAGAGGGAAAACCAAACGCTAAATAGCGCCCGTTGCAAAACGGAGGTTTATTTACTTTTTCGGCGCTGTTTGGGAGTGCGGCGGCAAGCTGTCCGCTTTCTCCGCCGAGAAGCTTGCTTGTCGGAAATGCGCACCACAAAAGGCCCACAGTTTACGAGGCGTCTTTTTGTAAGTTCCGGCAAGCCGGAACTTATGAAAGCGAAAGCAAGCTTTCCTGTCTGCCCTGTCTGCGTGTCCGCACAGAAGGCTGAAACTCTCCGACAATTTTACAGTTCCTGTCAGTCGGCCTGTTTTACATGAAAAGCCGTAAGTTATTGTGCCGGCTTCGGCTGCCGCCTCCGCCTTCATTGCCCTGCCGCTTTTTTCAGGTCCGGCGCCGTGAAAAGCGAGCTGACTTCAAGTCCCTGCTCTCTGATGGCTTTTTCGCCTCCCTCCTTGCGGTCTGCGACAGCCACGACCGCGCTTACTTTTGCGCCCGCTTGCCTGGCGGCCTCCACCGCCTTAAGAGCAGAGCCGCCGGTGGTTATCACGTCTTCCACCACCACCGCGGTGTCGCCCTTTTCGAGGCAGCCTTCGATACGGCGGCCCCTGCCGTGGGACTTCTCCTGTTTGCGGACAATGAAGCCGCGCAAAGGCGTGCCCTGCCGGAAGCTCTCCGTTATAATCGCGGCCACCAGCGGGTCTGCGCCCAGGGTCAGTCCGCCCACTGCGTGTGGTTCCCAAGCAAGCGCGAGCTCCAGAAGAAGTCTGCCGCAAAGCCAGGCCCCTTCGTGGTGAAGAGTGGTGGTCCGGCAGTCGATGTAATAATCGCTCTTCTTGCCGGATGACAGGGTGAACTCTCCGAGCTGGAAGGACCGCTCCAGAATGATCTTTAAGAGCCGCTTTTTCTTGTTTGCAAAGCTTTGGTTCATGCGGTCTCCTTCCAGCGCACCGGGCTGCCAAAGATAAGCATGGGAATCATTGTCTCCTGCGATCGAAGTAAATCGCGACTAAAGTCGCTCGCACAGCTTATTATAACAGTTCTCGAAGCCGGTTTTCCGGAGCTCTATTACAGCTTATTATAACAGTTCTCAAAGCTGGTTTTCCGGTGCACTATTTGGGGCTCATTCCACTGTCACGCTCTTGGCAAGGTTTCGGGGCTGGTCCACGTCGGTTCCGTTGAGCACCGCCACGTGATATGCGAGAAGCTGAAGCGGCACGCTGAGCACGATGGGCACAAGCTCGGGCTCGGTCTCGGGAATGACGATCACGTCGTGTGCCTTGTCTTTTACCTTGTCCTCGTCTCCGGGGTTTACCACGGCGATGATCATGCCGTCGCGGGCGGCCACTTCTTCGAGGTTGCTGTAGACCTTCTCGAACATGGCGTTCCTGGTTGCAAGGACCACCACCGGCATTTTTTCGTCCACCAGTGCGATGGGCCCGTGCTTGAGCTCTCCCGCGGAGTACCCCTCGGCGTGGATGTAGGATATCTCTTTCAGCTTGAGCGCTCCTTCCAGCGCCGCCGGGAAGTTTATGCCCCTGCCCAGGAAAAAGTAGCCCGGCTGCTTGTAGTACTTCCGGGATATCTCTTCGATGTGCTCGTGCTGCTTGAGCATTTCCTCGACCAGCGCGGGCACGTGGAGTGCCGCAGCCATCCTGCGCTTCACTTCGTCCTCCGGCAGTGTGCCCCGCACCTTTGCCCAGTACAATGAGAAGAGGTACATGACCATGAGCTGACAGGTAAAGGCCTTGGTGGATGCGACCCCTATCTCCGGACCCGCCCGGGTGTAGATGACATCGTCCGACTTCCTGGTAATGGACGAATCAAGTACGTTGCACACGGAAAGCACGCGGCAACCTTTTTTGCGGCCCTCTTCCAGGGCGGCCAGGGTGTCCGCGGTCTCTCCTGACTGGCTTATCAATATAAGCAGGGTGTCCTCGCCCACCAGGGGGTCCCGGTAGCGGAACTCGGAGCCGATGTCGGTGCGGACGCGGACGCGGGCCAGCTTTTCGATCATGTACCTGCCGGTGAGCCCGGCGTGCCAGGCAGTCCCGCAGGCCACGATACAGGCGTGGTCCAGGGAGTTCAGTATCTCAGGGGTGAGATGGAAATCCTCGAAAGATATCTCGCCGGTTTCCGAGTAGACCCTTCCCGCCATGGTGTCGGCCAGTGCCCGGGGCTGTTCGAATATCTCTTTTAACATGAAGTGCTTGTAGCCGCCCTTCTCCGCCATGGCGGGCGACCACTGGACCTCGCGGGGCTCCCGCTTGATCTCGCTGCCGCGGGCGTCCTTTATCTTTACGCTCTCCGGAGTGAGCACGGCGTACTCGTTGTCCTCCAGGGTCACCACGCGGCGGGTGTAGTTTATAAGCGCGGGCACGTCGGAAGCCACCAGGTTCTCGTCGTCTCCCATCCCCAGTATCATGGGCGACGCCAGCTTGGCCGCGATGATGATGTCCGGCTCCTGCGCGTTTACCGCCACTATGCTGTATGCTCCCCGCAGCTCTGTAATGGCCTGCCTGACCGCTTCCTCGAAGCCCATGCCCTCGCGAAGATGGCCGTCAATAACGTGGGCTATGACCTCGGTGTCGGTCTCGGAGTTGAACACGCTTCCATCAGCTATGAGCTTCTTTTTTATTTCAGCGTAGTTCTCGATGATTCCGTTGTGGACTACCGCCACGTTTCCCACGCGGTGGGGATGGGCGTTCTCCTCCGAGGGCTTGCCGTGGGTGGCCCACCTGGTGTGTCCTATGCCCACCCTGCCTCGGATCGGCCGCTCGGCAAGCTCGCACTCGAGCTCGCGGAGCTTGCCCTTGCAGCGCCGGATGTCCAGTTCGCCGCCGTTTACCACCGCAATGCCCGCCGAGTCGTACCCCCGGTACTCGAGCCGCTTCAGGCCGTCCATCAACACCGGAGACGCTTCCCGGCTGCCTATGTATCCCACTATTCCGCACATGAAGTTTTATCCTTTTGTCTTTTTCCTGCCGGATGATCCCTGGTTTTTGCCGGCGGATTTCCTTCTGGCCCAGTCCTCTTTGATCACCTGGGGCGCGCGTGTCATGGACAGGGACCCGGGGGGAACGTCGCCGGTTATGGTTGACCCGGACCCGATGTAGGCCCCTTTTCCGATGGTCACCGGGGCCACCGTCTGAGAGTCGGAGCCCACAAAGGCGTCGTCCTCCACCACCGTCTTCCACTTGTCGGTCCCGTCATAGTTGCAGGTGATAAACCCGCAGCCCAGGTTGACGCGTTTGCCGATGTCGGCGTCTCCCACGTAAGACAGGTGGGATATCTTGGCCCCCTCGCCGATCACTGCCTTCTTGGTCTCCACAAAGTTGCCCAGCCTGGCGTCTTTGCCTACTACCGTGCCCGGCCGGATATGGGCCATGGGACCTATCTGGGCGCCCGCTTTGATGGTGCACTCTTCAAGTACCGACCCGGTCTTGATCCGCGCGTTCGCTTCAACCTCCGTGTCAGTAAGCCGGGTGTTCATCTCGATGTATGCGCCCTGGCCTATGCGGGTCTTTCCGCAGAGCCGTGCGCCCGGTTCGATCACCGCGTCTTTTTCTATCTTGACCCCCGGCTCGATGTGGACCGTCTCCGGCGCCTGGATGGTCACCCCCGAGAGGCAATGTCCCTTGTTGATCCGCTCTCGCAGCACTCCTTCCACCCCAGAAAGCTCCCACCTGGAGTTTATGCCCAGGACGTCGGCCGGGTCTTCCACCTTGCCGGATGCCACCTTCAAGCCGCTTTTCACTGCCATCTCCACCAGGTCGGTGAGGTAGTACTCCTTCTGGCGGTTGTCGTTTTTAAGCCTTTTCAGGTTGTCCCTTAAAAAGCCGGCGCCATAACAGTAAAGGCCGGGGTTTGCTTCCTTGATGCTTCTCTGGGAAGAAGTGCAATCCTTGTGCTCGACAATGCCTTGTACCCTGCCGGAGCCGTCGCGCAGTATCCTGCCGTATCCCGAGGGGTCGGCAAGCTCGACCGTCAGAAGGCTCATATCTGCTTTACGCTTTCGGTGAAGTTTAATAAGTCCCTTTAAAGTGTCCGCGGTGAGGCAAGGCCCGTCTCCGTAGAACACCAGCACGTCTCCGTCGAGGCCTTGGAGGGCGGGCATGGCGGACATGAGCGCGTGGCCCGTGCCCTTCTGCTGCTTCTGAAGGGCGAAGTCAACCTCGTAATCCCGGAGCGCGGCTTTGACCTCGTTCGCCTGCACGCCTACCACCACCACCGTCTTTTCCGGACGCAGAGCACGGGCGACCTCCAAGGGGTAGGAGACCATGGGACGGCCCAGAACCTCGTGCAGCACCTTGGCCTTGCCCGACTTCATCCGCGTGCCCTCTCCGGCAGCAAGTATAACAACTGCAAGGTTTTTCATGAATAAAGTCCCCCAAGTTTCAAACAGTATAGTACAGGACGCCGGAGGTTTCCAAGAAATGCTTTTACTGGGTGTTATATCCCAGTGACTTAAGCTTTTGCAGGACCTCGGGCGAGGCGTCGTCAAGAGGGGGAGAGGCGGGCGATATTTTCATTCTTTGCATGAGCTCCTCTTTTAACGCTTGTTTGCGGGAGTGGTGCTTTTCTTGGCCTGCCAGGTTGGTTTTCTCGGCCGGGTCCTCTGCAAGATTATAAAGCTCTTCTCCGGCCCCGGTTACGTTGAGGATATACTTGTAATCTCCTTCTATAAACGAATAGAGCACGTCCTTTTTATACTCCCGGCCCATGACGTGCATGGTGAACTCGTTCTGGGACTCGGCGTATGCGGTCCGGTCCTTGATGCCGCTTTTTCTTCTCATGGCGGGCAGCAGGCTTTTTCCGTCCCTTGGTTGCCGGTCGCTTACCTCGAGCAGGTCAAGTACGGTGGGCAGAATATCTATGCTGCGGGTCCGGCTTGAAATGGTTTTGCTCTTCCCGCCCGGCACGCGGAAGATGAGGGGAAGAAGTATCTGCTCCTGGTAGAGGATGCCGTGGGTCCAGAAATCATGGTCCCCCAGGCCTTCGCCGTGGTCCGCGACAATGACGATCAGGGTCTTTTCATAGAGACCTTCCTTGCGGAGCCAGTCAAGGACTCTTCCCAGTTCGCTGTCCATGAAACGTATCTCCCCGTCATACACCCTGCGGATGTACTCCTTCGTGTTGGACCGGGAAAGCTCCATTTCCGGCCTGTACTGCTCCGGCGGCAGAAGAACGGGATCATGAGGATCAAAGTAATGGACCCATACAAAGAACCTCTCCTCTTTATGTTCGGAGAGCCACTCCAGGGCTTTGCGGGTGGTTGCATCCGCGCGCCTCTGGCAGGTGCCCGTATCCACCATGCCTTCTTTTCCCACTGCCCTCTGCGGGAATTTACACTGGAACTTTTCATCATAGGTTTTAAAGCCGCGGTCAAGTCCGTACCTGCGAGAGACCGGGAAAGCACTCACAAAAGCCGCGGTAGTGTAGCCGTTTTCCCGAAGTATTCCGGCAAGGGTGACCACGTCGTGATTCATGACCAGGTTTTCGCTCCCGTGCATGGAGCGCAGGCCGTGATGGTAGGGATACATGCCCGTAAAGATGGTGGCGTGGGACACCGGCGTTATGGAGGAGCAGGAGAGGCAATCTTCGAACAATATCCCTTCCCGGGCAACAGCGTCGATGTGAGGTGAGGTCTCACGCTTATACCCGTAACAGCCCAGATGGTCCGCCCGGGTGGTATCAAGAGTGAAAACGAGCAGGTTCCAGCCGCCGTTGTCATGGTCGCCGCACTCCGCCGCGGTCACGGCGAGGAAAAGCACAACCAAAAAGGCGAACAGGAAAATTATTGCCGGCCTGCTTTTTATCTTTTTCATTTTTCAGCCCGTATTCCCGAAAAAGACAATCGAGATATTTGAAAGATATCAAGGACATCCATTGAAAACAAGCCGATGGAAGAGCCTTAGAGGTCTCAACTTGCCACCGGCGTTTTCTGCTGCTATGTTGTAATGGGTCTGCTGGTGTTTCTGTTTCATATCCGGTAACTCGGGGTATGCGCAGGGCCGGATGTTCCAAGTCGGGGAAAATTTCGTGATTGCATGAGACAACTTCTTATAATCCGAGGGAGGTAAGACAGATGAGAAGAGCAGGGGGCATTATTGTTTCATTGTTTTTGGTTCTTGTTTTTTGCTGGCCTGCGTCGGTGCCGGCTGAGACTTCTTGCGACGAGCTGATCAAGAAGTCGGAGGACCTCTGGCTTGCAAACGACTTTGAGGGAAGCGACAAGGTGCTGGAAAAGGCAGAGAAGAAATGCCCTGACCGGGCGGAGATATACTGGCGCAAGGCGCGGAACGCCTATGACCGGCTGGAGAACCTCGACCGGGACCGGAAGCCGAACACTGAAGAGCGGATCAAGTATTACCGGAAGATGGAAGCTCTTGGCGACAAGTGCATCGAGCTTGCACCAGAGGACGGCAACTGCTGGCTCTGGAAAGGCATAGCCAAGGGCAGGCGGGGAACGTCGCAGGGCATACTCCGGGCCTTGTCCGAGGCTGCCGAGCTGGAAGACGTTTTTTTAAAGGCGGTGGAGCTGAAGCCGCAGTACCGGGCCACGGACGGCAGCGCCAACGCCCTGGGGGACGCTTATAACGCGCTGGGCCAGTTTTACCGGGTTCTGCCGGAGTGGCTTTGCACCTTCGGCATCAAGCAGGTAGTGGGGACCTGCGGTGATATTGACAAGTCGGTCGAGTACCAGCGCAAGGCGGTGGCGCGCGAGCCCGCACGGATCGAGTACGTAAAGGAGCTCGGTATAAGCCTTATCTGCCGGGGACAGAGACAGGACAACCCGGAAGAGATCAAGGAGGGCAAGAAGTACTTGAAGAAGGTGGGGGACCTCCCGGAGATAAAGCCCAGCGACCCCATCGACAAGAAGCACGCCCGAATGATCCTGGACGACCCGTCCATGGCTTGCGGCTATTCGCGAGACGCGCAGCAGGAGCAGAGCAAGGACGCTTACGAAGACTAGT
>CAYQTK010000145.1:0-11201 GCA_964420375.1 uncultured bacterium
CTGATTCAGCAATTCTTTTAAACAGGCTTTTTTATTTTCACTTGACATTTATTTTCTCCTGGTTTATATTTAACGATCGGTAAAATAAGTTCAGGAGGAGACAAAGATGGCGCAATTTAATGTACCAGACGATGTAAGCGCGGACGATTTTTTCCACAACCATGTACCCGCCCAGTTCCCCGAGCTTGCTGCGGGAGCGGACCTTTCCAGCCTCGCGGGCAAGGACTTCAATCTCCAGTTTGATGTTGATGACAACAAGTACTGTCTCACTATCAAGGGCGGCAAGGAGGTAGAGGTCACCAAGGGGGGCATTGACAAGCCCACGCTTTGCATCTCGATCTCTGAAAGCGACTGGCGCGACGCAGTCACCGGCAAGCTCGGCGAGGTCATCGACCGTTTCACCGACCCTTCGGAGCTGGCAGATGAAAAAATCTTTAACGCACTCCAGTCCGCCAAGGGCAAGCTCAACGTCGAGCTTAGAAAAAACGACGGCTCGGTATTCCCATTCATCATGGTCTTCGGCGGCGAAACCTCGCCGGAAGCCTCCATCAAGCTCAGCCTCGCCGACTGGGTGGCAATGCAAAAAGGACAGGCCAACGGTCCCAACCTGGTCATGACCGGAAGGATGGAGTTCACGGGCGACATGATGTTCCTCATGGGTCTGCAGAACCTTATGTGAGTCAGGAAGAATACACTCCCACCATAAAAAATCGGCATGAAAATCTAAAGAAATTTGGGTCCTCCAAAGAATCTGTGGGTGGTTGGGATGCAATATCAAGAACTTGGTTCAATTGCAGTCCCCCTCCCGTCACCCCAGGGGAGGCGATGGCATGGGTTCAGGGGCACGAGCACAAGAGCAAGGGCGCTCCGACAAGCCCAACGCCCCGTGCCTCTTAACCACCAGGGTAGTAGCGGATTACATTAAAATTATAAGCTGCGTGCGAGCAACTTCAGTCGCGACTGAAGTCGCTCGCACGAAGAAGAATAGTTGGAAGAATAGTTGTAGGTCGGACTTATCAAGGACGCGGGACTGACGAAAGTGAATGGCTCTCACGGTAAATAACGAACTGAAAGGAGGTCTGAAGCGGCAATTCTGATACTTAATCGCATTGCCGGAGTGTTGAGCGGTTAGATGAGGCTCAAATAAGGGGGTTGAACTCTACTGAAGAATTGATGATTTCGGTCGATGGTTTCGAGAGACGGCCACATTAGACTTTTTCTTAGCTATGATTTCATCGGCACAATTTTCTTGGGGGCCTCACAATTGCTATAATTCCTGTATGAGGAACGGCGATCATTCTTTTTTTTACAGCCTGATAATCGATAACCTGCAGGCCAAGGTCACTTTGTTGTTTCTGGTGGCTTCATTGGTGCCTCTGGGAATGGTGAGCTTGTTCGCGATTAGTGCCGCAGACAAGCTGATCATGAATCAGGTAACTAACCAGTTGGAGAGCGTGGCCGACGACAAGTTGAACCTTTTGGAGAGGTGGCTTTTGGAGCGGAGAGCCGACCTCCAGGTAGTAGCCGAATCCTCAATCATAAGGTCGTTCGATCCGGACGCGATCGCCTCTTATCTGGACCTGGTAGAGGACAATTACAAGGTTTATCGGGATTTCACGGTAATTTCCCGCGAAGGTAAAACAATTTTCAGCAAAGATGGCGGCCTTTCCGATGCGGACCCCTGCAGTGAGCAATGGTTTTTACGAGCCATGGATGGGAGCTTCCATCAGTCCGATATTTTTTTTGAGACGGGGCGCAAGGAGTCATCGTTTCAGATTTCCCTTCCGGTGCGAAGCGGCGGGGAGATAATCGGCGCTGTGCGAGCCACAGTGGGAACCGATTCGATCATATCCGCTATTCTCCGGGTTTCTCTCGGCGAAACGGGCGAGGTTTACCTGGTTGACGATCAGGGAGTATTTCTCGCTCATAAGGACCCCCGTAAGATTTTGTCGGAAAACATCGCCCGTTCCGGAAGTTTCCGAAAAATTTTCCATAGTTCGGAGAGCAGGATATTTTATACCGATTATCGGGGAATAGAGGTTTTGGGTGCTTCACGCCACGTGGCCGATACTGACTGGTACCTGGTGGTAGAGCAGGACCGGGACGAGGCCTTTGCCAGCGTTTCCCGCCTAAAGCAGCTCGTCTACGCGGTGCTTTTTGGTTCCGTGCTGATTACCGTAACCTTAGCCTGGATTCTGGCCAGGTACATTGTAAAACCGATCCAGGATTTGAGCAGAGCGGCGGAAGCATTGGCCGAAGGGGACTTTAATTACGAAAGCCTGCGTCTGAAACGCGACGATGAAATCGGAGCTCTTTTCAGGGCCTTTGGAGAGATGGCAAGGCAACTTCAGGTGCGTCAGTCGAGCCTGGAAGAAAAAGTAGACGTGACCGAGGCCGAGTTGAAGCAAACGGATGTAAAATTAAAAAAAACGGAAGCCGCGGCGGTGAGATCGCAACAACTGGCCTCTCTGGGACGGCTGGCCTCGGGGGTGACCCACGAGATTAGGACCCCGCTCTCTTCAATAAAACTTTTTCTTCAGTCTATGGAAGAAGATATGGAATTAACCCAGGATGACATGGAAGACCATCGAGTAGCCATGGCCCAGGTTTCGCGGATCGAGGGCACCATTAACCGGTTTCTGGATTTCGCCAAACCTCAGGATCCGGTGCGATCTGAAATCGAGGTCAAGACCTTGATCGAGGAGGCGCTCCAGGTGGTCAAACCCCGGGCGATTCAGCAGGAGGTTCTGGTTATCAAGAAAATCGATTCCGACCTTCCTCTCCTTTGGGGTGATCGCAAACAGTTGGGAGAAGTTTTTATCAACCTGATGGTCAACGCTCTCGAGGCCATGTCCAAAGGCGACACCTTGACCATACGCGCGGCCGGTGAGCGAAGACCGCTTTTGGGGCGGGAGCGGGATTGCGTGCGAATCGAAGTCAAGGACACCGGCCAGGGCATTGACCCCGCAAACAAGGAAAAGTTATTCGATCCTTTTTTCACCACCAAGGCCTCGGGCGCCGGGCTGGGGCTTTCGATAGTGCACGGGACCGTGATCCGTCACGGAGGAGAAATCAAGGTCGAGAGCGAGATTGGTGTCGGCGCTGCATTCAAAGTATATTTACCGGTGCTAGAGGATCAAAAAAGCGAATATGGGAAACAGGATTTTCATAGTTGACGACGACAAAGGACTTGTTCACTTTTTGACCCGCCTTTTCGAGAAACAGGGCTATTCGGTGGATTCGGTCCATGACGGGGCAGAGGCTCTAAGAAGGCTTGACCATGAACAGTACGACCTCATTCTCCTCGACTACAAAATGCCGGGGCTGTCCGGCCTGGATACCCTTAAGCAGATTCGTGCCTCCCAGTGCCAGACGCCCGTCATCATCATCACCGCCTACGGTACCACCGAAACCGCGATCGAAACCATGAAACGCGGAGCTTACGATTATCTTCTTAAACCCTTCAACACCGAGGAATTAAAACGCATCGTGGCCGACGCCCTGGAAGTTAACCGTCTCATGAAGCAGGTGGTCAGCTTCCCTCTGGCGATGGGGCCAAGCGCTAAAGAGGAGGGCGGAGCCGTAAGGCTGGTTGGCTCGTCCAAAAAAATGCAGGAGGTGTTCAAGCTGATCGGCCAGGTGGCGGAAAAGGACGTCACCATTCTCATTACCGGAGAAAGCGGAACCGGCAAGGAGCTGGTGGCCCGGGCCCTTTACCATCACAGCGCGCGCAAGAGTCGGCCTTTCCTGGCCGTGAACTGCGCGGCCATCCCCGACCAACTCTTTGAAAGCGAATTGTTCGGGCATGAGCGCGGAGCTTTCACCGGCGCTGACCGCGCCCATATAGGCAAGTTCGAACGTTGCGATGGGGGTACGCTGTTTTTCGACGAGATCGGCGACATGTCCCTAACCACTCAGGCCAAGGTTCTAAGGGTCCTGCAGGAAGGAGAGTTCGAAAGGCTCGGTGGCTCCGATACCATTAAGAGCGACGTCCGGGTGATAGCCGCCACCAACAAAGACCTTGAAAAAGCGGTTGAGTCGGGAAACTTCCGAGAGGACCTGTACTGGAGGCTGAAAATCATTTCCATAGCTCTGCCGCCTTTGTCTCAGAGAATGGAGGACCTGCCCGCCCTGGCCGAGTATTTCATGGCCCGTTTCGGGACGGAATATGAAAAACCGATTCGGGGGCTGGAGGAGTCCGCCCTCCTGAAGCTAAAGGATTACTCCTGGCCCGGGAATGTGAGGGAGTTGGAAAATTGCATGCGTCGCGCCGTGCTGCTTTGCTCCGGAGATGCGATCCTAAGCGAGCACATCCAGATCGGGGCCTCTCAAGGATCGGCCCAGCGAGCCGATAGCGAGGACCTGATGAATAACCTGAAACAAAGCATCGAGGCCCTTGTACCCGAAATCCTGAATTTATCCAAAGACCCTTCCCAAGCCAACGTTATAGAAATGGTCGAAAAAATTCTCATAACCAAGGCCCTGGAAGACTGCGGCCATAACCAAGTCCGGGCCGCACGCATGTTGGGAATCAGCAGGAACACCCTGAGACACCGAATCCAGAAATATCGAATAGGACAGCCAGACCAGGAGGAAGATTAACAAGTCTGGCCTAATGCGCGCACTCCTGTTCAAGTTTTGAACATCTCGGTTAAAACACTGTAAATTCATATCCTTCAACCCCTGCTTATTTGTCATTGCACAAGTCTGCTGATGCATTTGGTTCAACGGAGATTTTTTATACACCCGGGCGTAAAGCAAATTCCCCTTAAAAATCCTTTTATTATGAACGGTTAGGCAAAAAGCGCTATCTGCAGTATATGCGGCACGAAGATTGCTTAAAAGTCAGAGCAGGAAATCAGGCTCTACCAGGATGAAGGGGGGTGGCCGCATGAATTATACAAAGATTTCAACCGCCGAATCCGGCTCCGGATTGGACCGGGAGGCGAGAATTCATTTGGATCGTTTCAACGCCAGGATGCGCCATTTCCAGGGGGTGGCGGCCAGTGTCATGGAACAGGCCATCCAGGTTTGGGAGGACCTGTTGAAGGAATTGGAGGACCCCCGCACGCCTGAGGAGATCATAGACGGAGTGCCGCTTTCCGACGGGGCCTTGCCGGCCTGCGGGTGGCCGGAGTTCATGGAAAAACTTCACCTTTTGGGCCACTACATTGACTATACCCGGAGGCTTTGCGACGGATCGATTTACGAAGAAAACCCGGAAAAAAAGGAGATTTCATGATGGGAACGGATTTAAGATTGGTTTCTTCGGAACAAGAGAATCAAGACCAAGCTTCACCTGAAGAGAAGCTAAGACATTTTCGCAACGTGACCCGGTCCATGATGGAGGAGTCGATTAAAGTTTGGGCCGAGCTCTATAGCGAATTCGACGGTCAGGTGACCTACGGGACCATGATCACCGCCGACGCTAAAAAGGGTTTTAAGCCCCAGTGCGGCTGGCCGGAGTTCCTCGAAAAGATGCGCCGGCTCGAGCATTACCTGGACCACGCCAAAAGGATTTGCGAGGGCAAGGCCTGAAGGTTTTTTGTCCCGATTCCATTCTGTTAAAGCCGGCCGGATTCCCGGTTTTAAGATAATCGAAATTCATATTGAAGGAGGAAGTATTTCAATGTCCAATCTAAACCCGTTCGAGATCGCGAAGGTTCAAATCAACAACTGCGCCGATATCCTGAAGCTCTCTGCGGGCGAGCGCGGGATGCTGCTTAAGCCCATGAGGGAGTTGCATGTTTCGATCCCCGTGAAAATGGATGACGGCAGCGTCAAAGTCTTTGAAGGCTTCCGGGTCCAGTACAACGACGCCAAGGGTCCCACTAAGGGGGGCATCCGATTCCATCCGGAAGAGACAATCGACACGGTACGGGCGCTGGCGTGCTGGATGACCTGGAAGTGTTCCCTGCTGGACCTGCCTCTGGGAGGCGGCAAGGGCGGAATAATCTGCAACCCCAAGGAGATGTCGGCCGGCGAACTCGAGCGCCTTAGCCGCGGTTACATTCGGGCGATAGGAGAATTTATCGGACCTGAAAAGGACGTGCCCGCTCCCGACGTCTATACCACGCCCCAAATCATGGCCTGGATGATGGACGAGTACTCGAAGCTGATGGGCAAGAACCAGTTCGGGGTCATCACCGGCAAGCCCCTGGCCTTGGGAGGGTCCGCGGGCCGGGGCGATGCTACCGCCCGCGGCGGCATGTACACCCTGCGGGAAGCCGCCCAGGAGGTGGGGATAGATCTGAAGAAAGCGACCATGGCCGTCCAGGGATTCGGTAACGCCGGCAATTTCGCGGCCTGCCTGGGAGAATCAATGTTCGGGTGCAAGATAGTGGCGGTCAGCGATTCGAAGGGCGGCGCCTGCTGCTCGGACGGCATTGGGGTTCAAGACATTATAAAGCACAAGGAATCGACCTCGTCGGTGATGGAATGCGCGGGCACCGAATGCATAGCCAACGAGGACCTGATCGAAATGGACGTGGACATCCTGGCTCTCGCAGCTCTGGAGAACGTGGTCACCGAAAAGAACGCGGACAAGGTAAAGGCCAAGATCATACTCGAACTCGCCAACGGACCGACCACCCCGGAGGCCGACGACATACTTTACAACAACGGGGCACACGTGGTGCCCGACTTCTTGTGCAACGCCGGAGGAGTAACCGTTTCATACTTCGAGATGGTGCAAAATTTTTACATGTATTACTGGGAGCTGGAGGAAGTTCACGAGCGGCTGGACCTCCGCATGACAAAGGCTTACCACGAGGTTTTGCGGACATCCCAACAGCATAAGATCAACATGCGCCAGGCCGCGTACGTTGTGGCGGTTAAACGAGTGGTGGAAGCGATGAAACTCAGAGGATGGGTGTAATGCCGTTATCCGGACCTTGCCGGCCGGGCCGGCAGGGGCCGGTTCTTTATCTTTCGCGATCGATTTGACGGCATGGACAAATCCGAAAAGAAAAGACTGGCTATCCTCGGGCTTCTCAACCAGGCCGGAAAACCTTTGGGAAGCTCGAGAATAAGCGGTGAACTTCGAAACCTGGGTTTCGAAGTCAGCGATCGAACGGTAAGGTATTACCTCATGGGTCTGGACCGGGCCGGCCTTACCGAAAATCTGGGCAAACGGGGCCGGCGAATCAGCGCCAAGGGGAGGCGGGAGTTGGAAGACGCCCGCGTCATCGAGAAGGTCGGGTTCCTGGCGGCCAAGATCGATCAGTTGGCCTACCACTTGGATTTTGACCTCGCCCTAAAAAGCGGTTCGGTGGTAATCAACGTGAGCCTGGTAAACAAGGCCCAGCTCGTTAACGCTACTCCGTACATCCAAAAAGTTTTCCAGGCCGGCTACTCGATGGGCAACCTCATGGCCCTGCTTCGACCGGGAGAAAAGTTCGGGAGACGGGTGGTCCCGGAAAAGATGGCGGGTATAGGGACCGTTTGTTCGATCACCATCAACGGGGTGCTCCTGGCCCACGGAGTGCCCGTCCAATCCCGATTTGGAGGACTGCTTGAACTGCGCGACGGCAAACCTAAGCGCTTTGTCCAAATCATTACTTATGAAGGAACCAGCATCGACCCCCTCGAGGTGTTCATTGGCAGCGGCATGACCGAGTTGAAAGATGCCTGCCAAGCCGGAAACGGAAGAATCGGGGTAGGATTCAGGGAAATCCCTTCCGACAGTATCGAACAAGTAAAACAAATAGAGACGGAACTTAAAAAGGCCGGCCTCGGCGGCTTCCTCGCCATCGGCCATCCCGGCCAGCCCCTCCTGGATATCCCGGTCAGCGAGGGGAGGGCGGGAGTTATTGTTTACGGAGGACTTAATCCGACCGCGATACTGGAGGAAACTGCGATAAAGGTCGAGTCAGTGGCTCTGGCAGGGTTTGCCGAATATGAAACCCTTTTTTCTTACCGGATGCTGGAAGAACGAATTCAACAACTGGATTGAAGAAGTCGTCCGGCTGTATAATCGATCGAAAGACGGTCCGATAAAATGGAAACTAAACAAATCAGCTCGGGTATTTCCGCCCTTGACCTTGTCCTGAAAGGACTGCGCCTGGGAGATAACGTGGTATGGCAAGTGGAGAGGCTGGAAAATTACTCTACCTTCGCAATCCCTTTTGCAGAGACAACCCGGGCCGAAAACCGCCGATTGATCTATATCAGATTCGCGCCACACCCCCGGGTACTGCCGGCTTTCCCGGGCCTGGAAACCGTCGAGGTCTCTCCCGCCAAAGGTTTTGATGCTTTCAGTTCCCAGGTTCATCGCATAATCGAGAAACAGGGAGCAGAGGTTTTCTATGTTTTCGACAGCCTGTCGGCCCTGGTCGAGGACTGGGCCACCGATGAACTGCTGGCAAACTTTTTCCAGGTGACATGCCCCTATTTGCGTGAACTCGAAACGGTAGCCTATTTCGCCCTGACCAGGGGACGCCATTCCCACCGCGCGGTTGCCCGAATCCGGGACACCACCCAGGTTCTGATCGACGTCTACAGCGCGGGACAAAATCTCCACATCCACCCAATCAAGGTTTTCGACCGTTATTCCTCCGACATGTTTCTGCCCCATATCTTCAGCCGGGGGGACATGAAGCCGGTGCTTCAGAGCGGTCTCGCATCCGAGGCTTCACAGGCCGCCGGCCAAAGTCCTCTTAGGCCGCGAACCGGATCGATCGCGCCCTGGGACAGCGTTCATCGCCGCCTGATGAAGTATAGCGAAGAGGAACTGCTTTCGCCGGAAAAAGCCCCCGAAGTTAACGCCCTCAAGCAGGAGATGGCCAGGATGTTGATCGGAAACCATCCCGAGTTCAACCGACTCACCGACTGTTACCTTACCGTTAAGGACCTGATGGCCATCAGGGGCCGGCTGATTGGATCGGGCCGTATTGGAGGCAAGGCCTCCGGTATGCTGCTGGCCCGGCGCATACTCCTCGAAAAGAGCGGCGAAGTGGACTTTTCACGAATGCTCGAAGAACACGATTCCTTCTATCTCGGTTCGGACGTCTTCTTCACCTTTCTGGTTGACAACGACCTGTTCCGGATCAGGCTCCGCCTGAGCAGCGACTTGAAAAAAGCCGAGGAGGAATTCGAGGACGTAGAGCGGAGATTTCTGGAAGGGGACTTCCCCGAAGATATCCTGGAACAGTTTAGGGACCTGCTCGATTATTTCGGCCAGGCCCCGATAATAGTGCGATCGTCGAGCCTGTTGGAGGACAGCTTCGGAAATTCGTTCGCCGGAAAGTACAGGAGCGAATTCTGCCCTAACCAGGGCGATCCCGACCAGAGACTTGCCGAATTCCTGAAAGCGGTAAAGCTGGTATACGCCTCCGCGCTTAACCCCGACGCCATTTCCTACCGGCTCGAGCGCGGCTTGGAGGACTCGGACGAGCAGATGGCAATACTGGTCCAAAGGGTTTCAGGCGCCCGTTACAAAAAATACTTCTTCCCGCCTCTGGCAGGAGTCGCCTTTTCCCACAACCTCTATCAATGGACGGACAAGATCGACCCCGAGCAGGGAATGATCCGGCTCGTCATGGGCTTGGGGACTCGTGCCGTCAACCGGCAGGGCGCGGACTACCCGAGGATCATGGCGGTCAGCCATCCTCTATTGCGGCCCGAGATAGGACAACGGGTCGCGGCATATTCCCAAAAACGGATAGACCTGCTCGACCTTCGAAAAAACCGGTTTGAGATAATGCCGTTAAAGGAGGTGATCGATCCCGGCTTTCCTGCCCTGGGCATGTTTATGTCGGTAATGGAGGATGACCTGGTCAAGGACCCCTTGGGAGACGACGTGGAAAGCATGGATCGGTCGGTGCCCACATTCAACAACCTGGTGTCTAAAAGCGTCTTCGTAAAGATTATAAAGGAGATGCTGGCCATATTGGAGGATGCATATAAATATCCCATTGACACCGAGTTCACCGCGTTCGTGAACCCGGAGGGAGCGATTCGCGTGAACCTGCTCCAATGCCGGCCGCTCAGGCTGCACAGTATTTCCGCTGAGGTGAAAATACCAGAGGACATCCCGCCCGAGCGCGTCATCTTCAGGGCCGGACGCACTATCTTCGGGGGAGTGGTGAGAAATATCAGATACATTATTTACCTGGATCCCGTCTCCTATGCCGAAAAAGCTTCTCGGGAAACCAAGGCGTCTTTGGGCCGGCTGGTAGGAAGGATCAATCGCCATCCGGCCATGAGCGGAGAAAACTTCATAATGATGGGACCGGGAAGGTGGGGAAGCTCGAACATGGATCTCGGTGTCAACGCTACCTACGCGGATTTGAACCACGCCTCGATACTGGTGGAGATGGCAAGGCAAGAGACAGGACACGTACCCGACGTGTCTTTCGGCACCCATTTCTTTCTGGACCTGGTCGAGGCCGGGATCATTTATCTCCCTGTTTATCCGGACGATACCGAAGCCAAGTTCAACCGCGAATTTTTCGAAGACGCGGAAAACCATTTGCTCGACCTGCTGCCGGACGCGACCAAGTTCGAGGAATTCATCAAGGTGATAGAAGTGCCCGCCATCGCCAGCGGAAAAAATGCGACCGTGGCCGCCGATCCGAGAAGTTGCAGGTCACTCTGTTACCTCGATGTTTAATTCGAAGACATGCTCAAAGGACTCGGCTTCCTTGAAGGATTATTTACCGTAGCAGGTCAGCAAGGAAATAAAACGGATGTTCCCTGAATATTCCGAAGGCGCTGTTGCCGGTTATTGGAGTTATTTCAGGGGGTTTTGCGGCGGGAGGGAAGTTTGCGTTTAGTGCCTGCATGGGCTTGGCTTCGGGGGAGATTGGCGGGAGGTTTGATGTGGAGTGCGTCGAACAGGCGCGCGAGGCTTGGGCGGGGCTTGGGCGCGGAGAGGTAACCGCCCTCGCCGCCGGTCACCATCTCTTGCGCGTATAAGATCCCCAGAAGCGACAGCCCCTCCTCAACCGTAACGTCCAACCCGCTCCAAGAACGCTCCAGCTCACGGCGCAAAAGATAAGCAAGCATCACCGAGAAGCATTTGACAGTGCACTATTGTGTTGTCAAGAGCACACTGACGCATAGTCTGCGAGCGACTTAAGTCGCGAGTAAACTCGCTCGCACAAAAAAACATCTGTCTTGTAAGCGACGAGAAACGCTTCACAGAGCACTTGTGTCTTGTCAAGCTTAAACTGAAGCATAATGTGCGAGCGACTTTTAGT
>CAYQTK010000146.1:0-11162 GCA_964420375.1 uncultured bacterium
GGATCCAATGCAGATCGCGGTATCAGTCGCTCGCACAATTATTTTCTATTCCCCGAAAAGCTTTTGACAAGACACTGGTTACGAGGCCTAAAAAGGCCGATTTCGGACTTTTTAAATGAGCATCGGGTTTGAATCACGAAAAAGCTCGCGCCATGAAATGACGGATCACATGATGATGGACTGCTTCATGCTCTTTTTTCAATCCTTTTCCTGCTTGTCCTTGTTTCCGGTTTTTTCTTTTTCTTCAACTTCAAGTACGCAGCGGAAGCCGGTGGACTTGGATACGCTGGTGGGCGCTCCTTTGCTCCTGTCGGATGTACGCAGATAGTTCCACACGTTGGCGTAGCAGCCGCCGCGCTTGACCTTATGCTCGCCTTGTTCCGGTCCGCCGGGGTTTTTGTCGGGCGAGTCGTCGTAATAGTCGGGGCCGTACCAGTCCGCGGTCCATTCCCACACGTTGCCTGCCATGTCCTCTGCTCCGTAAGGGCTTTTCCCCTTTTTCGCGCTTCCCACCTTCCAGGGCGCGTCCTTTCCGCAACCGTAATCCTGCCTCCACTCCTGGATGGCGCAGTCGCACCCGCACCTGTAGTTGCCCCACGGAAATACCCTGCCGTGCTCGCCGCGCGCCGCCTTCTCCCACTGTGCCTCGGTGGGAAGGGCCTTGCCCGCCCATTCGCAGTACGACCGGGCGTCGTGCCAGCTTACTCCCACCACTGGCTGGTCCGGGCCTTCAAAGTCGGTGTACTTGCGGACCTCCCTGCACTCCAGGGTGTCCACGCACTTCCGGTACTGCGAATTGGTCACCTCGTAACGGTCAATGTAATAGGCGTCAAGGTAAACCGTGTGATAGGGCCTCTCGTCTCCGTCACAGTGTCGGTCGCGGCGACGGTTGCAGCCCATCTTGAACTCGCCCGCAGGGACCAGCACCATCTCGCCTCCCTTTGTGCCCTCGGGACGGATGTACTTCTCCTCATCCCCGGACAAAGGAGCGGCAAGAACCATGAGAAGAACGGGCACAAAAACCCACCACATCTTGACACTCATTTTCCGGCCTCCTTTCCTTGCTATTCAGTCATGCAAAAGATGACGACAAACGCTTTAAAAAACCAATCCCGGCTTTTGGCATCCGCCTTTTTGTGCGGCCTTAACGCTGCATTCGCCCCGGTTGTAAACGAACTCGCGCCCGCCTGATCAAGCGCTCTTCGTCTTTACGTTCCTCCTCCAGATGCGGACGATGATGCCGAAGGTGTAGCGCGGTCTTTTGAGAAGAAGGTCCACTATGAACCTGCGGGTGATGACCAGGGGCCTTCTGAAAAAGGACCGGGCGCTGTGCTTCAAGAATCCCCGGGCCGCCATTTTTTCCAGCTCGCCGGGTTTGAACACTCCCTCGTGATAGGCCGACCGGGCATAGGAGAGGTTCTCGAAGTTGAAGTCGTCCCGGAGCATACCTCTTTCTTTTGCTGTCTCGTACATCTGCGTTCCGGGCAGGGGATTGGCCACGAAGAAGTAGGCCATGTCGGTTTTCATGAGGCGGGCGAAGTCAAAGGTCTCTTGTATTTGCTCCCTGGTCTCTCCGGGAAAGCCGATGATGTAAAAGGCGTCGGTGCGGATGTTCTGCGAGCGGATGTATCGGGTAATGCGCTCTGCTTTGTCCAGGTTGGTGGGTTTTTTCACGATCTCGCTCAACACCTTCTGGGAGCCGCTTTCATATGCCAGCGTCATCTCGTAACATCCCGCTTCCACCATGAGGTCGATGAGTGTTTCGTCCAGTGTCCACAGGGCGAGCCCGTTGGGGAAGTTGAAGCGGATATCATAGCCGCGGTCGATGATTCCCTGGAAGATGTCCATGGCCCGCTCTTTATTGGCCGTCATGTTGTCGTCCTCGAACTGGACCTCCTCGATGCCGTAGTGGCCGACCAACTCGCCTATCTCGTCGAGCACGTTTTTTGCCGACCGGAAGCGGTAGCGGTTTCCCCAAAAGCGGGTTGACGAGCAGTAGATGCAGTTTGCGGGACATCCTCGCGAGGTTATCAGCGGCGAAAAAGTCCTTCCGGAAATGGACAGGCTGTGGGGAATGCCGCTTTTTTTGTACACCGGCGTGGGAAGCAGGTCCCGGGCGGGAAAAGGCAGCTCGTCCAGGTTCTCCACCCATCCGGTCTTCGGGTTGGTTCTTGCTTCCCCGTTCTCTTTCCATGCCAGGCCGTCGACCTCTTTTAGAGGAGTGCCCTTCTCCAGCGCGGCAAGCAGGTCGGTAAGCACGGTCTCGCCTTCTCCCAGGGCTATCATGTCCAGGGCGGGCTCTCCCAGGCAGTACCCAGGCATAAAGGTGGGGTATGTCCCGCCGGTGATAGTAAGGATATCCGGGTCTATCTCCTTCACCACGCGGCAGACCTCGCGGACCACGGGGAAGACCGAGCTGAAGATGCAGGTTATGCCCACCATGTCCGGCTGAAACCTCTCCACCCTTTCCCTGATGTCGGCAAGGGGAGAACCATACCACGTGAAATCGTCTCCCATATAATGGCGGTGCTCGCTTTCGGCCACCGCGTCCATTATCCCGACCTCTGTTCTGTCCCGGGTTATTGCGGCCAGGTAGCCCACGCCCAAGGGAAACGAGGCGACCTTCATGGTATCGGAAGACAGGCGCACCGGGGGAAACAACAAAAGAAGCTTTCGGATTTGTCGTTTGTCTGCCATTAGCGAAGAGATTCTTTTTCTGCCAAGTTATACGTACCTTCGAATAAATGTAACCCGCTCATAGGTCAAGTTACACCCGGCAATGACGGAGTACAAGTTTCAGGCCAGGAACTGGGAGAGCAGCTTTTCTCCTTCCTCGGTTCCAAAGGGGATGTCACGGAGCTCCTCCCGGTTGTTCACGTTCGCCAGGGTCGTCTCCAGAAACATCTTGAAGGCATGGAGCTTCCGATGAAAGTCCTGCAGGCGGGGAGGATCGTAAACGTGGCTCATATCAAAAACGTCAACCTCGTCGAAGAACTTCTGGAACTCCTCCCGGTCATAGCAGCGGACGAACTGGAAGGAGATGTTCTGGTAATAAAAGATGAAGTTGCGAAGCGTCTTGATGGCTTCCATCACCGGAACCGACTCGCCTTTGTATCCCGAGCTTTCGATCACGCTCTCCGCGTTCTCCAGCACTTTATGGAAAAGCCAGATGTCCTTTCTGAGCTTGAGCGACTCTTCAAGCCGGGAGATGAAGTCGGGGAACACGTCTTTTCCCTGGAAGCCGGGGTCGAACACCTGGACGAGATGCACCACCCCCTGCTTGAAGATATTGGTGAGAATGCCCTTTGATCTGCTGATGCCCACCCGCAGGGGGGTTATCTCTTCCGCCTGGCCGGCTTCCCTGAGCTCGAACTCGAATATCTTCTTGAACTCCATGCGGAGTTGAAAGACAAGGGAATCGAAATGTCCGAGCAGGGCCTCTTTTTTTTCCGGCACCAGGTACTCGCGGCTTTTCACTACCTGGGGAAGCTCGCTTTCGAGAAGCTCGATCAACAGCATGATCTCGGAGTGGACCAGCGCAAAGATGAGTAGCGAGTCTTTAAGCTCCTCCAGGCTCTTCTTTTCCGGGTCCACGTAGGCGAAGTAATGCAGCAGCTTGAAGAGTATGAGAAAGATAACGGAAAGATTTTTTCTAAGCAACGAGTCGTGTATGTTTCTGACCACCCGGATGAAGCTCCGGTTTTTGATCACGTCGTAATGGGGCGCAAAACCCGCTGCCCGGAAAGGGTTAAAGAACCGGTTGCCGGTTATCTCCCTGCTGATGAGCTGCTCCAGGTGGTAAAAAAGAAAGTAAGAGCTCTGCTCCTGGCTCACCACCGCGTGAAGGACCTCCTGGAAGTTAATGAAGGCCTTGCATAGAACGTAGAGCGACTCCTCGGGGTTCCGCTGGAGAAGGGCCCGCTGGATTCGCTTGGCCCGCTGGTAATCGTTCATGAGCCGGTTCTCGACGTAGCTCCGGAACTGTAAGGCCCGGTTGTCGTCATCGCTCAAAAGCCCGCGGGTCAGCTTGACCACCCTGGAGACGGCGTTATGGACCATCTTGAGTTCGTTTTTAAAATCGCGGGAAACAATATTATTCCGGTCGGAGATGGGCTGGTTGGAAAGGTTGAAGAAACGGTCCAGTGCCTTGAGAAGCATCTCCAGTTCGAAAAGCTTCTCCTGTTTTTGAGGACTGGAAAGCGAGTAGAACCAGTCGTTTCGTTGTCGGACGATCTCCCGGTAGTCTTCCTCACTGCCGTTTGGAACCAAATGGACTGGCATCTTCTAAACCGGACCCCTTCCTCTGCCGTCATTTATCAGGAGGAAACCGCAAAAGCCAATAGTTGCGCGGCTGGTGACAAGCTCTTTTTACTCCATGAAACTGAAGTATAACAGAGGGACAGGTTATTGCCAAAAGCGGGATCAGGCCGGGTCACAGCATCTGATTGATGGAAGCCGGCGCTCAGAACTTCTTTTGTCCCCATAGCTTGAGCACGCGAAGCAGAGTAAAGCTCAAAGCCATCATACCGGCCAGCCCCAGCACTGCATAAATCATGGGAATGCCCTTGGTGACCGGCATGCTTAAGAACAGGACCCCTCCCACCACCACGGGCACGCAGAAGATGTTCATTATGCCGAGTTCCATTGCCACCTGCGTCCGGAAGTCGGGGTCCACGATACGCAACAGCAAGAGTCCGCTCGATACCACCCCGGTGGTGGTCCCGTATATTGCCAGGGTCCTCTCCAGGTTGTAGCTTGCCAGCCTCCTGCCCATGTAAAAGACCACCAGCACGGTGGCTGCGCCTGTAAATACTGAGATGAAGGCCAGCGGAAGGATGTACTTCCAGACCACCACCAGCTCGATGGCGGCGACAGTGGCCAGGATAAGGTAATCCACCGCCCAGCCGGTGATCCGCCGTTGAATGCCGCCGTCAAGAAGATGGACCGCACCCAGGGCCCGAAGTACCTGTCGCACCAGGAGCGCGAACACCAGCCCGAAGAAGAAAAAGAAGCCCCATAAAATCTTGGCGTCAGCGGGTGTAAAGAGCCTGCTGAAGGCTTCCAGGAAGAACCAGGTGATGATGTAGACCAGTCCCACCATGGCCAGTTGGAAGGCCAGGCACTCTACATTGGCCGAGTGGGTGGTCTGCCGGCCGGCGTCCTCGCAATCCTCGGGAGAGTGGATGCCGGTAATAAGGCACCGGGGAAGCTCCTTCGGGCTCTGCACGGCCAGGCCTTTGCGCAGGCCCCAGTTGGCCAGGGGAACGCCCACGAAAAAGGCCAGGAAAAAGCCCACCGAAGCGAAGGTAAGACCGATGGTGGCTGCGTCGGTGCAGCCCAGGTCCTGCCAGACCTTGCCGATGGATATGGCCTGTCCCGGACCTTCGTTATAGGCCATGGGAACCAGGAAGCCCAGGGTATTGAAAAGGTCATATCCAAGCTCGTTGAAAAGATACACAAAGCCGGTGCCGATAAGCCCCTGCATGGGGAAGCAGATGCCCTGGAGCAGGGCCATCCAGATGGCGCCCATCAGAAGCGTCTTGCCGCCCGCGCTTACCTTCTCGTCTTCGCTCTTGCCGGTAAGGCCCACCGAAATGAAAGAGACGTTGAAAAAGTGGTACACGAAAACCTGGAGGTACTCGGGGGCGATGGGAACCCAGCCGCCGTTTATAAGGACCATGGCCAGCAGTCCCCCCACGAGACAGCTCGGGAAAAGAAAGCGCTGGATGAAAGACACCTTGGCCCGCAGAGCTATGCCGACCAGAAGCATTATGGACAGGAACCCGAAAACCAGGAGCGCCTTGAAGCTGTATGGCGAGTAACTGTAGATGCTGATGTCATTGCTGCACAAGACCGACAGGACCTCCCTCTTGAAAAGGGGGCCGGTCGCGGATTGAAGCCAGCCGTGGTCCACCAGGGTCTCGAGCTTGCACTTGTCCGTCTCGCAATCGCGAAAATCCCTGGAAAACTCATGCTCGGACTCGGCTGCTATAAGCGCGATCACCGAAGCGAAGTAGTCCCGATCCACGACCTTGTGCATTTTCTTCAGGGACAGCTCCGAAGGATAGCCGTTTTTTAAAAGCAGGTTGAGCTCTGCCTGGTAACGCTCTGCCGGCGTCATCTCCTTCTCGGAATCTCTCTCGCCTTCTTTGCCGGACTTATCGGGAAGCGACAGACCGCTGATGGTCACCAGGTAATGGACAAGCTCGGACTGCGTCACCTGCTCGGCGACGTGGAAACCTTTTTTATCAAGCCTGCCGCAGATGTCTTCTTTTTGCGCAAGTGCGGGAGAGGCTATTAACAGGCACAAAAAAACAATCAACATTAGGGATAGCTTCATGACATATCCTTTAAAGCGGGAAAAATAATCCAGGGTATATTCTCTCAATCCTCTTTTTTTTTGAGATCGATGTCAAAAAAAGTAAGGCAAAAGCACTGGAACGCGTAGTGCATACAACACCAATAAGGAGCATGTGAAGTGCGCTATTGCTTTATCGCCTTCAGCAGAACCTGCGTGCCGAACATGAAGCTTTCAGTAGACGAGACCTCCAGGCCGGAGCTCGCCACGATCTCGGCCAATCCCGCCGCGGTCTCGAACCCCGCGGTGGACTCGGCAAGATAAGAGTATGAACCGCGGCTACCGGCCACCATGCGGCCCAGCAAGGGAAGCACGTGTCTCAGATAAAACGTAACCGCGGGCCGGAACACGTTGGGCGGAGGCGGGCCGGTCTCCAGGCACAAAAGCACTCCTCCGGGCTTCAGCACCCGGGCCTGCTCGGAAAAAGCCTGCTGAAGGTCAGACACGTTCCGCACCAGGTAGCCTGAAGTAACCAAGTCAAAGCTCCGGTCATTGAAGGGAAGGCAAAGAGCGTCAGCCAGGCACCAGTGCACGTTATGGTCGTGGCTGCTTGCGCGGGCCGTCTTCAACATACGCGCCGAGAAGTCGCAGCCCGCTATGGTGGCTTTCGGGAACGTTTTGACGAACTCCCTCGCGATGGCGCCGGTGCCCGTGCCCACGTCAAGCACGCTCTCCGGGCCGCTAAGCGATGCCGCCCGCACCATCTTTCTCCGCCACGCTCCCACTCTTCCCAAAGTAATGATGGTGTTCATGAGGTCGTAGCGGCCTGCCAGGCTTCCGAACATCTCCCGGATGCCGGAGGGGCCCCGGTCCTGTAGACGCATATTCATGGTTCACTTCAGTGTTTGCTAACGATTGTTTTTGTCGCTTACAAAAAACAGTCCTTTTGTGCGAGCGACTTTAGTCGCGATTTCCGTCGCTCGCGCACAATTTATAAACTTTAATGTGATTCGCTGCTATGGCCGCTGTTGCAAGCACGCGGCTTCCGGCCATCAGACCAGTCTCTCTAAAAGGAGCGAGGCTAGAAACAAAACTCCGACCACGGTGTCCAGCCTGCCCGCTTGAGCATCAGCGTCGTCCGGCGGCTGGACATAAACCATTCTTCCCACTGACCCGGCCAAAGGCAGGGCGAGCAGGACCAGCAGCGACCAGTAACTCAAAGGACCTACAACCGACATCAGAGAAATCGCAACCAGGCAGAAGGCTATCATGAGCACGAACAGGACCCGCGCGTTCTTCTCGCCCACGAGAACCGGTATGGTGCGGATGTTCTGCTCCTTGTCATAACTCCGGTCGCGGATGTTGTTGGCTAAAAGCACCAGGCTGACCAGTACGCCCACCGGCACGGAAACGAGAAGCAGCGGCAGGGAAAAAGAAAGCGTCTCCACGTAATAAGCGCCTTCCACTGCAAGCGGACCCCATACCAGGAAAACGGAGACCTCGCCCAACGCCCGGTACTTCAATGCAAGCGGCTTCAGGGTATAGCCCAGGCTGATAAGTGCGCCGGCAAGGCCGATAAGAAGCACCGGCAGGCCCCGAGTATAAGCCAGGTAAAAACCGCCTGCCGCAGCGAGTGCATAAAGCGCAGTAAAAACCCGCCAGGACTTTTCGAGCTCTATGTCCTCGCGAGCCAGCGGATGCGGCCGGTACTGCACTGTAGGAGCCTCGGGTGAGTCGACCTTGTTCCTGATGTCAAAGTAGTCGTTGGCCAGGTTGCTCGCACCGTGCAAAAAGAGGAGGGTGATCAGCATGAGAGCATACAGGAACCACGATATGCCGTCCTCCCACGCCCACAACACTCCTGTGGTCACGGATACAGCAGACATGGTGAACGACCACGGCCGCAACGCAAGGAACCAGCTTTTCATCTTTTATGCCCCATTTGTCTCATGAGCATATCTCCACACTTTCATCCTTCTAGGGGGACGCGATACAATAGCTTACAATTAATCTAGCAGAAGGAGGGCGGTTATGAAATTACGCCGCGGTCTGTTGGTGTTGGCTATGTTATTCCTTTTACTGCCGCTTGGCGAGGTCTCGAGCCGCGAGCCTTTTATAGACTGGGAGAACCTCTCCAACCCGGTTTACTCCCGCCCCGGCTGGTCCACCAAGGACGCCTGCATGGCCTACCGCGACGGGTGGTTCTATGTCTTTTTTTCCGCTTTCTTTCATGAAGACGGGAGAGAGCGCTCTCACGTGGTCGGCGTGAAGACACGCGACTTTAAGACCTTTTCCGAGCCGCTTTTTATCTGGCGCGGTGAGGACGAGGGTTGGACAGGCATGTGCTCGCCCAATATAACGCGGGTGGGCGACGTTTATTACCTTACCTATAACTCGTGGGGAGACAAGTTCTTAAAACCCAACCAGCTCTTTTACGCGACCAGCCGGGACCTGGAGCACTGGGACAAGGGGAAGCCGCTTGCCCGGAACATCACCTGGGGAAGGCGCGCCATAGACGCTGCTGTAGCGCACGAGGGCGGCAAGTATTACCTGGTGTGGAAGGAGTTCCAGACCCCCAAGGCTGCCTGGTCCCGTTCCATGGGCGCGGACGGCTGGCACCGTCTCGGCAAGGTCCCGCCCGACTGGTTCGAGAACGGCGAATTTATAAAGATAGACAATGAGTGGCATCTTATGTGCACCGCGGGAAAGTTGCGCGGCAGCCATTATCCGGCGTTGCGCAAGATGCAGGGCACCGGCAGGAAGGACAGCGACTGGACCAGGTGGGGGGAGTTCACTAAGCTGGACATACCGGTAGAGGATTTTAACACCGACGAGACAGCCAACGCCGCTTTCCTCGCGGACTGGCGCGAGCATGACGGCCATTTTTACCTTATCTATGCCGGCCGCACCGAAGGCGACTCCCACCTGGGCAGGGGCAACAACAAGCTCGGGCTCGCCCGCTCCCGAGACCTCGAAAACTGGGAAGTGCCCGGAGAAGCAGACTGAGAACGAAGCCGCGGATAGCGCTCTGCCAGGCGATTTGTGTCGCTTACAAGAGAGATATCTTTCGTGCGAGCGAGTTTAGTCGCGACTAAAGTCGCTCGCACGCTATACGTCAGTGTAAGCTTGAGATGACTCTAGCTTTTTTACCGCTTGCATTCCTTGTCGTCAGTGGCCAACATATCCGTTTATACGAGTCTTACGGGGGACGCGCGTGTTTATAAGAGTTCTTCCATATACCCTGGCCCACCTTTTTCTGCTTGCCCTGCAATGGATGGCCATGCTCTTCCTGCCGCTGTTCTTCAACTCGCAGGACGTGGGGGAGGACGCCATAGGCGTGCTGGTGTCCATGTTCAGCCTGGCCACCCTGGTCCTGGTCATTCCGCTGGGGATGCTCTCCGACCGGGTTTCTCCCCGGGCGCTGATCCTGGCGGGCGCGCTCCTGGTGGTCCTCGCCGCCTCCCTGCTGGTCGGCTACAGCGGGTTTTGGGCCTGGCTTATGGGCACGTTCACCATAGGCGCGGGCTTTACGCTTTCCTGGATCAGCCTGTTCTCCGTTTTCTTCAAGCAGGTTGGCGAGAGGAGGCGAGGCCTCGAGGTCTCCGTGTTCAACATGGGCGGCATCCTGGGCGCCGGTCTGGGCGCGTGGGCGGGCGGCACTTTATCCGACGTGGTGGCCGACCCCGCAGTCATCTTTTCGCTGGCGTCTTTGTTTGCCGTGGCCTGGGCGGCGACTTGCGCCAGGATACCGGAGACGCGGGGCATATCTTTTCCCATCCTGGAGTACGGCCGGGACCTGAAAAGCGGCCCCACCTGGATACTGATAGCGATTATATTCATCAAGGCTTCCCATGCGGGAATCGAGCACGCCAACTACTCCCTGCTCCAGACCGAGGTCATCGGACTGACCGGCCGGATGGTGGGCGAGCTGTTCTTCGTGCTTTCGCTCTGGATGGGAATCGTGACCATAGCCACCGGCGGTCTTCATGACCGGCAGGAAAAGCCGTTGCGCATGATGGGGGCGGCCCTGGTGCTCTCCGGAGCTTTCATGGCCGCATCCGGCAGGGCGGTGTGCGCCTGGGATTTCCTGGTCTACAGGGTCGGACATACCGGAGGCGACTCGATCCTCAACCTGCTCACCCTGGTCGTCGCTTCCATGATCTTTCCGCGACACCGCGCGGGAGGGGCGTTCGCGTTCGTGCTCACCGTGAACACCGCGGCCTACTTTATCTTCGCCAATATCGGCGGAGTGTGGGCCGACCGGCTTTCCCTGCAGAGCTCGTTTTACTTCGCCGGCTTTCTCATGCTGGCCGGGGGCATTGTGATCATGGCCTTCCGTGGCAGGATCAGGGAGTACATTGACAGGGGTAAAATGCAAGACAGCAACATTGCAGCGGATGTTCCCTGAACTTGCTGAGATTATTGTTGATGATTGTTGGAGTTATTTCAGGGGGTTTTCGGCGGGAGGGGAGACGCCGTTTGGTGGCTGCATGGGCTCGGCTGCGGGGGAGGTTGATGGGCGGTTTGATGTGGAGTGCGTCGAAGAGGCGCGCGAGGCTTTGACGGGGATTGGGCACGGAGAGGTAACCGCCCTCGCCGCCGATCACCACATCTTGAGCGCATAAGCTCCCCAGTAGCTACAGCTCCTCCACAACAGTAACGTCCAACCCGCTCCAAGAAAAATAATTTTAGTGCGAGCGAAGAAAGTCGCGAAGAAAACCACTCGCACAAAAGAACCGCTTTTTGTAAGTGACAAAAACAATTGTGAACAAGCACTGGTGTCTTGTCAAGCTTACACTGACGCATAGTGTGCGAGCGGCTGATACCGCGATCTGCATTGGACCCGTTCCCCTTTTTTCGAGTG
>CAYQTK010000147.1:0-11146 GCA_964420375.1 uncultured bacterium
ACTAGCCGAGGACCTCTAAGAAGGCGGCGGCACGATCTTGCCCAGCACAACCCTTTTGTTCGCCCCGGTGGCGCCGCAAAGATTGCCGGGCCTTTTCCGCAGTGTCTCCATGCCGAGGACAGCGAACGCCACGGCTTCCTTGGACTCGGCAGGGATGCCGTACTCATCGGAAGCTGCCACCGAAACTTGCCCGAACCGACAAGCAAGAGATTGCATGAGAGACGGGTTTCTTGCTCCCCCGCCGGAGACGATCACCTCGTCGACCGCGACGTCGTCCGCGTAAAATCGCCGGTAATGGCCGTGTATCAGCTTTGCGGTAAGCTCGGTTGCAGTAGAGATAAGGTCGAGAAATCCGCGCTTCTCCCAGACCCCGGCGGACTCCATAAGAGAGTCCACAAAATCGGCGCCGAAGCTCTCCCTGCCCGTGCTCTTGGGAGGCGGCAGAGTAAAGAATTCGATCGAAGAAAGCTCGGAGAGCAGCTCGTGGTTGACCTTGCCTCTGCTCGCGTACCTTCCGTCCCGGTCGTAACTCTCCCTGTTGTTGGTCATCCTGCGGACCAGCTCGTCAATCACCATGTTACCGGGCCCGATGTCCGAAGCCCGCACTGCATCCGGGTCGGCCGGCCCTGCCGGAAGAACGGTGCAGTTGCAGATACCTCCTATATTTACCAGGAACCGGCTTCGCTTCGAGTGCCGGAACAACAGGTAATCGGCGTAGGGCACCAGGGGAGCGCCTTCCCCGCCTGCTGCCACGTCTGCGGGCCGGAAGTCGGCGATCGTGGTGATGCCGGTGCGCGCGGCTATGACCGCGGGCTCGCCGATCTGGAGGGTGGCCCGCACCTTCCTGCTTCCCATCTGAACCAGCTCGGGAAGATGATGTATGGTCTGGCCGTGAGAGCTTATATACTCGATTTCCGAGGCGTGCACGCCTCCGATGCGGATGAGCTCATTGGCCGCCTCTGCGAAAAGCTCGCCAAGGTAGAAGTTCAAGCGGGCGATATGGTCGACGCGTCCGGAGGAAGCCTCGGAAGCCTCCCGGATCATCCGCACGGTCTCGCTGGAAAAGGGCAGGGTATAAAAAGCCGGCAACTTTGCTTTCGTCCCTCCCCTGGTGCGGCATATATCCACCAGTGCAGCGTCAATGCCGTCCAGGGAGGTGCCCGACATAAGGCCGATGGCTTTCATGGTTGCTGTTATGCCGGATTGTTAAGGATGTCCAGGTATTCGGAACCAAGCTCTTCCATCATTCGCTGGTGGTCCTCCTTTATGCTTTTCCGGAAAGCATCGTCTGAAAGAACGCGCGCGCCTACCAGCGACATGGCCTTGATGGCCCGGTCCAGCATTGTCCTGCCCGGCTTTGCAGAAGCGACCTCCGCGAACTCGGGAGTATGCACCCCGTGCTCTGCGCCGGGCAAGGCAAACATCGGATGAATCACCGGGGCCTCGAGACCCGCGTTGCCAACGTCCGTGCTGCCCATGGCCTCGTCTTCCGGAGAGCCGCCGTCCTCCAGCCCGAGTTGGTGAAGCACCTCGATAAAAGCCCGGCCAAGCGGCCGGTTGGGTATATAAGGTGCGTACATGTGCTCCCGCTTCAGTTCGGCCTGCAAAGATGTGCCCGTAGCCAGGGCGGCGCCTTTTGCGCACGCCTTTACCTTTTCCGCTATCTCCATGGTCTGTTCGAGCGTGAGTCCCCGGGCGAGGAAAGCTGCGCTCGCTTTCTCCGGGATTATGTTGGGAGCACTGCCGCCATGAGTGATGATGCCGTGTACCCGGGTCTTGTCCGGAAGCTGCTGCCGCAACATGGACACCGCGTTAAAGGTCTGCACCACCGCGTCCAGGGCGTTGATGCCCGTATGAGGAGCCACCGATGCGTGGGCGGCCCTGCCAAAGAAAGTAAGGCGTATCTCCACCACGCCGAGGGACCTCTTGAAGACCTCGGTCTTCTTGTCGGGATGCACGAGGACGGCAGCGTCCAGGCCGCGGAAGACACCTTCACGGGCCAGGACAACCTTGCCGCCTCCCCCCTCTTCCGCAGGGGTTCCGATAACTTCGATAGAACCGGAAAAATCCACAAGCGCCTTGGAAAGGACTACAGCGGAAGCTGCTGAGGCCGCGCCTATCAAATGGTGTCCGCAGGCGTGCCCCATGTCGCGCAGGGCGTCCATCTCCGCCAGAAAGGCCAGGCGAGGGCCTGCACCATTGCCGCTGAATCTTGCATGAAAAGCAGTAGGAAGTCCTTCAATGCCGGCCTCGACCTCGAAGCCGTACTCGCGGAGAAAACCTGCAAGGGACTCGCTTGCGAAATACTCCTCGTAAGCGATCTCCGGCTGGTTGAAGATGGATAGCGCGAGTTGCCAGGCCTTTTGGATGATGGCCCCGGACTCTTCAATTATCGAAGTATTAAGCTCAGGCGAGATCACTCTTTGTCCTCCTCATGGTTGCCTCATGAAAATATGATAACCTTATTAACAGTCGAAGTCATCAATATTACAAGTTGTCCTGCACGACAGTATCGAGGGGGCTGAAAAATTCCTGCTTGGTTGATATTATAATAGTGTAAATATGACCGGCTTGCCGAAGAAAGCAAAAGCCTCCGGAACTGCTGCAAGAGTGAAGACATGAAAAAGAGAAAGAACGACGAGAACATCCTTATAGTCGACGATGAAGAGAGCATCCGGACAACTCTCGGCGGAGTCCTTTCCGACGAAGGCTTTGCAGTGAGCACCGCTCCCGACGGCGAGAGCGCTTTGCAAAAGGTTTACGAGGACCCTCCCGACCTTGTCCTGCTCGATATCTGGCTGCCGGGCATAGACGGCGTTGAAGTCCTTCAAAAGATAAAGGAGAACTATGCCGAGCTTCCCGTAATAATGATCTCCGGCCACGGCACAGTGGAGACCGCGGTCAAATCCACCCGCCTTGGAGCTTACGACTACATTGAAAAGCCTCTCAGCCTCGACAAGATCATCCTTACCGTCCAGCACGCCCTGGAGCACACCCGCCTGTCCCGCAAGTACCGCCGGCTGAGCAGGGAGATGGCCGGAGATGATGAGCTGATCGGCAACTCCCGCGTCATCCGCGAGCTTCGGGACCAGGTGGAAAAGGTGGCCCCCACTGAAGGGTGGGTCCTCATAAGCGGCGAGAACGGCACCGGCAAGGAAGTGGTGGCCCGGCTGATACATCGCAGAAGCTTGCGGGCGGACCGGCCCTTTGTGAGCGTAAACTGCGCCGCCATACCCGAAGAACTTATCGAGTCCGAGCTGTTCGGACACGAGAAAGGCGCCTTTACCGGCGCAGTGGACCGAAAGCAGGGAAAGTTCGACATGGCAGACGGGGGAACCCTGTTTCTGGACGAGATAGCCGACATGAGCCTTCGGACGCAGTCCAAGATACTGCGCATTCTCCAGGAGCAGCAGTTCGAAAGGGTGGGCGGGACCTCGCCGATCAAGGTGGACGTGAGAGTCATCGCGGCGACCAACAAGGACCTGGATAAGGCCATCCGCGAAGGGACATTCCGGGAAGACCTCTACTACAGGCTCAACGTCATACCCCTGTATCTGCCTCCGCTCCGGGAGAGAAAAGAAGACGTCCCCCTGTTCGTGGACCACTTCTTGAAAGACTTCTGCGCACGCTCGCGACTTAAAAAGAAAAAGATGAACAAGAGGGCGCTACAGGCTTTTATGCAATACTCCTGGCCGGGCAACGTCCGGGAGTTGAAGAACGTGATCGAGCGGATGGTGATCCTTTCCAGCGGAGGTAGCGAGCTTTTCATAAAAGATATTCCTCCGGCGCTGACCTCGGGGGGAACGGAGCCTGCAACCTCGGCATATGACCTGCCCACCCTTAAGAAAGCAAGGAACGCTTTCGAGAAGCAATACATCATCCGGAAGCTGATCGAGAACGACCACAATGTGTCCAGGACCGCGGAGCAGATAGGGGTAGAGAGGTCGTCACTTCACCGGAAGATAAAAAGCTACGGCATAGACGGAGAAAGCGAGGACGGACATGAAAGACCGGGACAAAAGAAGAAACGAAAAGAAAGACAGTCATAATCCGGACCGGCGCGGTTTTTTGAAAACCGGGACCGTACTGGCCGGCGGAACGCTGCTTCCGAGGGCTTCTTCAGCAGGGGAGCAGTGCCCGGTTGCGCCTCCGTCGTTTTCCCTTACGAAAAAGGAGCCGGCACTTTCCGGAGTTACCGGTGGAAAACGTCCCAACATCCTTTTGATCATCACCGACCAGGAGCGGTGGTGGGGGAACCTGCCCGAGCTTTCCCGGCCTGCGTTCGACAGGCTCCGCGAGAACGGCGTGTCTTTTGATAACGTTTTCTGTTCCTATCCCTTATGTTCTCCCAGCCGGAGCTCCATCTTCAGCGGCACGTATCCCCACCAGAACGGGGTCACCCAGAACATGATCTTTCCGGTGGGAGAAGATGGGCTGGACCAGCAAGAGCCCCACCTGGGGTCGGTGCTGGCTTCAGCCGGCTACCGGATCGGCTACCAGGGCAAATGGGACCTTTCCAAGAGCTGGGACTATTATCTGGCGAACCTGAGACACCGGGGCCGGGCAAGCGACTACGGGTTTGAAGGACACTGCGGAGACATTCCCGAGCAGGAGTACGGCTACCTGGCGGACGACGAGGTAGTAAGGCGGGCCTGCAACCGGATCCGGGAGCAAAACAAAAATCAGCCCTGGTTTCTGTGCTGCTCCATAATCAATCCCCATGATATCTGCCATCCCCGCCTCAAGCCTGATGACTCTATCCGGCCGGAAGCAGAGGCGCCGCCCAACCTGAAAGACGACCTTTTAGACAAGCCCGCGGGACAGAAACAAAGAAGGGACAGCAAGCTGGCCCACCTGGGTCGGCTGTTACATCCGACTTCCAAGCCTTCCTACCAGTACGGCGAAAGGGAGTGGAGGCAGTTCCTCACCTTCTACTACAACCTGATCGAGATGACCGACAGGTACATCGAGCAACTCCTCCATGCGCTCTCCGTCTCCGGAATGCTCGAAGACACGGTCATCGTCTATACCTCGGACCACGGCGAGCTGGGAGGCGCCCACGGCTTTAAGGGCAAGTACGAGTTCTATGAGGAGGCCCTGCACATACCTCTGGTGGTCTCTCACCCCGGCATCAGGGGACGACACGTCAGCGACATGGTTTCCAACATTGACATAGCCCCCACTATAGCTTCCCTGGCCGGAGTACGCTGGCCCGCCCGGATACCGGGCGAGGACCTCGCCGGCCTGCTCACCGGCAGGGACGAAGGAAAAAGAGAAGCAGTGTTCGCCGAGCACGAGACGCATCTCAAGGTGGGCATGTACAACAACGCGGCGCGCCTCGTTAGAACGCCCAAGTGGAAGTACTCCTACTCCTTCTTCGACGTGCAGGACGGACAGCTTTACGACCTCGAGTCCGATCCTTTCGAGATGCACAACCTGTTCCATGATCCCGGCTACCGGCGCATCCGCAAACAGATGGAAGAAAGGCTGCGGTCGTGGCAGGAAGAGACCGGCGACTATTTCCGGGTCCCTTGAGCCGGAAGCTTTTTGACGAGCGGGGTAAAAAGGGAGCTTTCAGATGAGCAGCATATTGGCCATGGTACTTGCCGGAGGGGAAGGCACCCGGCTCGATCCCCTGACAAAAGACCGCGCCAAGCCGGCCGTGCCTTTCGGCGGAAAGTACCGGATCATCGACCTGGTGCTGTCCAATTTCATCAACTCGGACATCTACAACATTGCGGTGGTGACGCAGTTCAAGGCCGAGTCACTTATAGACCACGTGGAAGAAGGATGGCAACGAACAGTAGGCTCCATTGCCGGCCGGATCACCATAAACCCCGCCCAGCAGAGGGTCCACAAGGACTGGTACCTGGGAACAGCGGACGCGGTTTACCAGAACTTCAACCGGATCGAAAAGGTGGACCCGGATATCCTCGCGGTGTTCGGTGGAGACCATATCTACAAGATGAACATCAACGACATGATCGTCTACCAGCAGCTTCGGGGAGCGGACATGACCATAGCTGCCATTCCAGTGCCGGTGGAAAAGGCGGCCCGCCAGTACGGGGTGATCGTGGTGGACGAAGACTACAACCTGGTGGGGTTCCAGGAGAAGCCCGAGGTTCCCGAGCCATTGCCGGACGACCCTTCCCGATGCCTGGTGTCCATGGGGAACTATCTTTTCAGCCGCGACCTGTTGACCTTCTGCTTCCAGGAAGACGCCCAGAAGGAGTACGTCAGCAAGAGCAAGCTAAACTCGCTGCTCGAGTTCGATCCCTACGCCCAGGACAAGTACTCGACACGAGATATCGGTTACGACATCATTCCCTTCCTGCACAGGAGCGGACTGCGCATCCTGGTGTATGACTTCGCCCGCAACCAGGTCCCCGGCGTCACCGGCAAGGAAAAGGGTTACTGGAGGGACGTGGGAACATTGGAGGAGTTCTACGAATCAAACATGGACATCTGCGGGATAACTCCCGTGTTTAACCTCTATAATAAAGAATGGCCCATCCGCACGTCCGCGCTGAACTTTGCCCCCGCCAAGTTCTCCCTGTCCAGCGAGGTCTACAACTCGGTAATCGCGGAGGGCAGCATCATCACCCGGAGCCGGGTGATCAACTCGGTGCTGGGTTATGACGTAAGGTGCGAGGAAGGCTCGGAGGTCGAGTTCTCCGTGCTCTTTAACGGAGTCAAGATCGGGCCGGGGGCCAAGATCAGGGGGGCGATCATCGACAAGTACGTGGAGGTCCCCCCCGGCATCTGCATAGGTTGCGACCCCGAAGAGGACCGGCAAAGGAGTCTTACAGTAACCCCCGGCGGGATCACGGTGGTCCCCAAAAGACACGTTTTCAAGTAACGCTTTTTTGGCAAGATATGTTTTAATTCGGAAGTAAGAGCGAGCATGACAGAGCAAGACCTTAATTCGAGCCGGGAGAAGATAAAAGCAGCCGCGGCCGAGCTTTTGCCCGAGCTGATTGAAGTACAGAAAACCATCCATGAAAACCCTGAGCTTCCGCTGTCGGAACACGATTCCGCGAAGCTGCTCGGCAATTTCCTCCAAAAGGAAGGGTTTAATGTTCAGACCGGCCTCGCCGGCCTGGAGACGTCCTTGCGGGCCGACCGGGGCGATCCGGAAAGCCGTCCGCGTGTTGCTTTTATTGCGGAGTACGATGCGCTTCCCGAGCTGGGCCACGCCTGCGGACACAGCATCATAGCTGCGGCATCCGCGGGCGCGGGCGCTGCACTGGCAAGGTGTTTTCCGGATGCACCGATATCAATAGTGGGCACGCCGGCAGAGGAGATCGGTGTCGGCAAGATTTCCCTGCTGGCCGGGGGCGCCTTCGAGGGCATTGATCTTGCCATGATGGTCCATCCTTCCAGCAGGCGCCAGGTGATCAAGCTGTTTCTGGGAGTGGCCCAGCGATCGGTGACCTATCACGGCAGGGCCGCACATGCCTCCGCCTACCCGGAGGAGGGCATCAACGCGCTTGACGCTGCCATACTCTTTTATAACGGGGTCTCCGCGCTCCGCCAGCAGCTTCCCGACCAGTGCCGGGTCCACATGGTGATTACCGAGGGGGGCGTAGCTCCCAACATCATCCCGGAGCGGACCAGGGCGCTGTGCGTGATACGTGCGCTGGACCTGCCCGTGCTGGCGGAGACGGTGAAGAAAGTGGAGGACTGCGCAAGGGCCGCTGCCAAAGCCACGGGCACAAGCGTGGACATCGAGACTGCCAGGAATCTTGTCCTTCCTCTCAAGCTCAACCGTGCCTTGTCGGGCATATACCGGGAAGAGCTCGAGAACTTGGGTCTTCTCGCCTATGACGGCCCGGAGGACAAGGGGCTGGGCTCTTCCGATATCGGCAATCTTTCCCAGGCCATGCCGGTGATCCATCCCCACGTGCCCATTGACGAACCGGGGGCCGTTAGCATTCATACCCGTAAGTTCGAGGAGGCCGCAGGAGGACAAGCCGGTGAAAAGGCGGTGGAGGAAGGCGCCTGCCTGCTGGCCTTGACCGCCTGCCGGGTGCTGTATGACAAAGACGCCTGGAACACAATAAAAAAGGAATTCGACTCCACGGGCACGAACATACCCGAAGCTCTTCAGTAAACCGCGGCTTCTTATTAACCGGACCTAACCGGAACAGCATGCCGGAGTCCGACTTAAGTCGGGTTATAATGTTTTACCGTTTTTAATTTCCCCTCCGGAGTTGACGATGAGTGAAGTAGTTGTTATTTTAACTGAAATGTTGTTGAGAGGGAGTCCTTTATAAATATGAACACACCAAAGGAGACAAAATCGGACAGTTTCGAGCTCATGGACTGCGCTCTTATAACGCTGGCAACAGGCAAGCGCGCGGTGAACCTTCGGGAACTCCGCGACCGGGTGTGGGAAATCGAGGAGTCCAGCCTGTACTATCACTTTTACGAGCTGCTGTTGAGACCCAGCCATGATGACCCGGAGTTCCACAACGACTTCGCCATCTGGGCCAAGCGCTCGCTGCACGACAACCGGCTGGCGGAAAAGATGGCCATGCTGGACCCGCTTGCATGCTGCACCCTGGACGAGCTCCGCCAGCAGTTGGTCGACATAATCGAAGACCACCTCGATGAGATGGAGCATGTTCCCTGGGCCCGGCCGGACGACGAGTTCCATTTCCTGACTTCGAAGGTGGTGGTGTTCGACACCGGCCGAAGGTTTCGAACTCCGCCCGAGCTCGGCAAGGCCATTCGCGGCTTCAGCACCGGCTCGATATTTTATCATTTCATTGACTCGCGCCGCCGGTCTCCCCTGAACCAGGACGACTTCACTTACTGGCTGGAGGAGTTCGGGGACGAGACCGCGCAGATACGGGAGTCTCTCGAGCAACTGGACTATTACTTCTGGACCCTGCCGGAGCTCCGGGAGCGGCTCGCCCGCCGGTTCGATCAGTTTTTCGAGGAGAAAAAGGAATGAGTGTGCCTTCCCTCCAAGCGTACGAGGAGATAGTCGGATTTGACGTTATAAACCATCTCAAACAGCTTGCCGAACGTTTGGAAGGACTCAAGGTGGTGCATGTGAACTCGACCCGCATCGGCGGGGGCGTGGCCGAGATACTCGAGCGCCTTGTTCCGCTCATGAACGAGCTGGGGCTTGAGGCGAGCTGGGAGGTCATAACCGGCAACCAGGACTTTTTCCAGGTCACCAAGTCTTTCCATAACGCTTTGCAGGGCTACAAGATAAACGTGCATCCGCGGATGTACCGGGCGTACGAGGAAACCACCCGGGAGAACGCTGACAAGCTCCGGGATTCCTTGGAGGACGCCGACGTAGTCATAGTCCACGATCCCCAGCCCGCGCGGCTGCTAACCGAAATGCCGGACCGAAAGGGCAAGTGGATATGGAGATGTCACATAGACGCCAGCAGGCCCCACCGGCCGGTATGGAAATACCTCCGGGACATAGTGGGCAGGTATGACGCCAGTATCTTCAGCCTGGACAGGTTCGCCCAGTATCTTCCCCATTCCCAATACCTGATCCCGCCGAGCATCGACCCTCTTTCCGACAAGAACATCAACCTGCCGGAGGAGGAGATACGCCTCATGATGGAGGAGTTCGAGCTGGACCCGGACAAGCCCCTGCTCCTGCAAGTCTCCCGGTTCGACCGTTTTAAAGACCCGCTGGGAGTCATCCAGGCGTATCAGCAGGTCCGTTCCCAGATACCTGTTCAGCTCGTCCTGGCCGGCGGCACAGCCACCGACGACCCGGAAAGCGGCGAGGTCCTGGCAGAGGTCGAGGAGGCCGCACAGGGGGACCCGGACATTCACGTGCTTCTTCTTCCTCCGGAAGCCGACCGTACCATTAACGCCCTCCAGAGAGCGGCGACCATAGTGCTTCAGAAGTCGACCAAGGAGGGGTTCGGCCTGACGGTGACCGAGGCCATGTGGAAGAGCAAGCCGGTTATCGGAGGCCATGCCGGAGGCATAACCCTACAGGTGGCCAACTATCACACCGGCTTTCTGGTCCACTCTCCGGAAGGGGCGGCCCTCCGAATGAGGTACCTGTTGAACCATCCGGAGATAATCCTCCAGATGGGACTGAAAGCCAGGGAGTTCGTGAAAGAGCACTACCTGCTCACCCGACACCTGCGCGAGTACTTGACCCTCATGCTGGCCTTGATGCACGAAGACGGGGACCGGATCAAGCTAGCCTGAAGCCTCGTTTATAAGCCGCCTTGTCAAAACCGCTGCCGGGATTATAATTAAACCATGAGTGAGCCCGGCGCAGAATTCTGGAGGAGAGTGGGAGAAGCCGAAAACCCCCTGCTGGCGCTGGACTACGACGGGACTCTTGCACCCTTCAAGGCGGAAAGAATGGCTGCAAAGCCCCTGCCCGGCATAGTGGAAACCCTGGAATCAATTATCCGGAACACGCCTACCACGGTAACGATTGTCTCCGGCAGACCCATCTTCGAGCTTGACCGGCTAGCGGGACCCGTCCTTCAGAAGGTGATAACCATCGGCTCCCACGGCTGGGAGTGGAGGGATACAACCGGAAGACTGCGGCCGGCCCCCCTTGAAAAAAGAATTAAAGCTCTCCTTGAAAAAGCCTTTCACGCGGCCCTCGAAGAGGGAAAACAGACACTGGGAGAAGAAGCGGAAAAGCGCGTCGAACAGAAAGCGGCGAGCGTTGCCCTGCACGTAAGAGGGCTTACGCCGGAGACCGCCGAGCGATGGCTTGCAGCCATTCATCAGCGCTGGGACGGCTTAAAAGCCCCCGGCATGGAAATAATGAGCTTTGACGGAGGTCTGGAAATACGGAGCACCGAACGCAACAAGGGCCGGGCCATTGAGGAGATCATCAACTTCGTTGGAAACCCCGACTTCGTGGTCTACGTGGGAGACGACGCCACGGACGAGGACGCCTTCCGGGCGCTGCCGGAAAACGGCGCAGGCGTCAAGGTCGGCCATGGTCCCACTGCCGCGCATTACCGCCTTGCGGATTGCGAGTCTGTCAGGACCTTCCTGCAAAAATGGCCGGGGCAGACCTCGCCTTGAATTACGACTGTAAAAAGAGCCCCCCTTGTCAACTGCGAGTATAATACTTATTTAGTGCCCGTTGCGAAACGGAGGTTTAATTTACTTTTGCGGCGCTGTCTTGGAG
>CAYQTK010000148.1:0-11112 GCA_964420375.1 uncultured bacterium
TATAGTGATTGGTTGAAATTAATCAACCCGACATTAGCTGGCGGTCAAGGCACTACTGCTTTGGCAAACGTTTTTTATGGAAGAAGAGAAACTCGTGCGAGCGGCTTCAGCCGCGATTTTCGCAGTTTTTCTTATCCTCCTTTTTTGTTTGACGAAGCACTACCTCTTTGCAGGCGGGATTCTTTCGCCTTCCATGATCCGGTTCGATTCCAGAACATAGTGGAGGGCGGCCTCAGCATCGTTTTCGACCCACCACTGCGGGTCCTTGGGGTTGAAGACCCAGAACAGGTGGTTGCACTTGCAATCAATCATGTTCATAAGCCGCGTCCCGATCTCGATATCCACCGCCATTACCCCGTACTCGTGGTACAGCCAGTCCTCCATCTCCCCGGTGTAGGAGTCGAACACCCGGCTCTGCAGGCGCGGATAGGGAAGGTGCTCCTGGTTCTGACGATATGCTTTGCAAGCCTGCCGGAAGCTATGGATGCAAGTGCGGGTCTCGCAATGGGGAGGAAACATGACCGCGGCATAGGAGTGCCAGGAGATCGCGGCCACTATCTCGGGATGCTCTTTTATAAACCGGTCAACGGCCCGGGTCTCCGGCTCGGAAAGGGGCTCCGGTCCGCGATAGTGGATGGAGTCCGGGTCAGGCGAGCCCGCCATGTCTATGGGTATGGTCACTTCGCCCGGCAGGGGGAAGTTGCGGTTTAAGTCCACACCATGCGCGTTCTTGCGGCAGGGACGGTTATCGTCCTTGCAAGGCTCCTGCCACGTCCGATAGTAGCCGTCCGGGTTCTGGCAAGGGGCGATATAAAAGTTCATCCTGGAAAGCGCCTTTTGCGCAAGGGGAGTGTCTCCTTTTGCAAGCATTCGGGCGATGGTCATGGTGGTCCGGTTGCCGATCCACTCGTTGCCGTGAATAACCGCGCCGATCCATGCCGCGGGCTTGTCGTCGCCGTCTCCTATACGGAGGACCAGCAGGTCCCGGCCCTCAACGCTTTTGCCGTAAGTCGACAGGGTCACCTTGTCGGGATACTTCCGGGCAAGCCCCCTGATCTCGTCCGTCATTTCCGTATAGGAAGGATAGGGAGAAACATCCATTCGGGGAGCTGCGTCCACCCGCGCGCCGCGCGGCACAATAAATATTGACAATAAAAAAACCGATATGAAAAAGTAGTTCTTCATGAGGGTTTTCCCCGCTTAATAAAGTCTATCAGAAGGGCACGTCGTCCTCGGCCGGGGCCTGGGATTCATCATAATCGGGCTCGTAATCGGGCTTGCCGCCGCCTCCGGCTCCGGCTCCGCCGCTGCTGCTGCCGCCGCCTCCTCCTCCAAGCATGATCATGTTAAAGGCCACGATCTCGGTGGTGTAGCGTTTCTGGCCGTCTTTGCCCTCCCATGACCTCGTCTGAATCCTGCCCTCGATATATACCCGGTCGCCCTTGGAAAGGTACTGGCCCACGGTCTCCGCCTGCTTGCCGAACATCACTATCCGGTGCCATTCCGTCCTGTCCTGCCACTCGCCGTCCTTGTTCTGGTAACGCTCGTTGGTGGCAACTGTAAAATTGGCCACTGCCTGGCCGCTGGGAAGATATCTGATTTCCGGGTCCCTGCCCAGGTTCCCGATGATCATGGCCTTGTTCAAGCTTTTTCCAGCCATTATAATAAACCTCCTCTTATGTCTTCGATTGACTCTATCACGGCCGATATGATAATAGCAAGTAAAAAACAATGTCCTGCCTTGCAAGAGGACAGGCGGGAACTTACGGGGAGGATGGAATGAAGAAAGCGACGATTATCACGTTGGTGCTTTTACTTGTTTTCGGCATGGGCGCCGTCCATGCCCCCGAGCCGGTGGATTACGTGAACCCTTATATCGGCACCCACGGCGGCATCGGGCCCAGCCTTTACGGGGGAATGATTCCGGGAGTGACGCGTCCGTTCGGCATGACTCAGTGGACTCCCATGACGCGGCTGAACAAGATCGGGGGCTGCCCTTACCGTTACGGCGACAACTCCATCATGGGGTTCCAGGGCACACATCAGCCCGCGGTGTGGATGGGCGATTACGGTTACGTGTCGGTCATGCCAGGCCACGGCGAGGTCGAGCACGGCTTCAAAGACCGGGACATTCGTTTCTCGCACGACGACGAGCTCACCACGCCGTATTATTACCGGGTGGACATGGGAGACATCCGGGCGGAGATGGCTGCTTCGGTCCGGTCCTCTATTATGCGCTTTACCTTTCCGGAAGAAGAGTCCGCCCACGTCATAATCGACGCCAGCCGCGACCAGGGCTTTGCAGGCAGCATCAAGGTGGACCCGGACAAGAACCAGGTCACCGGCTTCAACGCCGACCGGCACTCCGCGCATCTCGGGCCGCCGCTTCCCGACTTCAAGGGCTACTTCGTGGTCCGATTCGACAAGCCCATAACCGGCTACGGTGTTTACAAGGGAGATGAGCTCATCGAGGATGTTGCGCAAGCGAAAGGCGACAAGCTGGGAGCATACGTGAAGTTCGAGAAGGGAACGGAGGCGGTGCAGGCGCGGATCGGCACTTCATTTATCAGCCTTGCCCAGGCAAGAGAGAACCTCGGCAGGGAGATTCCCGACTGGGACCTCGAAAAGGTGAAGAGGGAGGGCCGGGCTGCCTGGAACCGCAAGCTGGGCCGCATCGAGGTCGAGGGAGGCACGCGCGACGATAAGGTCAACTTCTACACCGGCATGTACCACGCCCATCTTTACCCCCGCATCTTCTCCGAGTACGGCCGATACTACAGCGCGTTCGACGACAAGGTGCACGAGGGGGTCGCTTACAACGACTACTCGCTGTGGGACACCTTCCGGGCGGAGCATCCGCTTCTCATCCTTACGTCGGGTGACCGGGTCGGCGACATGATGACAAGTCTTATAAATATGTATGAGCAAGGCGGATGGCTTCCCAAGTGGCCGAACCCCACTTACACCGGCATCATGATCGGCTCGCATGCCGATTCCGTGCTTGCCGACGCCTGGGTGAAGGGCATCCGCGACTTTGATTTGGAAAAGGCTTATGAAGCGGCCCGAAAGAACGCCATGGTCTTGCCGGACGGCGACAGGCACAAGAAGTGGGGCGACCGTGACCCGTGGACCAGCGTCGAGTCCCGGGGAGGTCTTTACTGGTACAAGAAGCTGGGCTACGTTCCGGTGGACAAGACCGAGGAGTCGGTGTCGCGGACGCTCGAGTTCGCCTACGACGACTTTTGCGTGGCCCGACTGGCAAAGGCCGCGGGCGAGACCGAGGACTACGAGAAGTTAATGAAGCGGAGCAGAAACTACAAGAACCTCTATAACGAAGGTTACTTCCAGGCGCGGGAGTCCGACGGCTCGTGGGCCGGACACAAGGGCTACACCGAGAGCGTGAAGTGGGGGTACATGTTCTGCGCCATGCAGGACGTGCCCGGCATGATCGAGATGATGGGCGGCAAGGAGGAGTTCGAGTCCAAGCTGGACAAGGTCTTTGTTCCGGTCCTTCGCATCTATCGCTACACTCACACCAACGAGCCGGTGCATCACTATCCCTATCTTTACGACTACAGCGGGAGTCCCTGGAAGACGCAGAAGCAGGCCCGGCTGGCGCTCGAGAAGTACTACAAAAACAAGCCCGCCGGCCTGGTCGGAAACGACGACTGCGGCCAGATGTCGGCGTGGTACATCTTCAGCTCCATGGGCTTTTACCCGGTCACACCCGGCACCGAGATCTACGCAATGGGAAGTCCCTTGTGGGACAGGGTCAAAATCCACATCGGCGAGCCGTATGCCGAGACCACGTTCGAGATAGTGGCCAGAAACCAGTCGCCGGAGAACTACTACATTCAAAAAGCGAGCTTGAACGGCGAGCCTTTGGACAAACCTTTCCTCAAGCATTCTCAAATCGTGAAAGGAGGGAAACTCGTCCTGGAGATGGGCCCGGAGCCCAACCGCGAGTGGGGAGTGAAGTGATTTACGAAAGATAGTGTTAAAAACCGGGCTGTCCATAGGCCGGCGTAGGGCACGCTTGTTTTGCTGAGCTTCGGTCCGAAAGTGATGGAACGCCTGTTACGGATTACCCGTAGACGCGTGATGCGCGCCTGCCCTACAATAAAATCGCGGCCGTTCCCAAGGCCGGGTCTGGAGTGGCTTGCGAAACTCGGGGAATACTTGTAAGCAAAAGCCAAAGCTTCGGAAGAACCGTGTTTTCCGGCCTCAAGTTGTCCTGAACGTCAGTCGGCAAAGCCGTGTGCCTGCACCTGTTCGATATTTTCCGCAGCGGTGTAGAGCATTGCGAGGCGATCGACCCCCAAGGCCACTCCTGCACAAGGAGGCATGCCGAATTTTTGTATGTCCCGGAAGAGTCTTTCAGGGAAAGGGAGGGGGTCTTTGCCGAGCTTTTGTCTTATAGCGTTTTCTTTTTCGAACCGCTTTTTATGTTCAGCCGGGTCGGTAAGTTCGGTGCATCCGTTGGCGAGTTCGACGCCGGAGATGATTAGCTCGAAGCGCTCGGCGAGTTCAGGTCGGTGAGGCTGGAGCCTGGAGAGCAGCGCGTTTTGTTGGGGGAAGTCTACGAGGAACAGCGCGTTGTTTTGGTCGAGCCACGGCTGGAGCGCGTCCACGTAAGCCCGGTAGAAAGCCTCGGCATAATCGGGGTCCGAAAGCTTGTCCCATTGCGCGGTGTTTACGCCTTTCTCTTCCATGGCGTCCAGCACGCTGATGCGCGGAAAGGGGGGGGCGAGCTCCACTGTTCTGTCTCGAAATGACAGGGACTTTCCAACCAGCTCGATGATCACCTGTTCCACTTCATGCATAAGTTCGGTCCAGGTCCAGCCGTTATGGTACCACTCGGCCATGGTGAACTCGGGAGAATGAAGTGGTCCCAGCTCTCCCTGCCGAAAAACCGGTCCTATCTGGTAGATGTTTTTCATGCCGCGGGAGAGCAGCCTTTTCATGGCGAACTCGGGTGAAGTGTGCAGGTAGAGATTGCCTTCCTCTACTCTTGGCTCCATTGCGGGCCGGTAGTGCACAAGAAAGGGATCGATTTGGGAATCGAGTCCTGCTTGGGGCTGGATGCAGGAGGTGGCGACTTGTTGATAACCTTTTTTCTTCAGTATCTGGTGCAGTGAGGTCTGGAGTTGCATTCGGCACAGGAAGTTTTCCATGACTTTGGTCACAGGTATTCGTACTCCCATTGCCGCATTTTGTCGAGGTCTGAAAACCTGGTTTTAATTGTTGCCTTGGTGACTCCAAAGATGTCCGCCATCCGGTTGAGCTCGCGGTTTTTCGCGTTATCGGAGAGCTTGTTGAGATCGGGCAGCAACCGGTTTAAAACCGGCAGCGGCATCAGCAGTTCAGCAGAGAAGAAGTCAGCCTCCCATTCCCTGGCGTCGCCTGCAGGGGGCTTGAAGATGCTGAAGTTGGAGCTGACCTTGCACTGGAACTCCTGGTTTTCGTGAAGAAAACCGTGTCCTATCTCATGCCCTATGGCAAACCGGTTGGTCGCCGGTTTAGATCCCGCCCGGTAGCGAATGATCTTGGCCGGGCCTTTGCTGAGTATTTCTCCATTGAAGCCCTGCGGCATCTGTGCAGGCTGCAAATCATAGTTTTTGAATGACGCACAAAAATCCAGCAAAGAGAAGGGAGGATCCCGGAAACCGATTTTACCATGTATAAATGTCACGATGGATATGATTTCATTTTCCCGGTCGATCATTCTCCTCGAACCTTAGGTACTTGTAGAAGTCGAGTACTTTTCTGATCTTCTTTCGGTCCAGGAAACAGTCTTTCATCATTTCGGCGAACTCTTCCGCTTCGGGGATATGGGTATCCCTAATATAGCCGGAGGCCACTTCCACCAGGTCCTCTCTTGTCATGTGCCGGGTGGCTTTGGCTCCCACTCTTTTGACCTGGTCTTCACCCGAGGAAGAGGATACGGAATCCTGACCGGTAAGAAGCCATTCCATGGGTCTTCCGCAGAACTGGGCGATACGAAGCAGGACTTTGGGAGAGGGGGTCTCCTTGTCAGCTTCATACCTGCTTACCATGGCCTGCTTGATCCGGAGGATATCCGCGAACTCCGACTGGGTAAGGTCTCCCCTCAAGTAGCGGATGCGTTCTCCCAAGGTCTTCGGGTCTTTCTTCTTTGTGTTCTTCATGATTGCACTTCCTGTCCTTAAGTTTTTTGGAGTTAATATATTACCGGGCTTAGAAGTTCCATCAAACCTCGTATTTATATATATAAGCCTTCTCGAACCCGGAACCAATAGCCTGACAACTAATCTGATAACTCGTTGTATAGCAAAATATCATAACAAAAATTGCAAAAAAAAGCAAGCCCTATATTGAAATTTAAATACAAGCAATTGAAAAAATCATATCAGGCTGGTGGAAAAATATCTCTCCGCCCGGTCAGGAAGAACGGTAACGATACTTCGGTGATCTCCGATTTTTTCAGCCAGTTTGATTGAGGCCCACACATTAGCTCCGGAACTGGTTCCCACCAGCACCCCTTCTTCGCATGCCAGCTTTCTGGCCGTATAAACCGCGTCATCGTCGGTAACCGTTATCACGTCGTCGATCATTTCCACGTCCAGTACTGCTGGTATGAAGCCGTCTCCTATGCCTTGAATCTGGTGCAGCCCCGGTTCGTGTCCCAGGAGTGCCGCGGAGTTCTTGGGTTCCACAGCCACCACCAGTACGTCGGGGTCTTTCTCCTTTAAGAACTTTCCAACTCCCTGCAGGGTTCCCCCGCTTCCCACGCCTGCTACAAAAGCATGGATGTTTCCTTCCATCTGCTCCCATATCTCTTTTGCAGTTTCCCGGTAATGTACCAGGGGGTTGCCGGGGTTCTCGAACTGGTGAGGCATCCATGCCTTGGGTTCGGAGTTTTTTATCTCGTATGCTTTCGCAAGCGCTCCTTCCAGGCTTTTGTCCGCAGGGGTAAGAATCATCTCTCCGCCAAGCGCGGTGATGATCTTTTTTCTTTCCTCGCTCATGTTCTCCGGCATTACGATGACCACCCGGTATCCCCTTTGCACCCCTACCAGGACCAGGCCGATGCCGGTGTTTCCGGAACTGGCCTCCACGATAAGGGTGTCCGCGTCAAGCTGTCCGTTGCTCTCCGCTTCCAGGATGAGGTACTTGGCCACCCGGTCCTTGATGGAACCGCCGGGGTTTAACATCTCCAGCTTGGCATATATATTAAACTCGGTGATTCTGCTGAAATTCAAGATAGGTGTATTGCCTATTGCATCCAATACCGATTTTACTATCATCATGATCCCCGCGGACTCGTGAGCTTTCAGTTGAAGAGTAAGCTTTACTGTGGAGGCTCTCCCAGGTATTCGAAGTTCCTTACTTCCGTCTTGTAAATTTTCCACTTTTCATCCGTTTTGCGGAGTAAGTGAACGCCTTTCATTCGATGGTCGTTGTAATCCGAACCCGGGCCTCCCCTCGTAACCTGGACAAAATCCACCTTGGCTTCTTCACCGCTTGCCTCTTTTACCGCAAGGTTTTCCAGCTTGATCGAAAGGTCGAACTTTTCAAAATACTTGATCATATTCTTCTTGGTGAGTTCAAAAGCCGGAGAATCCTCATCCAGCGTTTTAATATAAGCCTCTATATCCTCGTTATCAGCGGCCTCCGCGTTTTGCCTGACAGTGGAGAGGATGTTTTTGTAGTACTCCTTGTTCTCCTGTTTACAGCAAAAAAGGGCAAAACACACCAGAGCGCTCAGAATTCCCCCTAAGATTCTTGTTCTCATCCCCGTCTCTCCTTGACCTTCATGTTTTCGAAAATTTAATTTTAAGTCCATCATGGCTTTAAGTCAAATCACTCTTGTCCAAAATAGAATTTCATTTCACGCAAAGGCGCGTCGCAAAGTAAAGACTCAACTAGATTAAGCCGTTCTGATCTTTTACAGGAATAACCATCCGGCAGAACTTTTCAAGTAACCTCAAATTCATAAAGCATCTTTTCGTACGCATCATTACCGAGGTTCTAACATTTGATTCCAAATCAAAAACAAATTCCGAATCCTTCGCGCCTTCGCCTTTGCGTGATATGGCTTTCAGCTTTCGCTCCATGTTTTGGACGGCAATGAAGTCAAATATCGATTACCAATCGGCATGGAAAGAATCATCCGTGATAAAGATGAATTGTAGACGGGTTTACATCTCAACCCGCCAGAGCGTGCCTTGCGGAGCGTCTTCCAGGACAACGCCTTTTTCTTGAAGCTCGTCCCGGATACGGTCGGCTTCGGCAAAGTCCTTGCTCTTCCGGGCATCGGTCCGTTGTTGGATTTTGTCTTCGACCTCGGCGGGGTCCAGGTTCTTGATCCGTGCCCGCCGGTCGCGAACAGCCGCAAGATAATTTCCCGGGTCCTGCTGGAACAGGCCCAGGACCTCTCCTGTCTTGCGAAGCTGGTGTGCCGCCTGCCGGGCCAGGGTTTTCCCGCCTTTTTTCTTCTTGCCTTTTTTGTCGGCAAGGTGCTGGTTCAAAGGATGGAGAAAATCAAAGAAAGCGGCCAGGGCACGCGCGGTATTGAAATCGTCGTCCATGGCGGTTATGAACTTCTCTTCCAGGGTGTTCACCGCCTCCGCCAACGGACCTTCGGAAAGCGGCTCCGCGTCTTCTTCGGGCAGGCCGTCTGCCGCGAGAAGGGCCTGGTAGAAGCGCTCTATGTTTCGCTCCGCCTGCCGGAGCTCGGCGTCGGTAAAGTCCAGCGGCGAGCGGTAGTGCACGCCGAAGAGAAAGAACTTGACAGCTTCCGGGTCATAGGTCTCGAACAGCTCCTTCATGGGAATGAAGTTCCCCAGCGACTTGGAAATCTTCACTCCGTCCTTGGTGACGTGGCCGTTATGGAGCCAGTAGTTGGCCATGGCCGCGTCATTGGCGCACTCCGACTGGGCGATTTCGTTCTCGTGATGAGGGAATATCAGGTCCCTGCCCCCGCCGTGGATGTCGAATGTTTTTCCCAGGTACCTGGTGCTCATGACCGAGCACTCGATGTGCCAGCCGGGCCTGCCTTTGCCCCACGGCGAGTCCCACGACGGCTCCCCTTCCTTGGCAGCCTTCCATAACGCAAAATCGAGATCGTCCTTCTTGTGGGGGTCGTGCTCGACGCGCGCGATGTTTTCCATGTCCTCCCGGTCGCGGCCCGACAGCTTGCCGTAGCCCGCGAACCTGGACACCTCGAAGTAAACGCTTCCGCCCGCTTCGTATGCATAACCCTTATCAACCAGCGTCTTCACCATCTCGATGATGTCGTCAATGTGCGCCGATACCTTGGGCTTGTAGTCCGGCTCTTGCAACCCCAATCTACCGATGTCCTCGTCGTACTGCCGGGTGTAGATGTCGGCAACCTCCTGGTAACCGAGACCCTCTTCATTGCCCCGGTTGATTATCTTGTCGTCAACGTCGGTGTAGTTGCGCACGTAAACAACATCGTAACCCCGAAAGCGAAGGTAGCGCGTCACAACATCAAAGATGACCGCGGCACGGGCATGGCCTATGTGACCGTCATCATACACCGTGGGACCGCAGGCATACATCTTTATCCGGCCCGGCTCCAACGGCTCGATCTCCATCTTACGGCTTCCCAATGTATTAAATACTTCCAGGACCATTCACAACTCTCCTTTTATCTCCCGAGTCCATTTGCTTTTGTACGAGCGACGGAAGTCGCGACCTTTTTGTTACGCTCTGTCTCCGCGCCTTTTCCAATCAGGCCCGCACCAGAAGTGCCACCGCAAGCGCGGCTATCCCTTCGCCCCTGCCAGTAAAGCCCATGTTGTCGGTAGTGGTCGCCTTTACGCCTACGCCCTCTTCCGCCACGGAAAAGCACTCCTCCAGGTTCTTTATCATTTCCGGCACGTACTCTTTGAGGCGGGGATCCTGGGCGATGACCGTGGCATCGATCTGGACGATTTTATGTCCCCTTGTCCCCGCCAGGGAGGCCACCTTTGCAGCAAGCTCCGTGCTGCGAGCGTCCTTGTATAAAGGATCGTCAGGCGGGAACATGTCGCCGATGTCTCCTGCGCAAAGCGCGCCCAACACAGCGTCCATTACCGCATGGACAAGAACGTCAGCGTCCGAGTGACCTGCAAGACCCTTTTCAAAGGGGATATCAACTCCGCCGATAATGAGCTTTCTGCCTTTTGCGAGACGGTGCGCGTCAAAACCCTGTCCTATGCGGACCCCGCTCATTGTCTTCCCCTGTCCGCCTCTCCCGGAAAACACACCACGCCGCCTTGGACCAGCGACCTCGCCAGCTCCAGGTCGGCAAAATCGGTTATCTTCAGGTTCAACGGACTTCCTTCAATCATCTCAGGCTTGTGTCCCAGCCTTTCCACCAGCTCGGTGTCGTCTGTGGCCTGGTAGTCGTCCTGCCGGGCCTTTTCATGGGCCTCGCGCAAAAGGTCCGCCCGGAAAGCCTGCGGAGTCTGAATAATACGCACCAGCCGGCGGGGCAGGTTCTTGCCCGTGCCCGACTCTTCGTCAATCAGCTTGATGGTGTCCCACGTCTGAAGGGCAGCGGTTGCAGCTCCGTGCCGCTGCGCTGCGTCCAGTGCGCACTCTGCCATGCCGGAGATTACAAAAGGTCGGGCAGCGTCGTGGATCACGACCAGGTCAGGTCGGGAGGCTGCCTCAAGTCCGGCGCGCACCGAGTCCTGGCGGAGTCTTCCACCCGGAGCTAGATTGAGTGGTAATGTCCCGCAATACAGCTCAGCGATCTTGCGGGCTACACCAATCCAATCTTCTGAAGCAACGATGACAAGCTCTTCTATCAGTTCCGAACCGGACAACGCAGCAACACTCCATCCCAACATGGGAACGCCGCCCAAATCCAGATACTGCTTGGGGACCTCCCTGTCACCCATTCGCTCGCCCCTGCCCGCGGCAACGATTACAGCGCTTATTTTTGTCGGCATCATATCAGGTTACAACGCCCGCACGGTCTTTTCAAGAGAAATTAAAAAAAGAACTTACCCCATTTTTTAGACGTCCGTCCCGAAAACTTCTTTAATCACGGAGCAATAAGCAATGCCTTATGTGAAAACCGGTAAATCTATGCTGACATGGTCGGCGAACGGGCCGGGA